>NZ_JAMPKY010000006.1:0-300000 GCF_039962255.1 Leptolyngbya subtilissima AS-A7 | reverse complement strand
CACTTTCTTATTGTCTCTAACGAGTACCCCTCTTCGATATTTCCTTGAATGCAATTGAAGCGCATATTAGCTATTGATAAGTCATCCTTACTTGCTTCAATCAAGCACTCAAGAATTTCATCCTTGCTTGGTATTTCCAATTGATAATTTAATACCTTGATCTTTCCTTGAGTAATCAATAACTCTATTTCTGAGATTTTGTGTTCTAGGAATTTTTGATTTTCATCCTGAAGAACTACACTCTCAGAACCAACGAAACAAATGGTTAGCTCTTTATTCTCATAGATTAATTTTTCTCCTGCCTGAAGCTTTACCTGAGAAATTTGGTTTGCTTGCAAGCTGTTCATTGAATCAATGCTTATTCTATAAGCTATTGATATTTCCTTGTTGGCAAAAAGAAGGCATTTTTCAGGTTCTACTAATGGTGCAATATTAAGATCAATATATATTTCTCTTTGAGCGATTAAAGAATAAATTAAATCTTTAAGAAAATTCTTTTTATGCCTGAATAGATCAGTCAAGCTCATGCCAGGATTCTCGGAAATTAATGATATTAGAAGCTCTTTTTCTTCTCTTCTATTGATCTCATACTTGGAAGAATAGTCGTCAAGAAAAATAAGATTTCTGTAAAGAACCCAATTGATCTCTGAGTCTGACCAAACATGAAAATAGAGACCCATTTCCGTCGCGTATGCTTCGCCTGGCGGGAAATGCCACTTCTGGTCATCCCCAAAGCAATACCGCCTTGGGTTTTTCGCTTGAAGTTTCTCTAAATCTTTCTCGGTCTTGCATTCAATCCAACCTGCAGAATCACTGCAAATCACAAAAAAATCTGGAGTTCTGAGATAACCTCTTGCCGCGCCTTGCTTGGTCTCGGAAGGGAAAATGATCTGATTTGGCTGATCGTAATACTCTAGAACGCTGTCGTCATTTTCTAATTTATAAATTACTGGCAATTCATTTTTGTGAGACTCGAACTGGATGGAAACACCCATCTTTCGACTTGGAAATTGCCCGCACACATTTTTGTAACTACCTCCAACCTTTCGAGCTGGTTGGGATGCTCTGATTTTGTTTATTGCTTCTTTTGCCTCAACCGAGAGATTGAGACGACTGCACCAAGAATCAAATTCCAGCTGAGTCAACATAATCTCTCCGCTCAGTATTAAGGGAGATTAGCTGATTGAAATTCGCTTGTCAATCTTTTTTGGAGTTATATAAAGTGGCACAAATGAAGCGGAGCAAAACTTACACGATAATGTAACTTTGCCTCCAAAAAAATAAGAAAAAGAGCCATTCTTAATGGGTTAATCCTATCTTTTAATTTACTGAATTTCCGGACCGAAGTCTGGGCAAAGTGGGCTGAGGATACCTTTCTGTGAGAGTTCTAGGTTTTATTTGTATTGCATGAAATTAGGGAAAGTCTGTTTTAGATCGAAAAAACTCTAAAAAAGAGTGCCATTGTGCCAGTTACATTATTCTATAACTTGACAAGGGTATTAAATTCTGCACTCTGCGTACTCAATTGCAAAATGCAGAGCAGAGAGAGTTCAGTCCGAACTTTGCTTTAGCTATTGTCGGAATATCTTGCGAAACTTGCCTGGCCGTTACGTCCATACAGTATTTTCGCTACAGGTATCCCTAGCTACCTTCCTCCAAGGAGAGCCACTATAAAAGCCATAGAAATGGCTTGGACAATAGATAGCTCAATGTCCAGGCCAGAATTGAGTGCGGGATATAGAGGTAGTAGCCCTTAAACTCTCAGTAAGCTTATGCTTCCAGATTCCACTCTTGGTAAACTTATGCTTCTATGATGCGTCAGATCTTGACGTGGTTGCGATGCTCGAGACCCCTGGGTGGTACCTTTATGCTTCTATCCTTGGTACGTTTATGGGTAAACCCACAATAGTCAGCAAATCTTTCCAGAGCCACTGGCAAGAGTTATGGTCACAAATCATTCCGCTTTTGGGAGCTGGGAAGATCAGAGCCTTGCCCGCGCTGATGCTTTGCCCCTCGGTAGTCGCTCACTGCCCGTGGTTGAGCGTTCAGGGTTCGCACTACTAGCCCACTCAACTTATGCCTGGTGTGTCGTCCGAAAGATAGACAAGATCAGCTTAAAGATTGCATAGCCTGAATACCAAGAAATCCGCCACCTCCCAGGGGAAAGACAAATGCTGAATCGCTCTCATTGGTCTGTTGCAGGTGCAACAGTTGCAGTTCTAGGACTCTCAATCGGCACGTTTGTCCCTTTACTGATGCTGCAACCCACGTCAGCGATCGCATCTCCCGAGCAGACTAGCGGACAAGCAGGCTCTTTACCAGATATTGAAGGGCATTGGGCACAGCCTTTTATCCAAAGTCTGACCGCTCAAAATCTGCTTAAAGGCTATCCAGATGGAACGTTTAGACCCGATCAGCCAGTGCGGCGTGACGAGTTTGCTGCCATCCTCAGCCAAAGCTTTAATCAAGTCCAAGAAGACCCGATCGCCGATGGCAGCGTTTATAACGATGTTCCAGACGATCATTGGGCTAAAGATGCCATTGAAGAAGCTCACGAATCCGGCTTTATGTCTGGCTACCCTGGTGGCTTGTTTGCACCTGATCGAGACATTTCAAGAACCGAAGCCCTAGTCTCCCTATCTCAAAACCTCAACCTGGAAGCTCCGCCCAACCTGAATGCTTCAGGTGCCGCGACTCCCGCAGTCAATAATTCAACCGCTTCAGAGCAATCTGCGACCGATCAAGCAGCTACCAATAATCAAGCTGCCAAATCAACAGCAGCAAACCAATCCTCCCGTGCCACCCAGCGACCCCGCAGAAACACCTTTCTCATGCCGATGGCGCTAACAACTTTGATGCAGCCCCTTGTGGCTCCCGCTAGAGCTAGAAACGTTCCCCCTGCGGCTAATCGCCCTGCTCAAACCCCAGATTCTGCCAACACTGCCGCTGCTCCTAATTCGTCGGCTCCGGCAAATACAGCTGAAACTCCAAATCGCACCGATCGTGCAGCAGGAGACAATCCTGAGTTTGAGGCTCTGCCTTCAGAGGTCGTGAGCAACTACTATACCGATGCCCAAAAAATTCCGGTCTATGCAGTAGATCCGATCGCCACTGCAACTCAGGCAGGCTTAGTGGTTAACTATCCCGACCGCCAATTACTCAACCCTGATCGGCCGGCTACCCGTGCTGAAATTGCAGCGTTTATTCATCAGGCTCTGGTTCACCAAGGCAGGTTGGCTCCACTAGCTGATAACCCAGCAGCCAATTACATCGTGAATCCATCTCAGTCTGGCCAGTAAGGTTGAGGATTCTAGGGGGCGCTCGTGGGTAAAGTCAGTCTGGCAATAACCTCTAGGAGCTAAGCAAATCTGGCAAGTAGAGGTAGGGCGCTCGCTGCACTACACCAATGAAAGTTTGAATCGGCCGAGTAAGGCTCTGAGATGAGCGTTTAAATTGGCCGCAGTACGGGGCTGACCTACAGTGGCTTGGTCAATTTGACCAATGACGACATTCTCAACTCAGCGCTGCAACTCAATCAAAAGAAAAGAGATCGGTGGAACTTCCACCGATCTCTTTTTTGCTAGTTTACTGGTTCAGAGCAGGAGGTCTAGGAACCTAGAACGCGTAGCCTAAGCCGACAGAGCCATTGACTTGGGTGTTGTCATAGAACGATACGTTGACACCACCATTGGCTACGATGCGCTCAGTGATGCGGTAGTCAACCCCGCCGGTGAGCATAGGACCGACCTCGGTAGAGCCTTCGGTAGAAACCGATAGGCCAGCCCCAACATAGGGCAGTATACGACCGTTGTCGGTAATGGCGTTGAAGTCGTAGGTCACGGGCAGCAGGAAGACGGTTTCACCATCGTCGCCATTGAAGTCGAGGTCGCTGATGACGCCGGGGCGCACTGAGATGTTGTCGGCTACGGTAACCTTGCTGTTGATCGAGAGGCCAATGTCGTCACTGATGCCGACGCCTGCGCCGATGTAGTTGAGGTCAGTGCTGGCATCTTGGGCGTTAGCGGCCATAGGAAGGGCAGCCATAGAAGCAGCGGTAAGACCCAAGGCGATCGCAGCGATAGAACGGGTTTTCATGGTCATTCTCCAAATGCAAACTGTGTGTTGTTGACTGTCTTTTGTTGAGAAGCCCACCCAAAACGGTTTGAGCAATGCCATTAGGTTGGATGGGGCCGGCGGGGAAGCAGTTGTCTTCGCTTTCGCCATGACACTGTTGTAGCGCTAGGGCCTGTGTATCCCTTAGCGAGGCCATGACACTTTGTGTAGTGGGTGACAGTGACCCAACAGTCGAGGAGACAGCCTAAATTAGCAAAACCCTATATCCACAGGCGTTTTCAGCTTTAGAACCAGCAAAAATGTGTGACCAAGCCCTTGACCTGCCTGTTCCAATTCAGGAGGTAGGGGAGGCAGACAGCTAAACTGGCACACTCAACTGGCATAGTCTTCCTGGGCAGCTGGGGCGCCGATAACCCGGCTCGCCGCTCACACATTTTTATATATAGATAGATCTATATAGTTCTAATCGGTTAATCACGGGTTTCGTTGCTTTGAAGTAAGACCAAAACCGGCTGTTAAAAGGCAGACTATCTATAGGTGCTGGCCTTTAGGTTGACTTAAAGATTGCAGGGTCTCATCACAGGATGAAAAATTGGTGAAGTGGGCATACTCAAAAAACGCAGTGTTGCGTTTTTGACTACTAAAAATACGGATCAAGATCTTTGAAAACTAACATTTCACAACTAGTTTCAGGTACGGAAGTAAGTATTTTCTAGGATATTAGCCACGAAGTAAATGTCTCCTAGCAACTAAATCTCAAGTTCTGAGAGCACAGTAGACATATCTCTTCGTTATCTTTCTGTGGCAAACTCCACTACCGAATAGTCAGAGCACTATACGTGAATCTGACTATTCGGTAGTAGTTATACACACCTGTGAGCTCCTCCATGTCCCTGTGCTCACAAACAGCAACATTCAAGCCGTATGGCTCTTTAAAGTTTCTTAGCTCCCTCAAATTTGAGCTTATGCAGCGATTTTTTCCGTCCTGGGTCAACACCAGCCTAGGTATCCGTTTGGGAGTTGCCTTTAGCGGCATCACGCTTTTGCTGTCGGCTGTTTTAGGCGGTGTGGCCGGTAGACAGGCAGAGGATCAGATCGAGCGCGACATGGGCTACAGGCTGGAGCTGATGGCGGGCCAGCTTACAGAAGAATTAGACCGCAGTCTGTTTGAGCGCTACCGTGAGATTCAAATTATTGCCGAGTTCAAGCTGGTGGGAACGTTTTCCCAGGCCATGGTTGAGCGGCAGTCGTTGCTTGAACGTCTCCAGAGCACCTACCCCGACTACACCTGGATTGGCTTTGCCGACACCCAAGGTGTCGTTCAAGTCAGCACCCAGGACTTGCTAGAGGGGGTGAGCGTGGCTGAGCGAGACTGGTTTATTGCGGCCAAAAATGAACCCTTCGTGGGAGATGTGCACGATGCCAAGTTGCTGAGTAAGCTTTTGCCGCCCAAGGCCGATGGAGCCCCTCTGCGTCTGCTAGATGTGGCCGCTCCTGTGTATAGCGATCGCGGAGAACTGCAAGGTGTTTTGGGCGCTCACATCACCTGGGAATGGGTGGAAGGGGTAGCAACTTCGCTAATGCAGGATCCCGCTGCCAGTAATCAAGCTGTTTTTATTGTTGATGCTGCAGGCAAGGTTATTCTTGGCCCTGAAGCTTGGCAGGGGCAGCAGCTGAACTTAAACAGCTTGCGTCTGGCTCAGACCGAGTCAAAGGGTTTTACTGTGGAGCGCTGGCCCGATGGTGAACACTACTTGGTAGGGTTTTTTAGTAGCCAGGGGCATAGCAGCTACCCCGGCTTGGGCTGGACGATTTTAGTGCACGAGCCGGTGTCTACAGCTTTTAGCCCAGCTCGCGCCCTATTTTGGCAAATTTTGCTGGGCGGGCTAGGCCTCGGCTGTGGGTTTGTGGTTGTGGGTTGGATCGCCGCCTACCGCATCACCAAGCCCCTGCTGCAAATTGCCGCCGCCGCCGATCAAATTCGTGACGGCAACCGCGATGTGCTGCTGCCTCGGGTCAAGGGCCGCAACGAGGTCTCTCGGTTAACGGAGGCATTCACCCAGCTGATTGCTAATTTGTTCGCCCAGGAAACGGCGTTGCGTACGAGCAACTCACAGCTCAGGCAGCAGCTTCAGGCTAAAAGGCTGATGGGGCGATCGCTGAAGCGGAGCCACGAACAGCTGCGGCAGATCGTTGATGGCATCGAAGATTCGCTGCTGCTGCGAGAGGTCAGCACTGGCAAGCTGATTTACTCCAACAATCGGTTTGCGGATCTCTACCAAGATGTCGTGGCCGACAACTCTTCCCCTGGAGCCTGGCTACAGTACGTTCATCCTGACGATCGCCCCTGGGTTGCTGAGAAATTTGCAGACGAGCTGCAGGGCAAAGACTTTTTCAATGACGAATATCGGTTCATTGGCGCTGACGGCCACACCCGCTGGATATGGAATCGCTCGTTTCCAATTCGAGATGAGCAGGGTGAGGTTTACCGCTACGTGGTCATTGAGCGCGATATTACTGAGATTAAGCAAGCTACCGACGCCTTGCAACAGCTAATGGCTGGCACGGCAGCTGTCACCGGGGAAGCGTTTTTTCAACAGCTGGTGGGGCATTTGGCCTCAGCCCTAGATGCCGACTGCGTCTATGTAGCAGAACGCCAAACCGACGGGATGCACACCCTAGCCTTTTGGTGTGAGGGAGAGCTACAGCCCAATATCACGATCGCGGCTACGGAGATGCCCTGTGCCCTGGTGCTAAGTCAAGGGTTTCATCGCTGCGTTGACCAAGTTGCTGAGTCGTTCTCCACCAACCCCTTTTTGCAGCGTTTGAAGTTAAAGGGCTACGTAGGGGTAACGATGACCAGCGCCGGGGGCGATGTGCTGGGTCTGCTCTGCGTGATGAGTAAGCGGCCTCTGCGCGATCGCATTGACTACGCTACCATTCTGCAAATTTTTGCCAACCGAGCCGCTGCTGAGCTAGAGCGTCAGCAGGCTGAAGCGGCCTTACAACAGAGTGAGGCCCGCTTTCGACTGCTGGCTGAGAATGTTAAAGACTTGGTCTGTCTACACGACCTGTCGGGTAAGTTTCTCTACCTGAGCCCCTCTTGCACCGCGCTCCTGGGTTTTGAGCCCGAAGAATTGGTGGGCAGCGATCCCTACCGCCAGTGCCACCCAGAAGATCGCCCCCTGATTCAGCCTCAGTTTCAGCAGGCCCTTCACGATCCAGCCTCTGGCTCAATCACCTATCGGGCGCGCTGCAAAAATAGGCGCTATATCTGGCTCGAAACTCTCATCAAGGTGATTTACTCAGACGAGGGAGTGCCCACTTACCTGCAAACCAGCTCTCGCGACATTAGTGACCAGGTGCGCATGCTTCAGCAGATGGAGCACGACGCCACCCATGATAGCCTGACCGGGTTGCCCAATCGCAGCCTGCTGCTTGAGCGGTTGAATCTGGCGATCAAGCGGATTCATCAGCATGATGACGCGCAGTTCGCGGTGCTGCTGATTGATCTTGATCGCTTCAAGGTAATTAACGATAGCCTCGGGCATCCGGTGGGCGATCGCCTGCTACAGCTCATTGCCAAGCGGCTGCAGGCTGCCATCGGCGGCGTTGATCTGGCGGCCCGCCTAGGCGGCGACGAATTTGTGCTGCTGATCGAAGACATCGACAATTTGACGGCGGTGGTGCGCACCGCCGAGAGAGTGTTAGGCAGTTTTCAAACGGCTATACCTCTGGCTAGCCAAGATGTCGTCATCGGGGCCAGCATTGGCATTGTGCTGGGCGATCGCAGCTATAACGAAGGCATCAATATTCTGCGCGATGCCGAAATTGCCATGTACTCAGCCAAGCAAACGGGCCAGCTAGGCTATACGATTTTCAACCAAACCATGCACCAGAAGGCGTTGCAGCGCCTAGAACTGGAAAATGCCCTGCGTCTGGCTATTGCCCAGCAGGAGTTGACCCTGCGCTACCAGCCCATCGTCGATTTGGCCACTGGCGGGCTAGTTGGCTTTGAGGCCCTGGTCCGCTGGCAACATCCGGTTCAAGGCATGATCTCCCCCGTCGATTTCATCCCCATTGCCGAAGATACAGGGCTCATAGTGCCCCTCGGCACCTGGGTATTAAAAACCGCCTGTCAGCAGTTGGCCGCCTGGCAGGCGCAGTTTCCTGCGTCAGCAGCGCTCAAAATGAGCGTTAACCTTTCAGTGGTTCAGCTCAAAGAGGCCAACCTGGTGGCTTTAGTGGAGCAGGTTTTAGCTGAAACCGGGTTGCCGGGGCATTGCCTTGCCCTCGAAATTACTGAAAGCATGTTTATGGAAGACATCGAAGTCATCAACCAGCGGCTACAGCAGCTCAACCAGCGGGACATCCAGATCAGCATTGATGACTTTGGTACCGGGTTCTCTTCCCTCAGCTATTTGCACCGGCTCTCGGTCAACAACCTCAAAATCGATCGGTCGTTTGTCAACAACCTGTCTGAGAGTCATCGCAACCTCAGCATGGCGAGAACGATTATTAATCTGTCTCAGCAGCTGGGCCTAACTACCATTGCCGAAGGCATTGAAACCCCAGAACAGCTCCAGCAGCTCAAATCACTGGGCTGCCAACTGGGCCAGGGATACCTGTTTAATGCCCCGGTCACGGCGGCGGTAGCAGAAACCCTTGTGACTGAGCTAACTGAGGTTCAGATGGCCTAGCCTAAAGACAAAAGGGTGTAGGGTTCAGGGTCTAGGGCAGACCTTAACTCCTACACCCTAAACCGTACACCTTAGACCCTATATCCCACCCACCTGTCACCTTTGCCTGAGACGCCTCCTAAAGTTGGCTCTGGCTTTTAATGGCCGCATTAATTTGGTTAAAGATCTCCTCAAACAGCTCAGGGGGCGCGCCCCCAGGAATTAGCAGGTCATTCATGATGAAGGAGGGAGTGCCCTGGAGCTGAAGCTGCTGAGCTAGGTCCAGATCTTGCTGAATGGCGGTTTCGGCCTCGGCACTGGCGCGATCGCGGTTGAACTGCTCCAGATCGAGCTGCATGGCCTCGGCCAGCTCAACATAGAGGTCTTCGCCCAGTCGACCTTGGTTGACAAACAGACCGTCGTGGTAAAGCCAAAACTGCCCCTGCTGCCCCGCTGCCCAGGCCGCCTTCGCCGACGGCATTGCCTCAGGGTGAATCTGGGTGAGGGGAAAATGCTTATAGACGTAGAGAATATCGGCTTCGTGATTGCCCACAAACTCATTCATATTGCCCGCCGCCACAGCACAGTAGGGGCACTCAAAGTCAGAGAACTTGAACAGCACAATCGGCGCGTTGGGATTGCCCTTAGTGGGCGAGGAGCCGATTAAACTGGCGCGATCGGTCGAGGTGATCACCTCAGTGACGACTTCCTGGTGAGCCTCGGGGTTAGGGGGCGGGCTGGCCTGGTTGCGTCGGGGTAAGAAAATCAACATTGGAATCGCTACTCCCACCAGCAGAGCGACAACAATGCCCCACAGCAGCAGTTTGGATTCGCGCAGCCGCGCCAAGACCTTATCCATGGGCTTCCTTTTCGGTGCTAGGGCTATCCCCATCATGCCGTTCTAGAGGTAGCCTAGCCAGCTTTTTCTCAGCAAACGTTGCTCATCGATAGGACATCGGCCCAGTCGGTGGAGCGCCTTGATCGATGCGTCGCCAGACGATGTTTTGCAGGCGGCGCTTCGCCCGAGAAGCCCGCTGGCGCAGCGCGACTTCACTGGCCAGCGGCTGTCCCTCAGCGACAAGCCACTGGCAAATTTGATCCCAAGACCAGCCGCGCACGGTGCGTAGATAGAGCAGACAGGTTGCGGTAGGGTCTTCTTGGTAGAGCAGGTGCAAGGCTTGATAGAGCAGGTCTAGCTCTTCGAGCAGCATCTGCTGCTGCATCAGGTTGAGGCGATAGTCAGGCAAGATCGCCTCCATCACCTGGGGGTCAGTGGCGCTGGTGCGATGCTGGCGCTTGCGTTCGTAGACTACGTGAACGGCCGTAGCCTTGAGCCAAGCATAGGGGTTGCGGATCACTTCTCCGGTCTGGAGCTTCTTTTTGCCCCGCAGATAGGCCTCGTGGAGAATCTCGTGGGCTTCGAACTGGGCGTCTAGATGGTACTGCTTGAGGGTTCTTTGAATGACACTGAGCAGGGTGTGAGCATGGGTGTTGTCTTTGCTGAGAATTTCACTCAGCGCTTGATCGAACACATCTTGGGCTGGAGCATCGGCGGGTGGGCGGAACTCATTAAAACCACTGGTGTCGTCAGGTTGGCTCATATTCCCTAGGGCCTTAGGTGCAGCATCACTCACTTTCTAAGTGATGTAGATGGCTCCACTGTGACATTTCAAATTGCGGAAACTAGCGCTCAAAAACTTCTAAAGAATTCTGGCAAAAAAGTTTGGCTTGGCCTGTCACAAACGTCGGCCTGAGGTCACTAATACACTAGTGCGGCAATCTCCAAACCCTGTCGGCTTCGGCTTCAACCGGGTTAGTTTGGAGCTTTGCCTGGGTTTTGACTGCTTGGCAGCTGGCTGATGTAAGCCTGTGATGCCGCTGCGATCGCAGCGGCATCACAGCAGCGGGCAGCTCGCCAATCTCGGTTGTCTATTTTGCTTTCCCTCCGGAGGCACGCGAGGAGTCATGAACACGGAACACGCGACGGCACCCCTAGGCGATCCTTCTATGGCAGGGGCTTCCGGCTCCACCGTAGTCGATCTACTCACTGCCCGAGACCATGCCCCAATTGACGCGCTCGGGCGGGGGCTAGAGCAGCACCGCCAGACGCTGGCTGACTACTGCACCCTGGCCCTTCAGCCCCGGCTGTCTGCCGCTGACGAGGCTCGCTTGAGCGCTATCTTAGACCAGGCCGTCGATGATCCTGTGCTTAGCTTTTGGCTCGACGAGGCCGATGGCTGGGTGGGCGAACAGCTCAACCTCATGCCCGCCGACGTGCTGCGACAGCAGCAGCACCGGCTCCAGCGCATTTTGGGGCAAAACTGGGTCGATACGTTGTGGAATGATTTACAGCACAGGACCAAAGCCCTTCAGGCCTACCTCAAGCGGGTGGGGGTCTACAGCGGTGCGATCGATGGCATCATGGGGCCTACCACCCAGCGCGCCATAGAATCCTTCAAGACGGCATACCCCGACGGGCTTCCCCTGGGATACCTATAGGACCGAGGTGCTGGGGGCGATCGCAGGCCATGCCGAAGCGGGCATGGTTGGGTAGCTTGAGGTTGTTCTGAAGCCAGAGCAACCTTTCTAGGGTTAACCTTCGCTTACAAGCCCAGAACCATGGAAAGGGCCGTGCTTTAATGAACTAAGCCGTTAGGTTGCGGCGCGATGGCCCTAGGGGGCCGGTCCTTGACCATCGCCGTCCGCCTCATCAGGGACATCGCTTCTGTGTTCCCCCTCAACCATCAGCGGAGATGACCTTTCAAACCCCTTCGGGCGCAACTGCTCTCTCCCGTCGCCTCAGCATCCAGGCCGTCCTCGACCAGGTAGTATCCCGAGAGGCCCACCGCAACGAACTCCAGCTGTCCTACGTGCGCATGGGCGTGCTGCTGATCTCCCTGCTGCTCGACGCGGCCGTATTTTTGTTTCCCCAGCTGCTGGGCAAAGACTACGTACCGCCCACGGTGCTGATCATTAGTCTCTGCGCCAACCTGTTTGCCCTGGGGCTGGTGGTCATTTTGCGCCAGGGCTTGTCGATGGAGGCCCTGCGCCGCTGGCAGGTGATCATTCCCATCTTCGACAATCTGCTGCTGTGGGCTTTCATTACCAACATTTGGCGGGTGCTAGGGGCTACCCAACCGCTGATTTTAACCAACGTGGTGGCCTTTTGCAGCCTGGTGGCGGTGTCGGGAGGGCTGCGTCTGAGTCGTCGCGCTGCGCTGCTCACCTCCTTGCTGGCTCTGGTTAACTTTGGCTACGCGGCGGTGCTGTTTAAGCTCAACCTGGCCCTTGCCCTGTTTGCGGGCATTACGGTATTCGGCACTGGCTATTTGGGCATGCGCATGGCGGTCATTGTGCGCCGCCACGTCAAAAACGAGTCGGGCCGCCTGCTGATGGCGCAGTTTTTGCCCAAAACCATTGTCGAAGCCGCCTTTGAGGCGCCCTTGGAGCTGCTTCAACAGTCTCAAAAGCGCGACGTTACGGTGGTGGTGACCGATCTGCGCGAGTTTACCCATTTTGCTGAAGCCCTAGAACCCCAGACGGCTCTTGATTTTCTCAATCGCTATCAGGGGTTGTTGGCCACTATTGTGGAGCACCACGGGGGCTGGGTAGATAAGTTTATGGGCGACGGCATGCTGGCGGTTTTTGGTGCTCCCGACCCGCTGGAGAACCACGCCCGCAGCGCCCTCACTGCCGCCTCCGCCATGGTGCGGGAGGTAACGCAAATTTCGCCCTTAGCCATGGGTGTTGGAGTGCACTCTGGCCCAGTAGTCGCAGGCTGCTTGGGCACCAGCGGTCGCCTTGAGTTTACGGTAATTGGCGATACGGTCAACGTGGCCGCCCGACTCGAAGCTTTAACGAAAACTTTGGGGCATGGGGTGTTGGTGAGCGCTGCCACTCGACAGCGGGCTGGCGCCTGGCCTTTGCAGTCTGTGGGGGTGCACCCCATTCGTGGTCGGGCCCAAGAGCTGGAGCTGTTTACCCTCGCTTAGGAGCCTTGCTCAGACAGCGGCCCCAACAGAAAAGCGTATACCCTCAGATAGAGGTTGCTGGCATAATACTGTGGCAACTTGAAGAGCAGAGTATTAGGTATTGTTACTGTCCTGGTGACGCTTTGCAGAACGCCGCAGCAACCTCCGCAGCAACCTTATAATAAGTGCCCCGCCAACAGTGTTGAACCCGTAATGCCTCCGGATTTCCCCGATGATTCCTTCGCTATCCTGGCTGTAGACGATTCTCCAGACAACTTGTTCCTGATCGAGTCGATTCTGGATGATCCTGACTACCGCATGACCTGTGTGGAGAGCGGTCAGGCGGCTTTGGATGTGGTACGGCAGGTGCCTCCCCCCGACCTGATTTTGCTCGACGTCATGATGCCTGGCCTAGATGGCTATGCGGTGACCCAAAAGATTCGTGACGATACGTCTCTACCCTACATTCCCATTCTGCTGATCACGGCCCACGATCAGTCAAGCCTGGTGCAGGGACTTGATGCTGGGGCAGATGATTTCATCCGTAAGCCAGTGGATGTCAATGAGCTGCGGGCTAGGGTGCGATCGCTGCTTCGCCTCAAGCGCAGCATGGATGCCCAAGCCAACATGATTCGCCAGCGGGATGACTTTGTGGCCCGTCTTACCCACGACCTACGCACGCCTTTGGTGGCCGCCAACCGCATGCTTAAGCTGTGCCAGGGCGACGCCTTTGGCCCCATGCCCGACGACGGTAAAGAGGCGATCGCTACCATTATCGACAGCAACCGCCACCTGCTCAGTATGGTCAACACGCTGCTGGAGGTGTATCGCCATGAGGCTGGGCACAAGGCGCTGACCCTCTCGCCCGTCAATCTCTTCACCCTGGCTGAAACCGTAGTGACTGAGCTGGCCCCTATCGCCGCCGAGAAATCGCTCACGGCTATGCTGTGTCGGGCTGACCGGGTAGATGCCCCTCACGCCGTCTCCGCAGCTGCCGTCAATGGTGCTGCTACTGCAGATGGGTTTACTCGCGGGAACGGCCTGTTGAACGACGATGCTTTTATCGTCGAAGGCGACCACCTAGAGCTGCGCCGGGTAATCACCAACCTGATCGGCAATGCTATTAAATTTACTGACGCTGGCCAAGTCAGCGTTACGGTAGGCAGTGAGCCGTACCTGCCGCCTGAGGTTGAGGCGACTGGCTACCCTCGCGATCGCCCCTGGGTTTGGCTGTCTGTGACCGATACCGGCATCGGCATTCCCGCTGCCGAGCAGTCCGCGGTCTTTGAATGGTTTCGCCAGGGCAACCATGCTCGGGCAGGCCATGGTTTGGGCCTGCACCTATCCCAGCGGATTGCGAAGCTCCACAACGGGATCATTTCCCTCAAGTCTGAGGCTGGCCAGGGCAGTTGCTTTACGCTTTATTTGCCCCAGCTCGGGAGCGCAGGGTAAGGGGAGCCATCGGCCTACTAGGGGATGGCCTCACCTGGTGGTTTAGCTAGGATGGAAGTACCCTTCCACCTATTGACAGCGACACTATGCGCATCGGGCTACCCAAGGAAATCAAAGACCAGGAATTTCGCGTGGGGTTGACCCCGGCGGCGGTGCAAAGCCTTGCTCAGCAGGGGCACTCGGTGGTAGTACAAACCGGGGCCGGGACCGGGTCGGGCTTTGAGGATAGCGACTATCACGCGGCCGGGGCCACGCTGGTAACCGATGCGGCCACCGCCTGGAGCCAGGACATGGTGGTGAAGGTCAAAGAGCCCCAGCCCTCGGAGTACGGCTTTTTTCGCCGTGACCTGATTTTGTTTACCTACCTGCATCTGGCCGCCGAGCGATCGCTCACCGCAGCGTTGATGGCCAGCGGCATTGAGGCGATCGCCTACGAAACCGTCACCGCCGCTGACGGTAGGCTGCCCCTGCTCACCCCCATGAGCGTGATTGCCGGACGGCTCTCGGTACAGTTTGGGGCTCGCTATCTAGAGCGTCAGCAGGGTGGGCGAGGGGTGCTGCTGGGCGGTATGCCCGGTGTGGCCCCTGGCACCGTGGTGATTTTGGGCGGCGGTGTAGTCGGTACCGAGGCCGCCAAAATGGCTGTGGGGCTGGGGGCTAGGGTGCAGATTATCGATCTCAACGTCGATCGCCTGGCCTATCTCGAAACTCTGTTTGGTTCCCGTGTTGAGCTGCTCTACAGCGGCCCCGCCCAAATTGCCGCCTCCGTGCCCCAGGCCGATCTACTGATTGGCGCGGTGCTGGTGCCCGGTCGTAAAGCTCCCACCCTAGTCTCGAAGGCGCTGGTGTCCACCATGCGCCCCGGCTCAGTCATTATTGATGTCGCTGTAGACCAGGGCGGCTGCATCGAAACCCTGCGCCCCACCTCCCATAGTCAGCCCACCTACGTCGAGCAGGGGGTAGTGCACTTTGGCGTACCCAACATGCCCGGTGCCGTGCCCTGGACAGCCACCCAGGCGTTAAACAACGCTACTCTGCCCTATGTGCTCAAACTGGCGCACCACGGCCTGGATACGCTGGCCACCGACAGCGGTTTGGCCGCGGGGCTGAATGTGTCCGCAGGGCAGCTCGTCCATCCTGCTGTGCGGGAGGTGTTTCCTGATTTGGCAGGGCAGACCGGTGGAACGTTGGTCGGGGTGTAGGACGTGAGTTAATTCACCACTGCGCTGCTATGGGCACGAGGGTCGTCATTGACGGCGCTCTGCCGCGACAGAAAGTCACCCTCCACCTCTGAAGCTCGGCCAAAGGTTTGCCGGTGAGGCAGGGGAGCCTGGGCGATCAGCGCATCTAGGTTATCGCTGAGAATCTGCCGAGGCTGTTCGCCAACGGCGGTGGCAATGGGATGGGCATCAGCTCCCAGATAGACAAAGTGGGGAATGCCCTCAACGCGGTAGGCCAGCATTTCGGGCAGCCACTTGTTATTGTCGATGTTGAGCATGACAAAATTGACGCGATCGCCGTACCCGTCCCGCAGCTCGGCCATATCGCCCGCCATCGCCTGGCAGCTGGTGCACCAGTTGGCATAAAACTCTAGCAGCGTGGGCTTGCCGTTGGTTTGGGCCACCTCGTAAGGCACGGCGCTGTTAGCCAGCTCGCTCAGTGAGGGCGTGGTCGACTGGGTGCGAATCCCTAAAACCATGGCGATCGCCAGCCCAATGGCCGCGATCGCGACCACCAGATTGCGGGCGCGGCTCGAAGGAAGTTCTGTAGAGCTAGGGGCATTGTCTGGCATAGGGCGACGGCAATCTCAGCATTCGATCAAGGTGGGACACACTGGCTCTCCGGTTAGGATAGAAGCAGTCCGCTAGTATTTAGTGTAAAAGAATCGGGGTGTAGAGGCGGCCATGAAAAAACGGGTCAAGCTAATTTTCCCCAAGCGGTCGGTGCACATGCCGATTACCTACCGACTGGCCAAAGACTTCAATATTGCTGCCAACATTATTCGCGCCCAGGTGGCCCCCAACCAGGTGGGCACCCTGGTGGTTGAGCTGTCGGGCGACATCGACCAGCTCAACGACGCCATCGACTGGTTAGAGGTGCAGGGCATTGAGGTGTCGAGCGCCAGCGGTGAAATTGTCGTGGACGAAGACCTCTGCGTCCACTGCGGTCTGTGTACCGGAGTTTGCCCCACCCGCGCCCTTACCCTCGACCCAGAGACCTACCGGTTAACCTTTGCGCGCTCGCGCTGCATTGTCTGCGAGCAGTGCGTGCCCACCTGCCCCGTGCAGGCCATTTCTACCAATCTTTAGCCGTTCCCTGCGAGGCGATCGCCATGAGACCCAGCCGCTCCCTGTCTAACGTGCTCCAGAGCCACTGGCTTTCATGGACGCTTTTGATCATGGCCTACGCTACCTACGGTGGTTTTTTGCACCACGGCGAGACATCTCCTGGAGGTTGGGCCGTGAGCGCTCTGCTGGCGATTTGGGGGGCTTGGGCGATTACCCTGGGCTGGCCCAAAATGCGGCATCTCCTGCTGCTAGGCTTTCAGTCTGATCTGGGCTATTTCATCATGGCGCTCACCACTGCCTCGCTGGCCGTGGCTGCGGTCAGCCAGTTTCAGCGGTTTGCCTACTTTGTCATGCTCATTGCCGTGTCGCTGCTGGCCCGCGTCGACAATTTAATCGCTGGATACAAAGACATGGTGGCCTTTGTTTGGCTGTCAGTCCTGGCGCTCCTGGGGCTAGCCCTGAGCTGGCTACCCGTCCTGCTGCAATCGGCCACAATCCATGGTGCGCACCTCTAAGCTCTCAACCATATCAATGTGTCGGCTTACCCCAATCTCAGCCCTCCAGAATCGTAATAGTGTCCACCGCCTCGGTGCCCCATCGCTGTGTAGGATGGTTAACAGCTCCTTGCCAACTGTATACAACTGCGCCTGCTAGCTAGATGACTTTCAATCAAACCAGGCACGCAAGCAAGGCTGGGGAGCCATCGTTCTTTTGACGCTAGTTAAGGGGTTAGGGTATGACAGTGGCCACCACACAATCGATTCCGGCTTTTTGCGAAGGCATTCAGCACTTTGGGGAGCTGCCTCCCGAGTTTGCGGCCTACGGCCAGTCTGCGGCGATCGCCCCGGAACAAACCGCCGTGTCTTCTCCCAGCGATCCGGTGGCCGTCTACCAGACTCTGCTGGCTGCCGATGCGCTGCGCTACCTCACCCTGCAAGTCACCGCCAGCAAAGAGTCGGGCCACCCCGGCGGATTTGCCAGCATTGCTGAGGCGATCGCATCTCTGGTCATGCTGGGCCACAAAAACATCATTACCGAGGTCGGCCACCACGCTCCTGGCTTCTACAGCAATGTGTTTTTAGATCGATCCTTAGAAGACATGGGAATTGAGACCGTGCAGCAGCTGTGCGATCGCTTCCGCGAAACCCACGGTCTGCTCGGCCACCTGTCCGGCCAAATTCCCGGCCTGCTCAACCCCGCTGGCCCGCTAGGCCAAGGCCAGCACTTTGCCATGGTCGGGGCCAAGCTGCACCCCGGCGTACTTTTCCCCGTCACCATCGGCGACGGCGGGCTGGGCGAACCCTACATCATGAGCAGTTTTGGCCACTTCAACACCGCCTACCCCACTGTCACCAACTTCCTGCCCA
Source organism: Leptolyngbya subtilissima AS-A7 (assembly GCF_039962255.1). NCBI lineage: Bacteria > Bacillati > Cyanobacteriota > Cyanophyceae > Leptolyngbyales > Leptolyngbyaceae > Leptolyngbya > Leptolyngbya subtilissima. The sequence continues at coordinate 282,169 of NZ_JAMPKY010000006.1, read as the reverse complement.
TCTTGGTGTGGAATGGCTATAGCCAAGAGCACCACAGCATGGTCTCTACCAAGTCCAATCGGGCCATGGTCGACTACTGGCGCGGCAACGGCTTCCAGGAAGTAGTGCTGGTCGATGCCAAAGATTTCGACGACGCTAACCAGCCTGGCGATTACGTAGACAGCACCGCCTTCTCCTTCCCTCAGCGGTTTGCCTTTACCCAAGCCGTGCTCGAAGCTACCGACAAAGCGGCCAAGCTCGCCCTGGGCGGCACCCTGACCGTGCTAATCGTCAAGCAGCTCAAGGGAGCAGGTGTTCACAAGCGCGGTGCTCAGTCCCACAACCTCTACCCCGGCGACTCCCTCCAGCGCGATTACATTGTCAGCGCTCTCACCACCCGCGCCCTGCATCCCGACGCTTGGGCACTGGTGCGCACTAACTATGAGCGCTCCACGGGCGGCCCTGGTGCTAAAACAGCGGTCACAGAATCGGTGCTGCCCCTGGCCGATTTAGGCACGCTGCCCCTCAACGAATTTTCTGTGGGCGGGGATAAGCAGGTAGCCACCACCGCTATGGGAGCTCTGGTGGGCTACGTGGGCCAGCAAGATGCCCAGTTTGTAGTCACTAACGCCGATGGCAACGCTGCCTCTGGCATCAACAACATCAACCAGGCGCTCAAAATCATTCACCCCACCACTGACGCCACCTACTTCCAGCAGCCCCAGGGTCAGGTGTACGAACCCCTCAGCGAAGACGCCTGCGCCGGACTCGCTGCTGCCCAGGCCCTGTTTGGCGCTCGCACCCTCTGGTGCTCCTACGAATCCTTTGCCATCAACGGCCTGCCGATCTGGCAGACCGTTACCCAAGCGATGGCAGAGCTGCGCCGCCCTACCCCGTCTACGATCGCCCTGTTTACCGCTGGGGCCCTAGAACAGGGTCGCAACGGCTGGACCCATCAGCGCCCCGAGGTTGAGAACTACTTCGCGGGTATGCTGCGCAACGGCAACGTATACGCCCTCTTTCCCACCGACGCCAACAGCATTCAGGTGTGCTACGACTGGGCCCTGGCTACCCGCAACAAAGGCATCACGATCACGGCCAGCAAGTCGCCGCTGCCCGTTCGCACCACCTTTGAGCAGACTCGCCGCGCTCTGGCCGAGGGAGCGGTAACCTTGGCCAGCATCGCTGGCGATAAAACCGTTGTGTTTGCCGTGATCGGCGATATGACCCTGATACCTGTCTTTGAGGCCGCCGAACAGTTAGCCGTTAAGGGCATCGGCAGCCGCATTGTGTCAGTGGTCAACCCCCGCCAGCTCTATCGCCCTACCGATGTGGCTTGGGATATGTGCTCTGAACCCGACAGCAATTTCTTAGACGACGCTGGGTTCGAGCGGCTCTTTGGTGGCGATGTGCTGATTGGGGTGACGGGGGGCTCGAGCGCTATGCTCGAACCCATCATGCTGCGCAGTATCGCCCCCCGCGACACCTTCTGCTGGAGACGGGGCGAAACCACAGCCAGCGCCGGCCAGATTATGGCGCTTAACGGGCTCACTGCCGACGATTTTGTCGCCAGGGCCACGGCGCTGCTGGGCTAAGGTTCGCCACTGTCTCTGTGGCCACAGCAACCTAAAGACAAAAATAGCCGATGGCTGAGGAAAGTCGAAGCCATCGGCTATCTGAGAAAATCTGACCTCGGTGTCCTCAGGCCAGCATCCTAACTCTGGGTTAGCAGATAGATACTGCTGCACAAAGTAGAACCGGCGTAGCTCTGCTAATGCCTGCTCTTGACGGGTACATCCAAGACAGTTAGAGGCTTACTCAGCAGCAGGCGCAGCGGCAGGCGCTGCCTCTTCTTGAGCCCGAATGTAGTTGAGCACTTCCGTAGAGGGAAAGAGCCGCACCTGTTGAAGTTGAGCATCGAGTTCAGGGTCACTGTTGCTGGTCATGGTAGCGAGCAACCACTCGAGCGAAAGCACTTGTACTACGATATCGTCGGCGGCTGCGGCGTCAGATTCACTGTAGCGATCGAGCAGCGTTTGCAGATCGTTGCGCGAGAAGAACATCGGCAGCGATGCCTGACCATCCTGAGTGATGGTCAGGTAAGGACCGTCTGCACCCTGACGGGCTATGAACAATGGCACCCCTTGAAAATTGGACTGAAGCGCGATCGCTGTATCTAACTCGTCGCCAATGGGAAGATACAGCAGCGGCACCTTCTCTTCGTCGCCAAGGACTGTCTCCTGGTACAAAGTACCGAGATCCACCAGAGCTACCTCAGCGCTGGGATCTTCTTCTTGGGCGCGGGTCAAAAATTCTTCAGCAGCCTCGCCATCAATAAAGACTACGGGCACCTTAACCTCTTGGTCGTCGACCTCGGCCGCAGCGGTGAGGGGCTGACCGTCAGAGTTCAAAATTACAAAGACCGGCACCTGCTCAAGTTTGTCGACAATAGCCTCTTCACCCAAAGCGGAGGCGGGTAAAGGCATCGCCAGACTACCTCCCAGCAAGCTGCCGCTCACCAGGGTCATCAGGGGAAGAGGCCGTAGAAGGGGGGAAAAGAGGTGTTTCATAGGGGTGTTTCTGCGTAGCGTAACAGCAAAGAAGCGGACGGATAATCGTCAATATCCTGACTATAAATACTACAAACCAACAGTATGTTCTACGGCTCCCTGTGACAGTCTTACTATCTGCCTAAGGCAAGCCACTATACTCAAAATCGGGATGACAGGATTTGAACCTGCGACATCCTGCTCCCAAAGCAGGCGCGCTACCAAGCTGCGCTACATCCCGTAGACCAACATGCCCACCAGTATAGCCTGCTTTTCTGCTGGTACAGCTGGTTCATGCTTAGATGAACGCCATCCTTTATCGATATAGGTCTTCTATGGCTAGCCCAGCCTATCCCCTTGAGCAACTGCCTGGTTTGAGCGCCACCCATGCCCAAGGGATGGCGCAGCTAGGCTTAACCAGCACCGACCAACTCCGTCGCTATGGCGCCACAGTAGACCATCGCCAAACCTTGGCTAAGAAGATGCAGGTGCCCCTACGCTACGTCACTAAATGGGTTATTTTGGCAGAACTGGCTCGGGTGCCAGCTGTGGGTTGCGAGTTTAACGGGCTGCTGCTGCACGCTGGCATTATCTCGGTGGCGCAGCTGTCTGAGGCCACGGCCCAAGGGCTTTACACCCGATTGCGTCGGCTGCATGTGGCTACTCTGCAGCGCAACGACCTGTGCCCCACCCCTGACCAGGTCAGCCTCTGGATTCAACAGGCCAAGGCCCTGGCGCGTTCAGCCTAAGCCCGGAAGACGGACGGTACTTTCGGTATTGGTTAAAACTTTTGATGTGGTCTGGGCGTTACCCACCGGCCGGTCAGCGCTGTGCTGATAACCCTGCGCCCTATGCTGCGCCTAATCTGGGTACCAAAACATGCCCTTAATGCCTTCTGGATCGGGCATAAAACCTAGGCCCTTATAAAACTCAACCACTTGTGGGTCAGCAAATAACGTTACGTTACTGATGTCTTCGCTGCGCAATTTTTTGATCAACTGGCGCATGAGCTCTTTGCCTAAACCACGCCCCTGAAAGTCAGGATGCACAACTACATCCCAGATCGTGGCGTTAAAGGCGTGGTCGGAGGTAGCGCGAGAAAATCCGACTAGGCGGCGGCGGGCGCCGCGCTGCTCCCACATGGTGACAACTAGATAGCTGTGCTGAATGGCTTTTTTAACTTTGCGAATAGGACGGCGGGCCCAACCCACGGCGTTACATAACTCTTCGAGTTCGTAGAGGTCGAGGTCGCGATCGGTGCTAAACACAATGGTTGACCCTTCACCCTGCTCAGGCAGAGCTTCTAAGACGCTACCTGCCGACTTGGTTTCTCCGGACGCAGCGCCATCAGATCCGACAAAAAGACTTTTCCAAAAACCCATGCAGGCCCTGTCTGATAATGAAGTGGCACAACGTTCAGCAGTATAAGTTAAGCACCTCAATAGCGCGGCACATTGGCTACGGCTAAAGGTTAGACTTAAAAGCCTGACGACCGTTTCTCATAGTATATCCCCATAAAATCCCTATGCTTCTGGCAACACTGGAGATTTATGTGGGCTGCTGAAGAGGCTCTGTCTTGAGGAGCGTGCGGGCGATCGCAGCCTGAGCCTTCGAGGCCCACTGTGGCTCCTTTGGGTATCTGACGCCTCTAACCCAGTACTTAGGAGGTTCCCCCGACGACAACGGTGGCCAAAAGCGTTAGGACGGGGGAATAGATTCTTGCTTTTGCTAGGGTTTCCTGATGCGGCAAATGCTAACGTTACCTCCATGGAGTTCCATCCTTCCCACCATGGCCGCTGGCTTAAACCCCTCAACGGTTGAGCTGTTGAAGCGCTTCAACCGAGCTTTCCCCCAGTTTTATGAGCAGTTTGTCAGCAGTGAGATTCAGCTGCAAAACTTGCGCTTAGCCTACCAGCTCTACAAGCAGCGCAAGGCTGTGCTTGACATTAAACCCGAGGGCAACAAAAGCGCGCTGCACTTTGTCTATCGCAACCAGTCGTTTTTGCTAAGCGATATTTTTGGTGTGCTGGCGGCCTATGGGCTAACCATTCACAATCTCAGTCTCTATGGGCAAATCTATCCGCCCATGCTGGTGTTCATTAAGTTAGTGGTGTCTCGGGGAGGCAAGGCCCTGACCCCTAAGACTACTGACAATGTGTGCCGCGCTATTCAAGAAACTCTGGCAGGACATTTTGAAGTAGAAGAAATGCTGACGGTGGAGTTTAACCTCAACGCCGGGCTCGAACGGGTAGAAACGGAGTTTTACGTGGATCCGGTTTTTCATCTGCCAGCGCTACTAATTGAAGCCGACAACCAGCCGGGACTCTTTTATAAAGTGATGTACGCCATTTGGCAGGAGGATCTGCTGGTGGTCAACGCCAACCTACTGGTGTGGCGAGGGCGTACTCGACTCATTCTTTACTTACTTGGGCCCAATGAGAACCTGATTCCAGACTATTTGGGGCAGAAAATCGCTGAGGGCATGCGCTACCGCTTAATGAGCTAGGGTACGATGGTGGTAGCCCAGCCTTTGAGGCCATGACCCTATGGCCACTACCACAGTCTTTGGTGTACCCCACTACTACCAGCTCACCAACGAGGGTGACGCCCCGCCTCTAGTTTTTATTCACGGCTGGTTGCTCAGCCATCGGTATTGGCAGCCGCTGATTGACGGGCTGAGTACCGATCACCCTTGCCTGGCCTACGACCTGCGAGGATTTGGCGAATCTCGCCGCGGCCTTGAGCACCACAGTCCAGGCATTCCTGACGCTGCCCAACGCTGGGGAGCTTCGCCATCGCCCTACGGTTTGGGGGCCTATGCCCGTGATTTAGCGGCGCTGCTAGAGCAGCTCAACCTGGGTCCGGTGTGGCTAGTGGGCCATTCTCTTGGGGGCAGCGTGGCGCTGTGGATGGCCCACTGCTACCCACAGCTGGTGCAGGGAGTGGTTTGCCTGAATGCGGGCGGTGGCCTTTATCTAGACCGAGAGTTTCAACAGTTTCGCCAGGCGGGGCAGTACATCGTGAGCTGGCGACGGCCTTGGTTGGGTCGATTGCCGCTGCTGCCGCTGTTGCTCACTCGCATGATGGTGCACCAGCCGTTGAACTACCGCTGGGGTCGCGATCGCTGCCTCGATCTGCTTCAGGCAGACCCCGCCGCGGCCCTGGGCACCCTGCTAGAATCAACCACCGAAGCCGAAGTGCATCTGCTGCCCCGGCTGGTGGCTACGCTCAAGCAGCCGGTATACTTTATCGCGGGTCGCCAAGACCAGGTGATGAATCTGCGCTACGTGCACCATTTAGCAGGCTATCTCCAAGGTGTCCACCCAGGAGAACTTCCGGTGATTGAGATTGAAAACTGCGGCCATTTGGCTATGCTAGAACAGCCTCAGATGGTCGCCCAAGCACTGCGAAGTATTCTCAAAACCCACTGTTTCAGTCCCAAAAGAGCTGAGCACAATGGGGAAAAAGATTTTCAATTTTGTCAGGGCTAGCACATGAAGCGATTTGCCAGCATCCATAGACAATTTTGGTTACATACAAAACAAAAGAGATGCCGACGACTGGCCGTGTTTCGTCTCGGCATCTCTTCTGGTTCGCTCCTCACACATTTATACTATATGCTGACTTTGGGGAAATGTCACCCCCTAAAACCCAGTCAAACGAACAGTTTTTCTTATAGAAATTTAGGCGTAAAGCTACTCGGTAGGCGATCGCCTTATCACGCAACTTATTAGACGGCTACAGGGCTTTAGAGGGATAGCAAACTGAGCTCAACTGGCTAAGCTGTCTAATAGAAAGATTAAGGGAAAGGATCCACAGAATGTTGCCGATTAGCTAAAGGCGCTACGGGAAATTACGGGATCTCTGTATTAGTATTGGATGGTTTACGTAACCTTCACGATGACAAATTTACAAGAATCTGAAACAAGTCAGGTTTGCTGCTGCCGCAGGACTGTCTGAACTGGAGGAAGTGCTTAAATTTGAGACTCCATGCCCTTTGTGACGAGGTCAGTCGATAGTGGCTGACAACCCGCCTGTCCCCAACGGAGTGGTAGTCTAACCCGGTGAGTGCTGCTGACATTACTCACTCGTCCTGAGCGATCGCACCTACCCTTTGCCCCATGGTCACGGTCTGTACCGTTTAGCCCAGCTATTGCTATGCAATCATCCCCTCGCTCCGACAATGCCCGACCGTTCTTGACCTGGCAGCGCATTACCGACTGGGCCCATGCCCACTATAGGGCCAGAACCTTTAATAAAGACGAGCGCATCCCTGCCCGCTCTGGGTTGCTGTACCTGGTTGAGCGGGGCTCTGTGCGCCTAGTGGGCAGCGCCCAGGGTACTGAGCTAGCTTCGGAGTTGGCTGGCCCAGAGTTAGATGAATCCAGCGATGACGTCGCCGCCGACGGGTTAGCGGTTGGGCTGAGTGAAGAGGCATTTTTAGGATTTGTCGGGGCCGGTCAGCCCTTTGAAATTGTGGCTCAGTCGCCCTTCTTGCTGCAGAGCTTTGCCCACGTCGATCAGACCACCGTGATCTGGTTGTACTGGAGCGATCTCGACAATTGGCCCCACTTTCGGCGCGAGGTGCTCGATGCCTTTCGGTACCAGCACCAGCGCAAACTGCTGTGGCTGAGCACCCTAGGCCAGCGGCGCACTATTGATCGCCTGCTCGGCTTTCTCACCCTGCTGATCGAAGAATTTGGCGAGCCCTATGAGGCTGGCTACTACCTGCCCTGGTCCCTGACCCATGCCCAGATTGGCAGCGCCATTGGTTCCACGCGGGTGACGGTGACCCGTCTGATGGGCAAACTGCGCCAGCGCAAGCTGATTCACATTCACAAAGATGGTTTGATTGCGATTCCGGGCGACCCAGCAGCAGTCCGGGAGGCGTAGGCAGGTTGGCCTTGTACAGAAAATTTTTAAGGGCTGAGGTTAAGGGGCTCTGGCGGTGGAGCGGTAGGCTTAGTGCCGTTCTTGTCAGCCCCGTTTTTCTCCGCACCTATGGGCTTGAAGTTCAAAGGTAGATTGGTGAACTGAGGCAAAATCTCAGCGGTAAAAGCGGCGGCGGCCTTAGATCGATAACGGTTCGGGTTAAAGATGACTGACAGGGTGCGGTTGACAACCACTGAATCGATCTTAGCCCGATGCAGTACCCCCATCTGCAACTCTTTCTCGATCGCTGAGTTAGACACAAAAGCCACTCCCAACCCTGACTGCACAGCGGTTTTAATCGCCTCAATGGAGTTGAGCTCCATCTCAATTTTGAGCCGGCGAGTTTCGATGCCGCAGCGGGTCAGGACTTGGTCGATCACCTTGCGAATGGTCGACTGCGAATCAAGGGCGATGAAGTGCAGCTTGTAGAGGTCTTCCCGCTGAATTACCGCTTGACTGGCCAGCGGATGATACATCGGCATGATCAGTGCGAGTTCATCCTCGGCGTAGGGCACTCTTTCTAAAGAGTCCTGTAGTTCGGGAGGCAGTTCGCCACCGATGATTGCTAGGTCAACCTGGCCATTGGCCACACTCCAAGCGGTACGGCGGGTGGAGTGCACATGCAGCTGCACCGCCACATCGGCATATTTTTGGCGAAACAGGCCAATCATCCGGGGTAACAAGTAAGTGCCAGTGGTTTGGCTGGCGCCGATAATCAAGGTGCCCCCCTGCAAGTTTTGCAGATCCTCAATGGCGCGGCAGGTCTCTTGACACAAGCTAAGAATGCGATCGCCGTAGCTCAGCAGCAAATGCCCTGCCTCGGTGAGCTGTGCCCGTCGCCCACCCCGGTCAAACAGCGGCACATCTAGCTGGCGCTCTAGGTTTTGCACCTGAAGACTGACTGCTGGCTGAGACACGTATAGGCTGTCTGCCGCTCGTTTGAAGCTGCCCTCCGCTGCAATAGCTTTGAGAATACGCAGCTGATCGAGGGTAAAGGGAAGGTCAGACATGGGCATTAACCCTAACGTACGATAATCCTGGGCTGCCAACAAACCATGATAGTAATACAGGCTGCTCCCCGTGGTGCCACCGCACCACCCCTGGGTAAACTAATGACCCAAGCTCATGCCTTTTAGGCCGGTGCTGAATTAAGTCTGCCATCCCTAGATTACTTGGTTCGGGACACTCAACACCAAAATTTAGAGCGAGACCCTAAGGATTTATGAAACGTCAGGTGATCCAGAATGTCCTGAATTTGCCCGGCATCTCTGGGATGGCGCTCATTGACGGACGCAACCGCCCCTTCTTCTTTGGGCCAGACATTAGCCTCAACTCCCATCAGCAGGATGCCCTCGCCCAGGGTATTCAGCAGGTGGTCGAAACCACTCCCGCCCATTTCGACACCTTTACCTTTCGCTTTGCCAACCAGCTGGCCCATATCTACAAGCTCGATCAGGGCCTGATTTTGCTGGTGCTCATTACCGACCAAATGCCCCTGGCCGACTATCGCACGGCGATTGGTCAGCTCAAGGCCACTTTGGTAGAAGCTCCCCACAATGCAGTGTCTACCTTTCGCCTGCTGGCTGGCTGCGTCACCCTCGGCGGTGCTAGCACGATTTCTGGGGCTGCAGCCCCTCCGCTGGAGCCTACGGCCCCTAAACGGGGTACCCTAACTCCAAGCTGCCATGAGGTAATTGCTGCCCTCAACCACCTCAGTGATGGGGCTATCCAATACCTGGGAAAAACCATGGTGATCAACACTTGGAAGCAATCGCGCCCAGCTCACCCCTGGCTAGAGCAGTTTGAGATTCAAAAGGATGCCCACTTTACTGTTACCGCCGATGGTAAAGCGCCTTTGACAGCAGAACAACAGCAGTGGATAAAAGACTGGGTGACAGCCTTTTTGGGTCGCGGCGGCAGAACTATCCGCAATTTTCAAACTCTGGCTACTGGCCAGACCCTTACCCCTCAGGAGAAGGGTCTTTTGCTAGAGCTCTCGTCCAGTAGCTAGCTAAGCGGGGCTTGAGCAGGTCCCCATGGCTGCCGCTATGCTCTTAGCTGATAACCAGGCTCTTTCTTCTATATTTTTACCCCCGTAGTACCCATGGCCAAAACTGTTCGCCTAGAGCCTATTGCCCAAGAAACCTCCGTTGAAACCAACGGCAACCTGCTTTCGGTCCTTCTAAACAAAGATTTAGATGTACTCAAGGAGTGCGGCGGCCGAGGTATGTGCGCTACTTGCCATATCTACGTGCAGTCGGGTATGGAGGCACTGACTCCGATCAACCGCCGTGAGCAGCGCACCCTGGAGGTAATTACCTCTTGCAAGCCCAATTCGCGGTTGGCCTGCCAAGCCCGAGTAGTGAACAACGGCGTCATCGTCGAGCTACCACCGGGGATGTACGTCAATTCTCTCCAGGACATTGAGGCTCTAATTGGTCGCCGGGCAGACCAAGATCTGCTGCACCCCATTACCGGTGAGGTGCTGGTGGAGCAGGGCAAGCTGATTACGCGATCGACGATGGCTCAGCTCGAGAGCACTGCTAGCTTTAAGGTGGGTGAATTCTTTAGCCAGAGCACAGACCTGTAGACATGGGCTTGGAGGCTGAGGGGTAATGCTGAACACCAGAAAACATCTGTTATGGTAGGGCAATGCCGTAGTTGAGTTTTATACCAACCACCCTATGGACCCTGCCCCTCCCCTGAGTGCTCGCCATGAGCAGGTGCTTCAGGCCACCATTCGTCACTACATTGCCACAGCAGAGCCAGTTGGGTCACGGGCCTTAGCCCAGGAATATAACCTACGGGTTAGTCCAGCTACGGTGCGCAACACCATGGGCTTGCTCGAGAAATATGGGCTGCTCTATCAACCCCATACCTCGTCAGGGCGAGTGCCCTCTGATTTTGGTTATCGACTTTACGTAGATCGGCTGATGTCGCCGTCGGCTCGGGTGGGTCGCCGAGTTGATGCGGCGTTGTCAGAAGAGCTGCACTGGATGGGCCGTAGCCTGGAGTCGCTGCTAAAGGAGGCGACTCAGATTTTGGCCCAGATCAGTGGCTACCTGGCCTTGGTAACCGTGCCCCAAGCCAATACCGTACTCATTCGCCACATTCAGCTGGTAGTGGTAGATGGGGGGCAGGTGCTGATGGTGGTGGTGCTCGACTCGTTGGCGACCCAGTCGGTGGTAGTGCAGTTGCCAGCAGTGTTGGGTTCGGCTACATCGGGGGCAGCCGGAGAACCCGGTCGCCGGGATCTAGAAATTTTGTCTAACTTTTTAACTCACCACCTGCGGGGTCGGCCCCTGGCAGATGTAACTACCCTCAACTGGGGCGATCTCGACGCCGAATTTGAGCATTACGGAGTGCTGTTATGCCAGGCACTGGGGGATTTAGCCCTGCGATCGCAGGCCGCCGAAACCCCTCAACTGGTGATCAGCGGCCTGGCTGAGGTGCTGCGCCAGCCCGAGTTCTCCGATGCCCAGCGCATTCAGTCGATCGTGCGTCTGCTAGAAGAAGATCAGTCGCAGCTGTGGCCGTTGTTTTTTGCCACCCCGCCCGTGGCAACTCAGACGCTAAAGGGCGTAGACGTTAAAGTGTGGATTGGCGCTGAAAATCCTTTAGAGCCCATGCAGGGCTGTGCCCTGGTAGTGTCTAACTACACCCGACACGATACCTCTGTTGGCAGTGTGGGGGTATTAGGACCAACCCGTATGGTGTACGAAAATGCGGTGGCGGTGGTTAAAGCGGCGGCCGACTACCTATCTACTGCCCTGAGCGAATAGGGTATCCCTGAAAACAGCCCGAGCCGAAAAGGGAAGACCGTGATTATTACAGAATTACTGGCTATTTTGTCGATCGCGGCGGCGACGGGGCTGCGGCTGGCGCTGCCGCTGCTGCTTATTGGCCTGCTGTCTGGCCCCCAGCTCTGGTCTAATGTGCCCCTGCTATCACGGTTGCCCCCGGCTCTGGTATTGGGGGTGCTGGTGAGCTGGTCGATGGCTGAGCTGATGCTGTCGAAGAGCAGTGACAGCCAGCGATTTTTTCAGGGTTTAGAGCTGATATTGAGCCCTGGTGTCGGCGCTTTGGCAGGGCTAGGGGTAGCTCGAACCTTTGGCCTAGAAGGCTGGATCTACCCCCTAATTGGCCTGATCAGCGCCCTGTTAGCCTTGGTGATTCAGCTGTTGCAGATGGGTCTCTTTTTTCGGCCTCGTCGCCCACCCCTTTGGAGCTTTTTTGTAGTTGACGGGCTGTGCATAGTGCTCGCCATATTGGCCTTTGATGCCCCCAATCAGGGGGGCATTATTGCGCTGCTACTGCTGTGGCTGGTGATTCGCACCTCGTACCTGTGGCAGCATTGGCCGCGGCGATCGCGGCCCTAGAGAATGCCCACGAAATGCAGCGGGCCGCGCCCGCTGACCAGCTCTAGCAGCAGAGCCAAAAAGCCCACCATAGCCAGTCGCCCATTCCACACCTCCGCAACGGGGGTAAGCCCCCAGGCCGATCGCTCTTGGGGGTAAATTTTGACTTTTTTGTCGGGCTGCACCACGTCGGAGAAGAGCTGGCGCGGGGCCTCTAGAGCCTCGGTGACCATGTCGGCCATGTCGGCAATAAAGCGGGGATGGGTGTTGAGGGCAGGCACGCGGTGAAACCCGTGAATACCCGCTTCTTCGGCAATTTCGCGATACTCAATATCGATCTCTTGCAAAGTCTCAATGTGCTCGGAGACAAAGCTGATGGGAACTACCACTAAGTCTTTTACACCCTGCTGGGCGAGCTGCTCGATCGCATCTTCGGTGTAGGGCTGGAGCCACTCCACTGGCCCGACCCGACTCTGGTAGGCCAGGGTGTGGGGATTGGGGCGATTGAGCGATCGCATGATCAGCTCGGTGCAGTGCTCGATCTCGCGCTGGTAGGGATCGCCGGCTTCTTCGACGTAGCTGACGGGCACCCCGTGGGCGCTGAAGAAAATGTGGGCCTGGTCGGGGTTTTCGAGTTTGTCGAGCTCCTGGGCGATCAGGTCGGCCATGGCCTCGCTATAGCCAGGGCGCTCGTACCAAGAGGGGATAGCGGTGTAGACAATGCGCTGAAGAGCCGGGTCTTCGAGCCACAGCCGCTCCAGCAGACGAAAGCTGGAGCCGCTAGTGCTGATCGAAAACTGGGGATAGAGGGGCAGCACCACCAGCTTTTCGACCCCGTCGCGCTTAATTTGAGCCACGGCCTCTTCGGTGAAGGGGTACCAATAGCGCATGCCGATGTAGATATTGGCCTCGGTGCCCTTGTCGGCCAGCACCTGCTTGAGGGCGTCGGCCTGCTCTTCGGTAATGCGGCGCAGGGGCGAGCCACCGCCAATCTGCTGGTAGTTGGCCTGCGACTGTTTAGCGCGCGAGCTTGAAATTAACCAGGCCAAGGGCCGCTGAAGCCAAGGGAAGGGCAAGCGAATGATTTCTGGATCGGCAAACAGGTTAAACAAAAAGGGGCGAACGTCGTCGGGCTGCTCTGGCCCCCCCAGATTTAGTAATAAGACCCCAACACGACCCATGGCACTGTAGTGGCTCTAAAGTAAGTACTCATACCCCAATTATTCTACAAGCTGAATGAACGGTTTCCGACGTTGATGGCTTCCCCCGCCGCTTTAGATGACGCGATCGCAGCGCTCAATACCCGCCTCAAAGCCGCCCGCCTGGGGCTCCAGATCGAGCGCCGGGGCGATCGCCTCAGCCTGCGAGGCACCCTCCCGCCTCGCCCCGACAGCGCCAAAACTTGGCCCCATCAGCAGCGCATTCCCCTCAAGCTGCCCGCCACCCCCGCCGGGCTCAAGCAGATCGAGCGCGAGGCTAAAATCATTGCTGCCCAGCTAATCGAGCGCCGTTTTAGCTGGACCAATTATCTGGCTCCAGCGGCAGAGTGTCAGCAGGAGACGATGCCCCTGACTGACCGGGTTGCCCAGTTTGAGGCCCACCTGATGGCGCAACCCTGCGCTGATGTCGCCGCCATGGCCTCGCGCAAAACCACCTGGGATAAAGCCTATGCCCCCTACCTCAAAAAGCTGCTGGTGCAGGCTGAGCAGCAGCCCCGCCAGCCGCTTGAGGCGGCTATCGTAGCCACCTTAGAGACCCTATCACCCCAGTCCCGCAGCCGTCAGGTAGCCTGTACGGCCCTAAAAGCCTTTGCTGACTTTCAGGGGCTGACCCTGCCTGAGGATTTCGAGCAGCTGGCCGGTACCTACGGCAACAGTAAGGCCCAGCGACGGCTCTTACCTTCCGATGAGGTAATTGTGGAATGGTGCGATCGCATCCCCAACCCGGCCTGGCGCTATGTGTATGGGGTGATGGCCACCTATGGTTTGCGCAATCACGAAGTCTTTTTCTGTGACTACCAAGACCTCCTCCAGGGCGACCCTGAGGGTCGGATTACAGTGCTCGAAACGACCAAGACAGGTCTGCACGATGTGTGGCCCTTCTATCCAGAGTGGATCGAGCGCTTCGACCTGCGCCAGGGCGCCCTACCGCCTATCAACACCGATCTAGCTCACACTACCCTTCAGCGGATTGGTCAGCAGGTGGCGATTCAGTTTAGGCGCTATGGAGTGCCGTTCTCGCCCTATGACCTGCGCCACGCCTGGGCAGTACGCACCATTCACTTTGGCCTGCCCGACACCGTAGCGGCCCGTATGATGGGGCACTCGGTAGCGATTCACAATCGCACCTACCATCGCTGGATTACCCACCGTGACCAACGGACGGCCGTGCAGGCAGCTCTGCAGCGGGGCACCTGGCAGCCCCCTTTGTAGCTGAGGCGGTAGAGAAAATAAATCCTTAACGATATGCTAAGAAATATTTAGCTCGGCTAGATTGGTCTTTCACTCTTAGCGCTACTGGGCAACGCTGTCAGGTGAGTCGCCAAGAGCCTGTGCAGAGTCGCAATTGTCTTACAAAAAGGGTGTGCTTAACTTTTTGCCCATCGTAAATCTACTGAAACGATTGGCTTGTGAAGTTCCATAGACAGACAGTAATCGGCTTGGCCTTATGCTGGCCTCAGCCCGGCTACTGTCTCTCGGCATCGGCAGCATCTACTATTTTGGCTATGCCCCACCGATGAAAATTTTGCTCGTTGAGGATGACCCCTCTACCCGAGAACTGTTGGTTTTTCACTTGACTGCGGCGCGCTACACCGTGGAGCAGGCGGCTGACGGCATCATTGCTCAAGAGCTAGCGGCCCTGTGGAGTTACGACCTAATTTTGCTAGACATCAATATTCCCCGGCTGGATGGCCTGAGCCTATGCCGTCACCTGCGGGATCAGGAAGTGTCTACTCCGATCTTAATGCTGACAGCCCAGGCCGACGATGCGGATGTGATTACCGGGCTGGACGCTGGGGCCGATGACTACGTAACTAAGCCCTTCGAGGTATCTCAGGTGCTAGCCCGCATTCGCGCTCTGCTGCGGCGGGGGGCGCGGGCGACAACCATTTCATCGCTGGTGTGGGGGCATCTGTGCCTTAACCCAACCCTGGCTCAGGTCACCTACGGCGGCCAAGTCGTTCCCCTAACGCCGAAGGAATACAGCCTGCTGGAGCTGTTTTTGCGCCATCCCCAACGGGTGTTCAGCCGCAGTGCCATTCTCGACCACCTGTGGACTATTGACGATTCGCCCACCGAAGGGGCCGTGACCAACTTGGTGAAGGATCTGCGCAACCGCCTCAAGCGCAGCGGCGTGGTCGAAAGCGTGATTCAGACGGTGTACGGGCTAGGCTATCGCCTCCGCGATTTGCCGCCGAGTTTGGTTCTAGGAACAGCCAATAATGGTTTCCATGAGCCTAGCGGCGGTGCTCAGGCAGAAACTCAAGAGCCCGTACTGGTTACCGCGCTCAAGGGCAAGACTTTAGAGGCGATCGCAGCTCGGTTTCAGGCGTCGATTCAGCAGCGGTTGGCGGTGGTAGAAGCAGCGGTGCGATCGCTTCAAGCGGGCAACTTGCCCCCTCAGCAGCGGGCCATTGCCCAGGAGGAGGCCCATCGGCTGGCCGGTGGGCTGGGTACCTTTGGCTATGAGGAAGGCTCGACCTACGCCCGCCAGATCGAGCAGTTGCTGGGCGATTGCCCCCTGCAAACCACAGAAATTGACCAGCTTTCTCGCCACCTGCTCGACCTCAAGCAGACCTTGGCCTTAACTCCTAAACCGCTATCAGCTGAGATTGGCCAGGCTGACCACCTTGGGGTGATTCTGTCGGTGGAGCTCGAATTGATCAACCAATTACAGGACGATGCTGTCAGCTACGGTTGGCACCTCGATCGGGCCACCGACCTAGGCGAGCTTTTGCAGACCTTGGCCCAGGGCCGAGCGGAGGCGGTGGTGCTCACCCTCGACCAGAGCGCTCCTCTAGCCGAAAAATTAGCGCCCCTGCGGGAGGTTAAGCAGCGGTTTCCACAGCTGCCAGTGCTGGTCTTGACCTGCCGCGACAGTCTAGAGGAACGGGTACAGGTGGCTCGTCTCCAGGGCGATCGCTACCTGGTGGCACCGGCTACCCCCAGCCAAATTTTTGATACCTTAAGCCACCTCTTGCCGGAAACCCAAGCGCCTGAGGCACGGGTGATGGTAGTCGACAACGACCCCGTCACTCGGGGTGCCATTACAGAACTGCTCACTCCCTGGGGTTTACAGGTGACTGAGCTGGGCGACTCCAGCCAGTTTTGGGAGATGCTGCGCCAGGTGCAGCCTGACTTGCTGCTGCTGGCTTTAGAAATGCCCACCTTTAGCGGCATTGACCTGTGCCAGGTGGTGCGCCAAGACTCGCGGTTTGGCAACCTGCCCATTCTGACGGTGGCAGCCCATCCTGACACTGTGACCGTGCGCCAGGTGTTTGAAATGGGGGCCGATGACCTAATCGGTAAGCCCATCGTGGGGCCAGAGCTGGTAACGCGGGTGCTGAGCCGGATTGAGCGATCGCGACTGCGTCAGCAAATTGAGCAAATGCGCCATCGCCAAGCCCTCTACTGGAATCAGCAAGAGACCACCGACCCCCTCACTCAAGTGGCCAACGGCCTACACTTCGATGCCTTTTTGCAGCAGCAGTGGGAGCGTCACTGCCAGGACCAGGCTCCGATCTCGCTGATTTTGTGCAGCCCCGATAGCCTGCACACCTACTATCAGATCTACGGGCAGCAGGCGGGCGATGCTGCCCTGCGCCGCATTGCTCGCACCCTACACTGCACCATTAACCCCAACATTGATCTGGTGGCCCGCTGCGGCGACGATGAGTTTGCAATTGTGCTGCCTAACACCAACCTGGATGGGGCGCTGCGGGTGGTCGCGCGCATGCAGCAGGCCATCACCGACCTCAAAATTCCTCAGCCCACCTCTGATGAGGGCAACTACATTACCTTGAGCTTAGGCATCGGTGGCACCACCCCCACCGGTAGCCTCTCTATCGATCTGCTGCTGAAAACCGCTGACCAGGCTCTCAAGGACGCCAAAGGGCGCGGTGGCAACACCTTTTGCCTATACCCGATGTGCTGAGTGAACTCGACCTAGCCATGAAGTTTTCTCTGCGCAATTTGCTCATCGTGCCGTTCTTGCTACAGGTGATTGGCATTACGGGGCTGGTGGGCTACCTGTCGTACCGCAGTGGGCAGCGGGCCGTGCAGGATATAGCCCGTCAGATGATGACGATCACGGGCCAGCGGGCGAGGGAAAACCTCAATGCCTATCTGCAAACGTCCCGATTTGTGGCTCAGACCAATGCCTATCTGCTCGAAACTGGAACGCTTAGCAGCACCGACCTAGTCGGCTTGGAAAGTCACCTGGTAGAGCAGCTCCAACTCTTTCCAGAGCTGACGGGTATTGTCATTGCCAACGAGGCCGGTGCGTTTCTAAACGTAGCTCGTCAAGCACCCCCAGGATTTTTCTCGGTGCGGCAGCGCAATGTGTCCGTGGTCGACAACCGGCTCTACCGTTACCGGCTAGATGTCGCGGACCAATCTAAGACACTGCTGCCGCCAATTCGGCAGGGCTACCACCCCCACCGCGATCCCCCAGACAACCCGTGGTATGCGGCAGCTCAGGCTAACCCAGAAGGGCTGTGGCGGCTAGTAGTGACCCTAGAGCGAGGAGACGATCAGCCCCAGCTGGTAATGGTGCGGTTTGTCCCCTTTCAGACCCCCAAGGGAGACTTTGGCGGCGTCTTTAGCACCGGCATTTTGCTTACCAAGCTGGGGGAGTTTTTGCAGCAGCTGATCCCGAGCGGCGAGGGTCAGATTTTCTTAATTGAGCCCGACGGTCATCTGGTGGCGACTTCTACTGGGGAGCTGCCGTTTGATCAACAGCCGCGCTCTGATCCGGCGCAGAATGTGGCGCTACAGTCTTGCCGACTGGCGGTGAGTCAAAGCCGCAATCCACTCACCCGGACGGTAGCGGCCAGCCTGATTGCCGATTATGGCAGCCTTGAGAACGTGCGATCGCCGCGCTTTTCTCACCTCCAGTTTGACCAAAAGCAATATTTTGTGCAGACAACACCGCTCCAGGGCGACCTGAACTGGCTGTTGGTTACCGTGGTACCGGCCTCTGAATTTATGGCTGACATCGATGCCAACACGGCCCGGACAGCCCTGCTGTGCGCCTTGGCCCTGATTGGGTCGATCGGCCTGGGCATTTGGACGGCTGAATACATTGCTAAACCGATCTTGTCGCTCCAACGGGCGACTCAGGCTTTGACCAACGGCCTGGCGATTGTACCGCCCACCCAGCCCAGCACAATTCAAGAAGTTGAAGCTCTGCGCCAGGGGTTTGACCGCATGGTGGGCCAGCTGGTGTCGTCGTTTCATGCCCTTGAGGACCGCGAGAATGCGCTAGCTACTTTCCTGAACGGGGTGCCAGTCGCCCTGAGTGTGCATGACCAGGCGGGGCAAATGCTGTTTCTCAATGCCAAGGGTAAAGAACTGTTGGTCAACGGGGTTACGACCGCCGACTCTGGACAGCTGGCAGAAACCTATCAGCTCTACCGAGCCGGCAGTAACGAGTTGTACCCTACCGACGAGCTACCGGTGGTGCGCGGGCTGCGGGGTGAAACCGCCTACACCGACGACATTGAGGTAGACACTGGCGATCGCTGCATTCCCCTAGAGGTGCACACGATTCCGGTGTTCAACAGCCTGGGGCAGGTGCTCTACAGCATCAATACATTCCAAGACATTACCGAGCGGCGGCAGGTTGAGCGGTTTCGGGTCGACTACCAGCGCGAGCTAGAGCATCAGGTAGCGCAGCAAATGGCTTCTCTGGCGGCCAGTGAGGCTACCCAAAAGGCCTTAATCAACGCAATTCCTGACCTGCTGATGCGCCTGGGGCGGGAAGGTCGTCCCCTAGAAATCTATAACCCAGAGGCGGTGACCTGGCTGGGCGATCGCAGCCAGCTCTACAAAAACAGCGTCTATGACAACCTGCCTGGCCCCATTGCCCAAGAGCGCCAGCGCTGCGTCGAACTGGCTCTAGAGACGGGTAGCATTCAGCGCCAGGAGTACGAGTTTGTCGTGGGGGGGGAGACCATCTACGAAGAGGCGCGAATTATTCCAGTGACTCAGGACGAGGTGCTGGTGGTGGTGCGTGACATCAGCGATCGCTACCGGATCGACCGCCTCAAGGATGAGTTCATTTCCATCATCAGCCACGAGTTGCGGACGCCCCTAACGGCTATTCGGGGAGCTCTAGGCATTCTAGAGTCGGGGGTGCTGCACAACCGGCCCCAGAAAGCTCAGCAAATGCTGGGTATGGCCCTTAACAATACTGAAAGGCTGATTCGGCTGGTCAACGATATTCTTGACCTGGAGCGTTTAACGTCGGGCCGCATTGAGCTCAATCTGGAGCCCTGCCGCCTGGATGAGCTGATGGCGCTGGCGGTTAACGGGGTAGAGGCGATCGCCTTGGAAGCCAAGGTCACCATTGGGGTCACTCCCGCCGCCGCTACGGTGCTAGCCGCCCCCGATGCGGTAGTGCAAACCCTCACCAACCTGCTGGGCAACGCGATTAAATTTTCTGAGGCGGGGAGCAAAATTTGGCTGACAGCGGCTCTGGTCTTCACTCCCAAAGCGATTGCGGCCCCTGACACTACCCTTGGGGATCAGCCGGTTTGGGCGCGGGTCGCAGTCAAAGACCAGGGGAGAGGCATTCCAGCCGATCGTCTGGAGATGATTTTTGAGCGTTTTCAGCAGGTGGATGTGTCGGATTCGCGGCAGCGCGGGGGCACGGGGCTGGGGCTAGCCATCTGTAAACAGATTGTGGAGCAGCACGGCGGGGAAATCTGGGTAGAGAGCCAGGTCGGCCATGGCAGTACATTTTTCTTTACGCTGCCGCTGAAGAAAGCATGAGCAAGCGGATTTTAGTGATCGACGACGAACTGGACATTCGCGAAGTAGTTTGCCTCTCGCTTGAAGAGTTTGGCGGTTGGCAAACTGACAGTGCCGGGTCAGGGCAGGAGGGCTTAGACAAGGCCTTAGCCGCCCCTTGGGATGCCATCTTGCTAGATGTCTCAATGCCCGAGATGGATGGCTTTGCGGTCTACGAGCAGCTTCAGGCTAACCGCAAGACCCAGGCCATACCGATAATTTTGCTCACGGCTAAGGTGTTGACCAGCGATCGCGATCGCTTCTGTACCCTAGGCGTGGCTGGAGTAATTGCTAAACCCTTTAACCCGGTGAAGGTATGGCAACAGGTGGCCCAGCTCTTAGACTGGGCCACCTAACCGTAGAACTCAGGAGCAAAGCACCAGGGACGACCAAGCAGTCGCCAGAATGCAGCAGGGAAGACGACCGGCTTACCCCTAGGCGGGGGTAATCATCAGCACCAGGGCCTTCTTGTCGAGGGCCTGCACTTTGCCCGCATCGCCGATGTCCTTCACGATTCTATCGAGCAGCTCTCCAGCGCGATCGCGGTGCTGGTGCTCACGCCCACGCAGGCGCACCAAAAACTTAACCGAGTCTCCCTTCGACAGCCACTCGACCGAGCGGCGAATCCGGAGCTGGTAGTCAGACTCACCCACGTTGGGGCGCAGCTTGACCTCTTTCAAAGACGGCTTAGAGCTTTGCTTCTGCCGCTTACTCTGCTGGTACTGAAGCTTGCCGTAGTCCAGAATTTTGGCCACAGGGGCATCTTTGCCGTTAGAGACCACCACCAGGTCAAGTCCTGCATCCTCGGCTAGCGTAAGCGCTTCGCGAGTTTCCATGAGACCCCGATTTTGGTTCTCTTGGTCGATTAAGAACACCTGAGGTGAGCGAATTTGCCGGTTTACCAGTTGCGTCTTAGAAATAAGTCGTTCCTCTCAAAATTCGACAGTTGGCCGGTGCGATGGCTAGGGACAGAAGTGACCCTAGGGCTGCTTGGCCTAGCAACCATACACCTAATACACCTAGAAGGGTATTATCCATCATGTTATCCATAGAATAGCTTAGCTTTTAAGCCAGAGCTGTGTCGAAATATCCGGTCTTAACAAAACGGTAGATGCCTTATAAAGTCGGGCTTTGATCCCGCTATGCTGGGGCGTACAACAGAACTCATAGGGGAGGCCCCATGGCTGCATATTTCGCCACCGTTGCCCGTGGGCTCGAGGCCTTGGCCGCCGCCGAACTCGAAGATTTAGGTGCTCAGCAGGTTGAGCCGGGCTTTTGCGGGGTTGCCTTTGAGGGCGACCTGGCCCTGCTGTATCGGGTCAACCTTTGGTCGCGGCTGGTCTTTCGGGTGCTGGTCAAGCTGGGCGAGTGTCCCTGCCGCGACGCTGAAGATCTCTACCAGGGCATTCAGAGCATTGACTGGCGGCCTTACCTCACCCCTGAGCTTACCTTTGCGGTCGATGCCACCGGCAAAAACCGCAGCCTCAACCACACCCATTTCACTGCCCTTCAGGTGAAAAATGCCGTGGTCGATCAGCAGCGGCAGCACTGGGGCGATCGCTCTACCATCGACACCCAGCATCCCGAGGTGCGGCTCAACGTCCACATTCAGGACGACACCGCTACCGTCAGCCTCGACAGTTCGGGCAGCAGCCTGCACCGCCGTGGCTACCGCCCCGCCGTGGGAGCCGCCCCGCTGAAAGAATCCCTGGCGGCAGCGCTGGTGAAGCTGACGGACTGGCCCGGTGACGTGCCGCTACTGGATCCTCTCTGCGGCTCTGGCACGCTGCCCCTGGAGGCTAGCATGGCGGCGCTCAATATCGCCCCAGGCATTTTTCGCGAAGAGTTTGGCTTCCAGACCTGGCCTGACTTTGATGGCGACCTGTGGGATCGCCTGTGGCAGGAGGCGGAGGCAGCGCGCAAAGACAATCTGGGCACCTGGGTGGGGGGGTGCGATCGCGATCCCGACATCATTCACCAGGCCCGTCTCAATGCCCAACGCTGCGACTTGGACGAGCAGATTAACTTTTGGGCCGCCGATTTGGCCGATCTAGAGGCTCCTGCCGACAGCGGCTTTCTGCTGTGCAACCCGCCCTACGGCGAACGTTTAGGTGCCGACGAAGACCTAGGAGCCTTCTACAAACTGCTGGGGAACGTGCTGAAGCAGCGCTTCAAAGGCTGGACGGCCTTTGTCCTTAGCGGCAACAAAGCCCTGTCGCAACACATTGGCCTCAAATCGGCTCAGCGGGTGGCGGTTTATAACGGCACGCTCCACTGCCAGTGGCTCAAGTACGAACTGTATTGAGGAATTTTATGGTGAGAGAAGTCTTTGCAACTCGCGAAGCCGTTAGTGTTGATCTCTTCAAAAGATCAGTTGGGTACTGTGATGGTTAAGTTTGAAATCGACGCTTGGCCAGAAAACTTAGCAGGAACTGATTGGGAAGACATCAATCACATCACATCAAAGCAAGGAAGAACACGAGGTTTCAGCATGCATGAGCTTCCTGAGCCAGAAAAACAGCTCACGGTCGAAGTATTGCTCAAAATGTATGAAACGAGGTATGTGCTTGCCAAGCAGGCTGAAGATCAAAGAGCAACCATGAGCAATTTTCTAATTACGATTGCGGCTGCTACCTTTGCTTTTATTTCACAGCAGGAATTCTCTAAGCAAACTATTCCTGTTGGGTTATTGACAATCTTTCTTGGCCTGTTTGGCCTATTCATGTCGGCTAAGTATTCGCAGCACTACTTAAAAAACTATCGAGTAGCCAAACTAATTAGCAAGCGCATCGCTCAACTTTGTCCACAGGCACAGTTGCGAGAAATTGAATGCGAAGCGCTAGACGAAAGTGCTAGTCGGGATCCTTTCTTTAGCAAGTTTCCTACTTTATATCTTTGGTCTGCCCTGCACATTATGGTTTGCTTAATTGGTGGGTTGTGTGTTCTATTAGCTCTTCTTCAATAGAAAGTTATCTAATAATTGCTTCTTATCACGCCTGGGAAATCTCTACTTGGACATCTGGGGTAATCGTTGATGTATCTAGGGTATGGCCAAGCTTGTCGGCGATGCCTTCGATCCAGGCTTCGTCTTGGCGGGTGTAGCTACGGGGGGCATTGGCGGCCAAGATCAGCGCGCCGCCCTGACCCATGGGCTGACAGATTACGCCCTGAGTATTTTCAGGCAAATAGTCGAACTCTACACGGCCTGGGTAAATGCTGAGTTTGACCAGATACACTGCTTTGCCAGTCTCCAACACTCGTTTCAAGATTGGGCCGGGGGTGACCTCGGCTTTAGGAGCTAAGATTCCGCGCCGCAGCAGGGTTTTGCCCTGGCGGTAGACGACGACGGAGCGCGTAACGGTGTTGGTCAATAGCAGGTGAGAAGCCCAGGCCAGTTCAGTTTTAGCGGCATCGGGCAGGGCCTCATCTAGCTCTAACCCTTCTTCTCCAATTAAGGCAACGGCTTCAGGCAGGGTAGGCTGCACCCGCTGCCACAGCAAGCCCGTCAAAATCAGCAGAGCGCTAAGAATCACACCCATCACGTCCGATCGCGCCTGAGATTCGGTCAGGGCTGGAGTCAGCACTCGGTTGAGCAGCAGCAGGGTGCCGCCCAAGCTTCCCGTTACCAGCGGCAGCAGCCGTAGCACCCGGTTTGGGTCATTTTGTGCCATTTCTTAGCCTATCCCTTGATTCGCCTCTTTCTTGATTTTAATGGGGTTTAGGCTGCTAGCGGTGAATGGGAACAGCAGGGTGCAGGCAACTGAATCCCCTGCACCTTGCTGTCGCAACGGGTTAGCTATTACAGCCGCAGCCAGTGTGACCACAGCCCGAAGACCCCTCGGGGTGACCGTCGGCGCAGGCATCACTGCAAAAGTACTGGCCATCTTTCTCTAGGGCCTGGCTGGTGTCAACAATGCACAGGCAGGAGTCGCAGGCGCATTTCATTTGGGTAACGGTAGTCATAGCAAGGTTCCTCTTGGGCTAGGTGAACTAAACTGATGCTCAATACTTGAACACCTGTTCATAAGTTGACTATAACATGTGAACAAGTGTTCATGGGTTAAATGGTTCACTATTGTTTGCTGTGATAATTGGGATATGTCCCTAGGCCCTGGCTATTCTTCAGAGATCACTGGTATGGCTGGCGATCGCCCCCCTCTCGATGACCCTTCCTGCCATCACGCTGGTTCGTCGCCTGTGGACGAGATTTTGAGCATAGAAAAGGCCCAGCGCATGGCCGAATTTTTTGGCGTGCTGGGCGATCCCAATCGCTGGCGCATTCTCTCGGCTCTGGCTCTGAGCGAAATGCGGGTAGGTGAGCTAGCAACTGCCGTGGCCATGAGCGAGTCGGCGGTGTCCCATCAGCTGCGCATCTTGCGCGCCACTCGTCTGGTCAGCTACCGCAAGCAGGGGCGCAATGTGCTCTACTGCCTCAAGGACGATCACGTTTTCAATCTCTATCGGGAAGCGTCGGATCACTTGGATGAACCGCCGGAGGAGTAGGTGGATGGGTGGATGGATAAGGGGGTGGATGGGTAAGGGGAGGTGAAGTATTTCTAGACCTCAGACCATAAACTTGGGACCGTAAACCTGTCTCCAGGGAAACGGTAGACTGGAGTATTGCCGGGTTGTCGTATTGCTATGACCGTTTCTCCCCTTGCCCAGGATGCTGCCGCTACTCAGCCGCTGTTGGCGATCGCCCAGGCCACTCGCCAGGCGGCTCAAACTTTAGCTAGTCTCTCTGCTGAGGCCAAAAACCAGGCGATCGAGGCCGTGGCCGCTGCCCTTGAAGCCAATGCCGATCGCATTGTGGCGGCCAACCAAGCAGATTGCGAAGCTGCTCTAGCCGACAACCTGGCCAAGCCGCTGTACGGACGGCTCAAGCTGGATGGGGTGAAGCTGGCGGGGGCGATCGCCGGTGTGCGCGACGTAGCCCGCCTGCCCGACCCGGTAGGAACGGTGCAAATTCACCGCGAGCTAGACGAGGGATTAGTGCTCAAGCGGCTGGCGGTGCCCTTAGGGGTGCTGGGGGTAATCTTTGAGTCGCGCCCCGACGCGGTGATGCAGATTTCGGCCCTGGCGATTAAGTCGGGCAACGGAGTGATTCTCAAAGGGGGCAAAGAGGCGGTGCGATCGTGCACTGCTCTGGTGGGGGCGATCAAAGAGGGGCTTGAGAATGCTGGGGTAGACCCAGCGGCGGTGCAGCTCTTGACCACCCGCGAAGAAACCCGCGCCCTGCTGAATCTCGAAGGTTACGTGGATCTGATCATTCCACGCGGCTCCAACGCGTTTGTGCGCTTCGTGCAAGAGAATACGCGCATTCCGGTGCTGGGTCACGCCGATGGCATTTGCCATTTGTACATCGACAGCGAGGCAAATTTGGCCCAGGCGATTGCGATCGCCGTCGATGCCAAAACTGCCTATCCCTCGGCCTGCAATGCGATCGAAACCCTGCTGATTCACCAAGATGCTGCCGCTCAAGGGTTGCCACCTCTGGCGGCGGCGCTGCGGGCTGCTCAAGTAGAGCTGCGGGGCGATCGGCTGGCGCAGCAGATTTTGCCCGATTTAGCCTCCGCCACAGAGGAAGACTGGGCGACGGAGTACAGCGATCTGATTTTGGCGATCAAAGTTGTGGCGTCGGTGGATGAGGCGATCGTCCACATCAATACCTATGGGTCGCGCCATACGGAAGCCATTGCCACTCAAAACCCTGCCACCGCCGCCCACTTTATGGATCGTGTCGATGCTGCCGGTGTCTACCACAACTGCTCTACCCGCTTTGCCGATGGCTTTCGCTATGGCTTCGGGGCCGAAGTCGGCATCAGCACCCAAAAGATGCCCCCTCGCGGCCCAGTGGGATTAGAGGGGTTGGTTACCTATAAATATCAGCTAGTAGGTGACGGTCACGTTTCTGTGACTTACAGCGGCAGTGACGCCAAACCCTTCACTCACAGAGATTTGGACTTACAGTAGCTACGGCAGGATAAACAAATACTGGTTAGCGGCGGCGAGAGAGCATGAGGCCACCAGCGGCGATCGCCAGCCCTCCCAAAGCAAAGGGCTCTGGCACTGGCTGTGCGGCATAGAGAATACCAATGGGGCGCTGTAGCTTAGGGTTGGCGTCGGCTAGCAGCGATCGCTCTTTGGTCGGCCCATCGTATTTGAGGATGGAGCCAATTTCCGAAACGATGTCAAACCCCACGGTAAACAGATCGCCATTGGGGGCAAAGGCTAAGCTGCCGATAAAGCTACTGCTCGGCACAGAGCCGGTATAGTTGGTCGATAGTTCTCCCAACAGCGTCCCTGTGAGAAAGTCGTAGCGACGAATGCCATTGGCAAAATCGCTGACCAGCAGTTCACCGCTGAGAGGATCCATCGCCATGCCCAAGAAGCTCACAAATCCTCTGCTGTCGGGCGAAGGCTCGGACTGCTCAGCAAACACCGTCTTGGCTTTAGTGGCAATGTCATAGCTGAGAATAATGCTGGGCTGGCCAAAGACGGGCATGCCTTTCACTGCAACGCTGCCCTGAGTCGTCACATAGAGCCGACCATCGGGGCCAAAGAGCAAACCGTTGGGGCCGTTGAGGCCATCCGGCGTAATTCCCTATCGCTGGGCAAATACATCAATAAACTTCCCGGTGGTGCCGTTGTAGCGCAGAATCTCGTCGGACAAAAAGCTGCTGACGTACAGGTTGCCGTCGGGGCCAAAGGCCACACCATAGGGACGAAACAGGCCATTCCCCGAAGCAAACACGTCGATGAACTCACCCTCGGGGGTAAACCGCAAAATGGCAGAGTTTTCTGGGGTAGTGCCGCTGCTGATATATAGGTTGCCATCAGGCCCATACACAAAGGTATTGGGGCTATCTAGCAGACCGTTATCTGGAATTAGTTCTCCGCGAAAATCACCGGTAATTTCATCAAAAATAACGATGTTATTGCCCGAAGTGTTCCCTACCAGCAGGGCTGCATTCGCCGCCATAGAAAACGTTGCGACGCCAAGGGTGCTCAGCAACGGAAGACCAAATTGGGTCAAATATTTCATGGCGCTGCCGGAGAAACTGCGTGTAAACACTGAGATGCTCATCCAAATTCTCTGTTGAATTTGACAAGGGAACTGTGCCTACTCCGACATTTGCTTTGATTTCATCAAATCTTTATAGGAAGCCCACTATTGCATTCGCGCGTTTCCCTAGCGTCCTGGTAGAGCGAAGCATCACCTACTGCTGCTCCTGAGCAATTTTTCTTGACGGCCTAATTCCCTAATGCCTCGTCCAGCACCTGGCGCGCTGATTCTGCCTGGGCTTTGGCTTCTTTGAACCGCAGGTTGCTCTGAGCAAACGATTTCAAGACTTTAAAGCCGTCCTTCAATTCAGTCACTTGGTCGTCGGTCATCGGGTCATCGGTAAACAGCAGATCTACCAGGTTGCGCACCTGAAGCGCTTCATCGCGAGATGACTGCACTTTTACCTTGAGCGTGGCCAACTGGTTCAAAACCTGAATGGCTTCTACGACGGCGTCTTCTTGCTGCTGCACGGCGGCTGAGGAGGTAGGGGGCTGCACTTCTACGAGTTGCTCGACGCTAAAGCCATCAGCCAAAGCGGTAGGCAGTTCGCCATCGTCAAGCATGGCCATGAGCTGATCCATCGCCTTGTCGCGGGCTTTGCGAGAATCTTTGCCCGACACTGTCAAAACGACATCTGGGCTCTGGGCCAGAGTATATTGAACCATTTAGTGTAGATCGTGCGTACTATATCAGTATACGCTACCGAGTCCCTAGGGCAGGCTTTTATTCTCGCATGCCCCCCTGTACCACCGATCGCAGCCGCTCGTGCAACTCTGACCCATCGCGCCGGGGTACAAAGGGCTGAATAATGTCGGCCTGGTGCCGGGGGGACACCGCCTCTGCAGGTAGCGGGCGAAAATCAGGGATGTTGGAGGTGTTTGGTACAGAGGCGATCGCCGGTTCGCTTGTAACCTCAGCCCCTGGCTCACTGTCGTCCAAGGAACCAGTCGTTGCCTCTACTTCTGAATTGGTTGCGATCGAGGCAGGTGTAAAGTCGGTAGACGCAGTGCTGGAGAGCGGTGCGTCAGTTTCTAGTGGGGCATCAATCTCTAAATTTAAGCTGGCCGGAGCGATCGACGGCAGAGCCCAACGAACGGGTGAGGACTCTGTGCCATCTCCATAGCCCGTAGGGCAGAGCAGCGACTGGCCTAAAATAATGGATTCAAACTCGCGATTGAAGTGGCGAATGGGCTGGCCCCGCCGCTGCCACAGCTTGAGAATTTGGTCGATAGAAATAACTTTGTAGCGCCCTTGATAAAGGGCTTCGGTAATAGCGTGGCTCACCCAAACTGGACCAAACTCTTCCAACCAACCGGCAATAACAGCTTTGGTAGGATAGTCCTCAGCCTCAAAGCTGTAGCTGGTGAGCAACTGGTAGATGGGCTCAACATCTGGAGTGTTGCTGAGGTAAGTCATAATGGTTTGCCTACGCGTTAATCCCCACTGAATGGGGCATTTTAGGTAGTCATTACCTTTCAGCTTAATCTTAAGCCTGCGTAAAGACTACCATCGTAAGGTTTATTACTGTCCGTGGAAGGCAGGGCTACTGCACTACCACATCGCTGGGGGTATCTGGTGGCGAATCAAAGGGAGCAGTGCGCCCTACCCAATCAAAACCGCTAAGCCGAAATCCCAAGAAACCGGTTTCTTGAGTGGGGCTATAGGTTACCAGTAGCCCGTAGGCGCGGCGGCGGTATTCAAAAATCAGATTGCTATCAATGGTGCGCCCGTTATCTACGTTCATCGAGGCCTGAAAACCGGCTAGAAAAGGGCCATAAATCTGCTGAATAACGCCCCCAGACAGCACGTTTCGATCGACCGTTCGATCGAACAGAAAGGGAGATGTATCGCCACCGATGATAGTGTGTCTAAAGCCAATGTTGAACTGGGTGTAGTCGAAGGTTTTACGCTGTAGGTGGCCCAGCTGACCCGACAAAATAACTCTGGTTTCTAACGACTCTTGGAAGTCGCTGCTGGTGTAGTAGGTAGCTCCACTTCGTAGCCCGACCCCTAGCGCCAGGTTGGGTACCAGCGGTCGGGGAGAATAGCGCAACCCTTCGGTAGCGGTAGCAGGTAGCGGTTGCCCCTGCCACAGCAAGAAGTTGCGAGTGAGGTCAGCACTACCCTGAAAACGAAACAGGCTGGCTAAGCCTATGCCTTCCCCGGGGTCTAAGAGATCAGGCCGGTCGGTGTTGGCCGTAATGTATTGCCCAGACACCTGATAGGTGAGGTTAATACCGCTGTTACCCAAAGCCACCACGGGAGACTCAAGCAGGGCACCAATGGTGTTTTGCACATCCTGATACCCGAGGGAGCCGTTGAAGAGGCGATCGCGGTAGCTATACTCCAAAGTGAGGCGGTGGGTGCCAAGCAGCTGTCGAGCCCGAAAGCTGGCCCGAAATCGCTCGCTGAAGTTTGCCAAGTCAAACCCCGCTAGGCTCGCAGAGCCCAGCACTTGAGTGCGTGGCCCCAAAGAACCCTCAACCTGGGCTGCCAAACCAAAGTTGGCGGGGTCACCGATATTGTAGTTTGAGGCGCCCAACCAGCGGGAGATGAAAAACTGAGGCGCGATCGTGATGTTTAAAGGCCCTACCCTATTGATCGGCAGCGGGGCTTCGACGTACAGGCCACCGCGATCGCGACCATCAATGCCAATGCCCGCTGGCAACGGATTTAGGGCTTCTGGAGGCAGCTGCCCTCGGGTAAGCACAAAGCGATTTCTAAACAACGGAATGGAAAGGCCTTGGTTAAATACCAGCCGGGGGTTCTCAAACACCAGCTCGTCTTCTAACTCATTGATGGGTGTAAGCCGCACACTATTGGCCCTAAACTCCAAGTCTGGGGGCGAGAAGGGATCGTTTGTCAGCCGAACTTGCTCGCCATACCAGCCGTCAGCATCAAAGGAAATTTGCTCGGCCTCAAACCGTACCCGCTCAATTGGTCGCTGCTCTCCCCCCAGCAGCACCTGAGGATCGCCCGTCGCCAGGGCAATCCCGCCCGGACTGGTGACCTGGGAAATGGACCCCTGATTTTGCAGCCGATAGTCAAGAGGAATGTTAGAACCCTGCCCTAGACCAGCCGAATCGGTGGAGAAATCGTCTTCTAGGGCGGGCAGCTCTAGCTCACCTCGGCTCTCGGTAATCGTGCCTGCACCCTGCAATAGGTTGTAGGTGGCTGTTGCGCCCTCAATAATTTGATTGTTGCGGTTAAAGAAAACGTTGCCTTCGGCTCGCAGATGGCGATTGACTAGGTTAGCCCAGAGGCGATCGGCGGCTAGCTGCCCCGTGCCAAACTGCACCAGGACATCGCCTGTAGCAGTCACAATCTGGCGAACGGGCTCAAACTCCTGGCGATCGGCCCGCAGCAATATAGAGCCCACCCCCTCAGCCGGCAGTTCTGTTTCGACGGGGGCATCTTCGACGGGGGTGTCGGGTAATTCAGGCTCAGGCGGTTCAGCCTCAGAATTTTCGGGTTGAGGGCTTTCAGGCCCAGGATTAAGAGGTTCTGAATCGACTTCAACCGGTGCTTCGGTGTCCTCGATCGCTGGTTCAACGGGCACTAGAGGCTCGCTATCGGTGGGTTCAGGCACCAGGGGTTCTGAGCCGTCATCGCTCGCCAACAGGCTAACTCCGCTCAAAGACAGGGGGCTAGCTACAACACTATCGGTTGGAGCGATTGACCAAAGGTCAGGCTCCGCCAACGCTGCCATGCCCCCCGGCCCTAACTGGGAGGCCGCTACCGCTGAAACCAGCACGACTTCGGCTGATTCTGGGGGTGGGGGCACAGCGGGCAACATAGGCGGCAAAGGCATGGGCTGGCATCACCAAAGCAAAAACAAAGCCCGGCAAGCGGGCTCAAACAGGCCACTGTCACCAGGCTATTAACCTTGATGTAGCAGCTCTAGGGCACAGACGGGCAACCCATGGCAGGGCTGCCAATTCCCAGACTACTTTTAGCGGTTCAGGTTCCGCAGGGCAGGCCAGATGACAAGCCCCGGAACAGTTCCCAGGGCATTTGCCATTTAGTAGATATCAACCTGTCACCCAGGCCAAACCTAGTCCATGTCTTGACGGCCGGGGTTGCGGGAGGGGTCGCCGCTCAAAAAGCCAAACACGAACAGGGACACAAAGAAGGCGACTACGAGGTAAACCACAATCTTAAGGGTGAGCATGAGTTAGGTCTCCAAACCGGTAGCAGAGTAGGCCCAAGACCTGCCCCAAGCAGTAGCCAAATTCCGCTGACGGAAACGGCCCCGGTGCAGGACTAAGCTGGGTCTATCATATCGCCAAACGTTCGCCTATCTGCCGGCCCTGATTAATCTACCAAAGCGATCGCAGCCAGGCCCACGCCATTCGCAGCCAGGTTTCGAGCACGTAGAGCACCCAGTCTAAACCCCGCAGTACAGTGACCAGCGGCGGGTCGACGTAGTTGATTTGGGTAACTTTGACATCTAGGGCGCTCGGGGAATCGAGCTGATACTGGTTCGTGCCCGTGAGTGTAGTTGAGCCGGGCGAACGGCCAGCGGTGACAGTTTCGATGGGTAAACGTTGGCTGCCTGGGGCGATCGCACCATTTTGCCCCTGCTGGGTTTCCAAGGCAGAGGAATTGGATCCCTTAGGGACCGCGGACACCGCCCCGGCCATCGTTACCACCAACTCAGCGGCTTGCTCAACCGAAGCCGTCGCTGGCAGAGTTCTCAACGCAGGCCGACCCCAAATACGAGGCGGATAGTGGCCGTAGGGATTTTTAGGCTCTGTGGTTGCGGCCTCAAATCGAGGCCTTTGGCCAATGGCGCGATGCGTGGTGCGTCTGTGCAGGGTGATTGTCGCGGTCATTGCTTGCTGGCTAGCTTCGCCAAACAGGTTAGTGGCCGCTGCCAGGGGGCTAGTTTGCAGCCAGCGCAGCGCAGCAGGCAGCCAGCGCATGGGTGGCAACACCGCTGGATTAGTTTGGGGTAGAGGCAGCCCAGGCTGCTGGAGCTGAGAGTTAAGACTATGGCGGCGCCGCACCCGCGCATATTCTGCCAGCATGAGCACTAGGGCCTGCTGAAGTCGCTGCTGCTGATCGTCGCTCAGGTCGGCAAAAATCCCGTTGTCAACGGTCACTAGCACTAGCTGCTGAGTTGCTAAGTCTGAGGCGATACCGCGAATGGGTTGATTGAGCGGCACTAGATGCCACTGTCCGGGGGTTAGCACTGCGCCAGCCTTCGACTGCTTAAGCCATGGCCCATGGACGTTGACTAGCTGTAGCCCGCCAGGCCGAACCATTTGACCGTGGACTACCGGTGGTTGAATGACCGACAGCAAGGCGCGAATCGGTGTGTCTGCTGCTACCAGTTCTGCAGGGAGTGCTCCCGTGAGTTTGGCCCAAACCGGCCGCCAGGGACGGGTGGCTTGCAACTGCCGAGCGCCCATTCTTAGCCCCTGCACCGCTGCGTAGAAGGGGTAAACGGCTACTTGCAGACCCCAAACCGCTGCGGTGCGCCCCTGCCGCAGCCACTGCCCGGTGCTGTGGGCCATCTGCTGATATCCCGCCACCAAGCGGGCCACGGTTTGGCTTTGAAACGAGCGCGACGAAGTCGCCATAACTCTGCCTACACTGGGGAGACTGCCTTTGATCATACCGGAGCCATGCCCCCTGCCACCGTTCTCCCTGTACTCCCGCCGCAGATTTTAGCCATCCTCGATCGCCTCCGTCACCTGAGCCAACTCGATGTGCGGAGTACCTGGCACCGCTGTCCTGAGGCTGTGGATGATCTGAATGTTTCCTTTGGCAATGCCTGGAAAACCTGGCCGCTAGCAACGCTGAACGATCGCCATCACATCGCTTGGCCTAAGGGCAAAGTCTCCCTGGGGCTGCACCAGCGCTTTACTTGGCCCACCGAGCTCAATGGCTATCCCCTTCATGGGCTAACGGCACGGCTGGCGCTGCGCTGGTGGGCCGACCAAGCGGACATCTTTGTCAATGGCGAGCCGGTGCAGACGGGAGATATCTTCGACTGCTGGACGCGGATTGTGCTGACGGACAGGGTTGTGCCGGGAGAATCGGTGGATGTTTCGCTGAAGCTGCTAAGTCCGGGCCACGATGAGGGGGCGCTGGTGCAGGCCGAACTGGTGTTTGAGGCTTTGGCGGGCGACTGCCCCGAGCCCAGTTTTGTGGCTGACGAATTGGCGGTGTTAGCCACCTATCTAGCTCAGTTTGATGGGGAAAAGCTCGACATTCTCACCCAGGCTCTCGGAGAAATTGATTGGGATGGAGTGGGCGATCGCGATCGCTTCCACATCTCACTTCTGCGCGTACGGGATACTTTGAAGCAGTTTTCGCCCTGGCTCAAGCAGCGCACCCTCCACTGTCTAGGCCACGCCCATTTAGATCTAGCCTGGCTCTGGCCCGTCCCCGAAACTTGGGAAGCGGCCGAGAATACGTTTCGCTCGGTGTTAGCCCTACAGCAAGACTTTCCCGAACTCACTTTTAGCCATTCCTCCCCAGCGCTGTTTGCCTGGCTAGAGCAGCACCGCCCCGAGCTATTTGCCACCATTCAGCAAGAAGTTAAAGCCGGACGATGGGCGATTGATGCGGGGCTGTGGGTTGAGCCTGACCTGAACTTGCCGGGGGGAGAGGCGATCGCCCGACAGATTCTCTATGGCCAGCGATACTGTGCTGAGAAGTTTGGCGGAGTGAGCGCGGTCGCCTGGCTGCCCGACACCTTTGGCTTCTCCTGGCAACTGCCTCAGCTGCTTACCCAGGGCGGCATTCGCTACTTCGCCACCCAAAAACTCCGCTGGAACGACACCAACCCCTTTCCCCACGACCTGTTTAGCTGGCAGGGGCTAGACGGCACCGAGATTACGGGCGTTACCCTGCCCCCCATCGGCACCGACATCGCTCCGGTTGACATGGCCCAATACGCCTGCCAGTGGGAAGCCAACACAGGGTTTGTCGACGCCCTCTGGCTCCCCGGCGTCGGCGACCACGGCGGCGGCCCCACCCGCGACATGCTGCACAAAGCCCAGCGCTGGGCCAGTTCCCCCTTCTTCCCCACCCTCACCTTCGGCCACGCTGCCCCCTTGTTTGACCAACTCACCCATCCACCCATCCACCCATCCACCCATCCGCCCGTTCCCTCGCCTCCTCCCCCACTCCCCACCTGGAACGACGAACTCTACCTCGAACTCCACCGGGGCTGCTACACCACCCACGGCGACCAAAAACAGTACAACCGCCGCTGCGAAGACATTCTGTTCCAAGCCGAACTGTTTGCTTCCATCGCCGCAATCTACGGGCTTCAGCCCTATCCCCAGACCGAGCTAGAAACCGCCTGGAAGCTAGTGCTGTTTAACCAGTTCCACGATATTTTGCCGGGGTCGTCGATCCCCGAAGTGTTTGAGCAAGCGAATGCAGAATGGCAGGCGGCGTTGGAGATGGGCGATCGCCTTTTGCAAACCTCTCTTCAGGCTCTCGCCGTGCGCTGTCCTCTACCTGCGCCTCCACAGCCTGACGCCGTGCCCGTGGCGCTGTTCAACCCGCTGAACTGGGAGCGCAGTGAAGTAGTGAACGTTTCTTTGTCTTCCCTGCCTCAAACCTCCTGGCAAGCGCAGGATGCCGAGGGCCAAACGCTACCCACCCAGCTTGAACAGACTGACTCTCCGTCGCTGCTGGTCTACGTTCCCGCTATTCCTTCGGTGGGCTATCGCCTGATCTGGCTGATTCCTGCCGAGGCGGCCCTCCCCAGTCCGACCCCCGCCGAGTGGGTTTTAGAGAATGCTTATCTGAGAGCCACCATCGACCCGGCCACTGGCGGCATCGCCAGCCTGATCCACAAAGCTACCGGCACCGAAACCTTTCAGGGCTGTGGAAACCAGCTCCAGGCTTTCAAAGACGAGGGCCAATATTGGGACGCGTGGAATATTGCCCCTGATTACCAAGACCATCCCCTAGATGCCTTTGTACTTGAGAGTGTTAGCTGGATTGAGTATGGTCTAGCGCGGCAGACCCTCCGAGTAGTCCATCACTTTGGCCAGTCCACCATCGCCCAAGACTATCGTTTGGAGGCAAATTCTTCCATACTTGCAGTTCACACCGAGGTAGATTGGCACGAAACCCAAGTGGTGCTGAAGGCGGCGTTTCCGCTAACGGTGTCGGCGGCTGAGGCGACCTATGAAATTCCCTTCGGAGCGATCGCCCGCTCAACCACTCCCACCACTCCCCAAGACCAGGCCAAATGGGAAGTACCTGCCCTGCGCTGGGCCGACCTCAGCGATGGCGATCGCGGCATCAGCATTCTCACCGACTACAAGCACGGGTTTGATGCTACACCCAACCAACTGCGGCTGACGCTGCTTAAGGCTCCTGTCTGGCCGGATCCGGGGTGCGATCGCGGCTGCCAAACCTTTAGCTACGCCATTTATCCCCACGCACGTGGCTGGCAGCAGGCCAAAACCGTACAGGCCGCCCACAACTTCAACCTGCCTATTCGGCCCTGCGTGTTGCCATCCTCTGTCATGTCTATAGGCGCTCAATCCTCCGCCAGCTTCCTTAATTTAGGAGACACTGGGTTTGTGCTGTCAGCCTTCAAGCAGGCAGAAGGATCAGCAGAACAGTACATTCTGCGCGGTTATGAGAGCAGTGGCCTAGAAACGACTCTAAAACTCCAGGGCTCCATATCAATGGAGGTAACGGGGCGAGTAAATTTGCTAGAAGAACCCTACGAAGCGAAGGGATGGCATGAGGTAGAGCCCTGGCAAATTGTCAGTCTGGCGGTATCCGTTAGTCCGGCCCTATAGATACCCGGACATTGCAGGTTGCGTCCTAGCTATTGCCAGGAGCTATCCCAGTCACCAGAGCACTGATGGCTGGGGTAATGGCTTGCAAAACGGGCGACAAAATTACCACCGATGCTGCTGCGATCACAATAGTTGTCGCTAGCCGCGTGACCTGGTCAGAGGCGTTTTGGTAGGTGTCAAATTTGAAGTTAAGCTTTTCGATATCAGTTTCTACTCTGCCGATGTCAGTCTTGACATTGCTGATATCAGTCTTCACGTTGCTGATATCAGTCTCTACTCGGTCGAGCCGCTGGTTGATTTGCCGCAGCTCTGACAAGATCTGCTGCTGAAATCCTTCGGGTGTTTCGCTGGCCTGCATCACCTGATCCAGTGAGTCGGTGTTTCCATCATACCTAACGCCCTAGGGAACCAGAACAGTACGGGGGACTAAGCTATTCGCTCCTGGCTGCGATCGCAATTTGCGAGCCTGGGCCAGTAGTTGCCAGGCCTCGGGCGACAGAGCACCGGGGGCCAATAGGGAGAGCCCAGCCGCGACCTGGCGCTGGCGCAGGGCGACTAGGCCCCAGTGCAGGTGCAGGTATTGGCCAATGGCGACAAGGGTGGGAATGCGATCGCGGTATCCCTCATGCACCCGCCCATAAATGCGCTCTTTGATGGTCAAATTCAGCGCCATGCGGCGGCTGAGCGACATTTTTTGCTCGTAGCCCCCGGCCCAGATTGTGCGGTAGGCCAGGCATTCGTTGAGGAAGAGCGCATCGCCAAAGTCGGCCACCTTTACCCAGGCGTCGATGTCGTCGTAGTTGGTGGTCATGGAGGTATCCCAGCCGTCCGCCTGCAAAAAGGCATCACGGCGGGCCGCTACCTGGGCTGGGGTGCCAAAGGGCACCTGATCCATCAACATGCCGTAGTGGATGGCGCTTTGAGGAATGTAGAACACCTGGCCGGGTCCGGTAGCTGGGGTGCGGCGAATCTCAGCACCATACTCGTCAACCTGAATTGCCTGGCAGGAGCAGAGCACGGCTTGAGGATGCTGGGCGATCGCCGCCGCCATCTTCTCAAGGCAGTCGGGTGCTAGATAGTCGTCATCATCCAAAAACTTGACCCACTCACCGCTGGCGGCGGCTACACCATTGTTTACCGTAGCGGCATGGTTAAGGTTTTGGGCATTGCGGTGATAGACAACCTGGCTACCCAGACTGCGCACATACTCCTCAGTGCCGTCGGTGGAGGCATCGTCAGCGACCACGACTTCGCAGGGCATGGTTTGGTTGAGACCGCAGGCGATCGCTCGCTTCAGCAAGTCCAGCCGATTATAGGTAGTAATTACCAGGCTAAATTTCATGGCCGCCTCTCCAGGCCAGTAGGCCCAGTATTCCTAGTTAGGATATTGATCACGGCCTTAGCATGCCCTACCAGCAGAATAGATTACCAGGGAGTTTAAGTCCTCATAGAGGCTTCTACCACGGGTGAAGAGATGGTCAAAGTTACGTCAGATCAACCCATCAACGGCAGGCTTATTTACGCTCCTAGACTAATCATCCTAGAAATAACCTTTAACCCCTTCTTCCAAAACGGGAGAAGGGGTTGAAGGATGTAGCTTGCTTCCCATAGGGCGAAACAAGCTCACGAAAGTTAGCTGCACTGAGTAGCGATGCTACATCGAGAAAAAGCGCTATTACCCAATAGCAGATGCCATTTCCCGCTGTAGCTTACCCTTGGCAGCTTTAAAGTCAGTTGCCATTTGTTCCTTTTGACTAGTGCTGCAATTCTTATCAATGGCGGCAAACATCGTAGATTCTTCCTGGCGCATATGATCGCCAACGATATCCATTAACTGTTTAACCTTTGATTTGAACTCATCAGTCGAAGCAGGGTCAATGGCTTTGATCTCATCCAGCATGCGCTTCATTTCAGCTTGCTCATCGTACAGCTCTTGAGTATTTTCATTGCCGTAGAATGAGCGCACATTCGGATAGACGACTTCTTCTTCCGCCCCAGCATGAGCCAGTAAATCTTTATAGAGCTGCCCAAAATACTCTTGGAGCTTTTGAGGATCTTGAGTGCCACCGATTTCGGTAAAGATGGTGTTTGCCTTGCTATGATCTAGCCGAATCAGAGTCTGAATATTCATATCCTCTTTGTCGGTATTTTGGGTCACCACACTACCAAATACCCCCGACAATGCGGCGATCGAGTCTTGCACTCGTGCCCAAATTCCTTGATCGGCGTCTTGACCAGTCATCTCACGAACACCCACCTGTTCGAGCATCCCCTTAAGCTGTTCTTGATGGGCACGCCCTTCAAAGTTGACCGTATTCAAAGGTCCAATGGCTACTTCAATGTCTGCTCCTACCTTCTGGGCTGCCTTATGAATTACGATGCCGCTCATCGCTTGACTATGCTTCATCAATTCATGGTGCATGAGTTTTTGATAAAATGTAAACTCATCACCAGACATCATCTGCTCAGACTGTGAAATGAATGTTTCAGTTGCAGTACTAGGATCGGCTGGAACACCATATTGAACAATTACAGTTTCAATAATGCCAAGGTTTTTCTGGTCGTCCTCCAGAAAGTTCTGGAGACGTTCGCGAATATCTTGGTAGGGGCAGGCCTCCATGAGCTTTTGATCATTCGAGATTATCAAATTTTGAAAGGCCTTTAAGTCTGCCAGCTTCTCACCAATTAACTGCCGTTTTGTATCGTCTAACGTTGTAACCATGATTGACTTTCCTCTGCAAAACAACTGAATTCAAGCTTAGTTATCAGGTTTGGCGAAACTTGGGTGCCCCCGCCGGATTACAGCAGTCCAAATAATTCTTAAATTCAGGATAGGCATCTTGCCTTAGAGGTAAGATGCCTATCCCAAGAATTTTTTCGAATTAGAGAAGTGCTATAGAATCATGGAAGTATACCTACATCCTGCTTGTAGACGTTGAACAGCTAAATTATCTATTGGTTAACAGGAAATATGCCTATTGGTCAACGTCTACAAGCACTAGGAAAAACCTATGTAAGCCATCCTATGCCATGATTTTGAGAGGCAAAAAACTTGAATAACTCACCTCTAAATTTTAAATAGGTGAGTCTTTATCGTCTACCTAACCTGGGTCATAGGTTTTAGCCTTGCCGCATAGGAGCGGGTATTCCTAACGAATTAACTACAAAGGAAAAGTTTGGATTTTGTTAGTGATTAGAGCGTCAGCTAGCGGAATCCAACCAAGCCCACCAACGCTTGGGTTTCTCGGCTGGAGATACTGCGCAAACATTTTGATTCGCTCAGCTTAGGGGCATTCCTATTTTTAGTTAGACATAGCACTAGAGCAGTTCGGCTGCTTCAACGTGAAGGTTTAGTTTCAGTTTTGATGCGTGTAACTAAAACAGCCTCTAAACACGTCAAAAGCAGCATTGCAGAGATTTTATAAAATTCGAGGTCTCCGCTGGCTCTAGCAGCCTCAGGATGCTTCTCGACCTCCTCCCAGCAGAAGATTTATTGGATTAGCGCTCACTTCCTATAGGCGCTGTGTTAGTGCCGCAGATCTAGGCTTCTTCGGAGACCTTTTGCTTTGAGACCAAACCTAAAAGCAAAAGGCTCTAAAGACATCATCGCTGCGACCAAACACACCCTGCAGATACCCTAGATTTAGCTAGCCCTTGCGCTCTCTAGATTACGACAGCTTCAGCACCGCCATGAAGGCTTCTTGGGGCACATCTACTGTACCGATCGCCTTTAAGCGCTTCTTACCCTTGGCCTGCTTTTGCAGCAGCTTCTTCTTCCGCGAGATATCACCGCCATAGCATTTGGCCAGCACGTCTTTGCGCAGGGCGGGAATGCTCTCACTGGCCACCACTCGGCTGCCGATCGCCGCCTGGATCGGAATCTTAAACTGGTGGCGCGGAATCAGCTCTTTGAGCTTTTCGACTAGGGCTTTGCCCACGTAGTAGGCCTTGTCGCGGTGGACGATGGATGCTAGAGAATCGACCGGATCGCCATTGATCAACACGTCGAGCCGCGACAGGTGGTTTTCTCGGTAGCCGATCAGGTGGTACTCCATGCTGGCGTAACCCTTACTGCGCGACTTCATCTGGTCGAAAAAGTCGGTCACGACCTCGGCCAGGGGCACCTCGTAGATCAAGGTGGTACGGCCCTGGGCCAGGTACCTCATGTCCTTAAATTCGCCCCGGCGGTTCTGGCACAGCTCCATCAGGGCGCCCACATATTCTTCGGGGGTGATCATGTCGAGCTGCACGTAGGGCTCTTCAATTTTTTCGCGGGCTTGTGGGTCGGGTAAGGTGCTGGGATTGTCGATCTCGAGCACCTCACCCTTGAGGGTGGTAACTCGGTAAATTACCGAGGGCGCGGTGGTGATTAAATCCAGGTTGTATTCGCGCTCTAGACGCTCCTGCACAATTTCCATGTGCAGCAGGCCCAAAAAGCCGCAGCGAAAGCCAAAGCCCATGGCGCTTGAGGTTTCTGGCTCATACTGAAGGGCGGCGTCACTGAGGCGGAGCTTTTCGAGGGCCTCGCGCAATTCCTCAAACTGGTCTGAGACGGTGGGGAAGAGACCACAAAACACCATCGGCTTGGCTTCGGCATAGCCAGGCAGAGCTTCCGTGGCGGGGTTTTGCACCAGGGTAATGGTGTCGCCCACGCGGGCATCTTCTACGGCCTTGATCGAGGCGGCAAAGTAACCCACTTCTCCTGCGTGGAGTTCGTCTACCTGAATTTGAGTGGGGGCAAGCACGCCCAGTTCGTCAATTTCGTACTCTTTGCCTGAGGCCATGAGCCGCACTTTGTCTTTGCGGCGAATGCTGCCATCCATAACGCGGAAGTAGACGATCACGCCCCGGTAGCTGTCATAGTAGCTGTCAAAGATCAGCGCTCGTAGGGGCTGATCGACGGTGTCGGCCGGGGGCGGCACCAGGTAGACGATAGATTCTAAAATTTCGTCAATGCCCACGCCTTCTTTG
Organism: Leptolyngbya subtilissima AS-A7; assembly: GCF_039962255.1. Taxonomy (NCBI): domain Bacteria; kingdom Bacillati; phylum Cyanobacteriota; class Cyanophyceae; order Leptolyngbyales; family Leptolyngbyaceae; genus Leptolyngbya; species Leptolyngbya subtilissima. The sequence continues at coordinate 241,519 of NZ_JAMPKY010000006.1, read as the reverse complement.
GCTGAGGCAAGAATAGCACCGCTGCAATCAAGGCCGATGATGTCCTCAATTTCTTGCCTGATGCGCTCGGGTTCGGCACCGGGTAGGTCAATTTTGTTGAGAACGGGGATGATTTCGAGGTTGTTCTCTAGGGCTAGATAGACGTTGGCCAAAGTTTGAGCCTCAACCCCCTGGGAGGCATCAACCACCAACAGCGCTCCTTCGCAGGCGATGAGAGAGCGGGACACCTCATACGAGAAATCTACGTGTCCTGGGGTGTCGATCAGGTTGAGGACGTAATCTTTGCCGTCCTTGGCCTTGTAGTTCATACGGGCGGCCTGGAGCTTGATGGTAATGCCCCGCTCCCGCTCCAGATCCATGTTGTCGAGGAACTGGGCCTTCATTTCGCGATCGCTGACGGTGCCGGTGCGCTGGAGCAGCCGGTCGGCCAGGGTCGATTTGCCGTGGTCAATGTGGGCAATAATCGAGAAATTGCGAATCTGAGAGACGGGAACCTCTGTCATACAAGGCTTACCAGCGGCAGTAGTTTACAGACTTTAATATTGTAATCCCTCGTTTAGCGAATGCTCGGCGGAGGGTTAGGGGAGTGGATGGGTAGATGGGTGCGGGGGTAGGAGAGTAAAGGGAGGGTGAGGAGATAGGGAAGGTGGAGGGACTGGGCTTGTTATGTCAAGATCTTCAGACCTAATCTTGCAGGGGTTGTGGGCCTTGGCGTCAAACCCACCTATGCCAGGGCTTAGACTGGATGATAGATTCTAAATCCACCCCATACCCGGCAGTTAGGCCACTCACTATGCAACACTCTGCCTCTTCTTCCGGCGAGCGGTCGGCGGAAAAAGTCGATCTTTCGGTACAAATCGATAAGGACTTGCTCGACCAGGTTACCCATCTTTCCCCTGACCCCAGCAAGGTGATCGATGTTGCTCTGCGCCAGTGGCTGCGGGGCGATCGCCGCTACGAAGATGACCTAGTGCGCCACCTGCCCCGCAACCCGACGGTGCCGCCCAAGGGCGAGTGGAATGATTGATTAGGAGCGCAGAATCAGGGTTCAAGGTGTGGGGTGTAGGGTCTAAGGCTGCCCCTTAAACTCTATACCTGACACCCTAAACCTTTCTAATTCCCTCTCAACTAGAGCCATCGGTGCGATCGGTTAGTTACCATGGGAGCGTTCCGGCCTCGTACCCCTATGCGATCGCGACCTTCTTTCCCGACCTTGGCCGCGGCCAGCCCAGCGGATGCTATCTCCGCCTGGATTATGGTGCTCAGCCCTACGGCGGTGGTGGAGTCAATTCAGACCGTGGGGGTCAAAGCTCTGCCGGAGACGCTAACGGCTAACTGGGTGGGGCGATCGCTGGCCGAAATCGTTTCCTTTGCTGCCCCCCATGCCCTGGGTCAGGCGCTCGAAAGCTTAGCCACCCACCAGGAACCGGTGCAGCTGCCGGGGCGCTGCCCCTTGGGATCCCACAGCATCGATGTGCAGTGGGTGCTCCAACCCATAATTGGCTTAGACGGCCAGTTATTTCGCATTGCCGCCACAGGCTACCTGGTTGACCCGCACGGGTTGGCTAATATTCCTTGGCTGCGGACCGCAGAAGTTCCCGCTGTGGTTCAGGAGAGCTTGCCTGCGGCCTGTGCCCAGCTGCAAACCTATTCGCCTCGGCTCACCCAAATTACTCGCAACGTTCGCTGGACGCTGGATCTAGAAATAATTCGTCAGCAGACAGTGGAGGGCCTAGGCGACTTGTTTGGGGTGAACCGCTGCCTGGTGTGCAGCTGCGACGCCATCCCCAACGTGGCTCCTCAGACTGCCACGGTGACCGCTGAGTATACGCGGTTGGGCGATTTGCCCAGTTGGCAGGGGCAGGTGTGGACGCTGGCCGAAACGCCTTGCCTCAGTGCTGCGGCTCAGTCGTCAGTGGCGGTGGTGCCGCAGCGGCAGCCCGCTGACCCATCCATTGTGGCGGTGGCCACCCGTTACCAAAACACCATCAACGGCTTTATCGTGCTCCACGATCGCCCTGATCGCCCCTGGTCAGACATCGAGCTAAATTTGCTCACTGACCTGGCCGATCAGGTGGGTACGGCGATCGCCCACGCTACCCTGTTTGGCGAAAGCCATGCCCTGGCGATCAAACTCCAGCAGGCCAACGCTAGCCTGATGGAGAAGCAGCTTGAGTTTCAGGAGGCCCGCCGCCAAGCTGAGGAAGCCCGCCAGCAGGCCGAAGAAGCCTCGCGCCTGAAAAGCGAGTTTTTGGCCAACACCTCCCATGAGCTGCGCACCCCGCTCAACGGCATGATTGGCTTTCTCAAGCTGGTGCTTGACGGCATGGCCGACGACCCCGCCGAGCAAGAAGAATTCATTGAGGAGGCCCACAAGTCAGCCATCCACCTGCTACAGCTGATCAACGATGTGCTCGACATTGCCAAGATCGAAGCGGGCAAAATGCAGATCGACATGGGGCCAATTAGCCTCAAGGAGCTGTTGGCCGACGTGGAAAACTTCATGCGCCACCAGGCCGACGAAAAGCACCTAACTTTCGACATTTTGCTGCCCGCTACCCGCGACGATATTACCGTCAACGGCAACTATCAGCGTTTGCTCCAGGTGCTAATAAATCTAGTGAGCAATGCCATCAAGTTCACCCACGAGGGCGGTGTCACTATCAGCGCCGAGGTGAAGCCCCAAAAGGTGGAATACCAGGGCAAAACCTGGCCCGGACTAGTCAAAATTAGCGTGGCCGATACGGGCATTGGCGTGTCGCTAGAAAAGCAGGATCGGCTGTTTCAGAGCTTTAGCCAGGTGGATGGCGATCGCACCCGCCAGTACGGCGGCACCGGCCTGGGTCTGGCGATTTCCCAACGTCTGGTGGAAGCCATGGGCGGCGTGGTGCAGTTCATCAGCATGGGCGAAGGGCTGGGTTCCACGGTGACCTTTACAGCCCTGCTGTACCAGAAGCCGGTGGTGATCGACAAAGAGCCGGTGTACCCGCCGAAGTAGGCGGCATCTTTGAATTGCGAAAGAATCACCAGCAGATGACTCGCAGGTTTTACAGGGATTTCACAGGCACTTGGAGATATTGGTCAGGTGTTTCGGTATTGTTGCGAATAGCAAAAAACTGACGCTCAATATTCTTTAGAACTTCAGCGCTGTAATAGACTGTGCCGCAGTCATTGCAAATCTCCACGGGGGTATTGGGGACAATCAGATATTGTCCTTGATGGCTATACAGATAAGTAATTCGGCGTTCTTCGTAGTCAGCGCTACTACAGGTGTTGCATTTAATATCTCGCATCGGTTAAGCCCTTGTTTTTGGATCAATAAATTTGGGCGGCCCTGGTATATAGACGGTGATAATGGCAACTCTCTCCCCTCGCCAGCCGCAGACAATATGAATGGGCAGATTACTAGAATGTCCAAGAATTAAGCAACTTTCGCCACGACCTGTATCTGGATATTGCTCTAGAAACTCTCCATTTAATAAAGCTTCTTCTACCTGCATCAAGGTCAAATCATCGGCTTTGCGCTCAATGTCTGCATGGGAGGTGTAGACATATTCCTCAGCGCGAATCTTTTTTTGAATGCTCTCAATATCCATTTTGCCACCCCACCGTCCATCACCTATCTACCCATCCGCTATTCCGCTAGCTTCCAGGCTCCAAACACACTCTTCGCAGACCTTGCAGGCGGATACAAATGGCTCGCGATCGGCAACCCGTTTTCTACTTAGCCTAGATAGGCAGATCGGGCGGCTTGCGACTTGGTTAACTGGCTGTGCAGAGCGTCCCAGTTCTCTGTTTCAATTAAGGCTTTCAGCTGCTCTAGCTGCTGCTGATACCCGGTCAGCGCCTCCAGCAATGCCGTGCGGTTGTGGCGGGCCATCAATGTACCCAGATCAGGTACGCCGCCGCCCACCCGGCTGGTGTCTTGAAAGCCCGAGCTGGATAAGGCTTGAGCAAGTGCGAGGATGTCCGGGTCTGATTCTCCTTGGCAGGCGAGAATCAGACTGCTGCTGACCATCACCGGCAGGTGCGAGATCCAAGCGACGGCGCGATCGTGCTGGTCGGGGTGGCATTGGCAAAGATTCGCCCCTAGGGAAGTGGCGATCGCCCGTACCCGCTCCAAAGCCTCTGGGTTTGTTGCCTCGGTGGGGGTAAGCACGTAGGGGCGGCCCTGAAACAACCCTGCCTCCGCGACCGCCAGCCCAGCCTCGGCCTTGCCCGCCATTGGGTGGCCACCCACAAAGTCCGGCCACAGAGACTCTAGGCTGGGCACAAGCTCTCCTTTCACCGACGCCACATCGGTAACCACCGCTCCCTCAGACAAATAGGGAGCGATCGCCGCTGCCGTGGCGACAACAGCATCAATCGGGGTGCAGATAAATACCACATCGGCCCCCGACACCAGCGCCAGCTCGTTGCCAGCCTCGGTCACGGCTCCCATCGCCAGAGCCTCCTCGGCAGTGGTGGCGCGACGGGCAATGCCCACGACGGGATGACCGTACCGGGTCAAATCAAGCCCTAGCGATCCGCCGATTAGGCCCAAACCAATGATGGCAATGCGTTCCATAGCTGTAATCCCGTATCCACAGCAAACCCTATCAGCATATCGGTGGGGGGATACCTAGAGATCCCAACCAGTCATCTATGCGACAATGAACGCCTGTAGCTGAGCGGGCAACCCGCCACCTACTTCAGTCGTCAACCGTTCCAATCAATTCTTTCGTGGCGCTGCGGCGTTTCCCCCCGTGATTGAGGCCCAAGTACACCAACAACTGCGCGCGCTGCTGCGGGAATGGGGAGAGCCGAGCTGGCCCCACCATCTGACGCTGGCGCGGTTAGTGGCGCGGGCCCTGCGGCTGGGGCGCAGTGCGTTGATGCAGGTGGGTGGTCTGTCTGCCTACCAAGGCGAGTATCGCCTCAGCTACCTAATTGCGCTGATGATGTGGCCTGGCCCAGCGGTGGTAGTGGCGCCTGACTCCACGGCCCAACGGGTGCTGATGGTTGATATTCCTCGGCTGCAAGAAAAGCTGCGGCTGCGGAAGCCGGTGCAGATGGGCGATCGCTGGCCTGGCGACGGTTTCGATGGGCTGCTGATCACTACGCCCGAGGCTTGGCTGGGCGATCGCCTGGAGGGGGGCCACCAGTTCCCTGACGGCATTCCTACGCTGATTGACGATGCCGACAACCTCGAACTCTGGCTGCATCAGCAGCTCACCGTTGACCTCGGCACCCTCGACTGGACTCATCTGGCGCTGGCCTACCCCGACCACCAGAGCCTCATTCAAAACACCCACGTGGCCCTGACCCACGCAGCTTTTCAGCGCCCGGCCAACCCCTACCACCGTTACCTGCTCGAAGAAGGCGATAGCCAGCAACTCCAGCGCCTGCACCAGGTGCTGACCGCCAGCCGTGTCAGTGCGCCCCAGGCCGAGGGGCCAATGCCGCCTCAGTGGGTGAAGTTCTGGCAGCGGTTTAATCCGCCCGACCATTTGCTCTGGTTTTCGGTCGATCGCGATCGCGGCCACATGACGCTGCACTGCGCCCCGGTAGAACTCGCCACTGCTATGACTTCCGTGTGGCCTCGCCAGCCGGTGGTGCTAATCGGTGCCGCCCTTGACCCAGATGAAGCAGCCGACAACTTTCGCCAGCGCCTGGGGCTTGGCGATCTCACCTGCCTCCAGTTCACCCCCAATCGGCAAAACGACGCGATTCAGCTCTACCTGCCCACCCATTTGCCCCTGCCTAACACTCCCCAGTTTCAGGGGGTGCTGCACCAAGAAATTCGCCATCTGCTGAACGTTGCTCGCCCCCAAGTCTCTGGCCCTACAGTAATTTTGCTGGATGATTTGCCCCTGAAGGGGCAGCTAGGGGCAATGCTGGCTGGAGAATTTGGTTCGCGGGTGCAGGTGGAGAATGCCGCCATCGACACCAACGGCATTCTCGTCAGCGGCTGGGCATTTTGGCGGCAGCACCAGGCGCTGCTGCCGCCTCCGGCGCTGCTGATTATTGCGACCCTGCCCCTGCCTTCTTTAGAAAACCCGATGGTGGCGGGGCGCGTAGCCTATCACAAGCGGCGGCGGCAGGATTGGTTTCGGCTATACCTCTTTCCCACAGCAGTGACGGAGTTGCAGCGGGCCGTGGCCCCCTCGCGGCTGCACGGTGGCACGGTGGCTCTGCTCGACACCCGCGTTCACTACCGCAGCTATGGAGCGCAAATCTTAGAGGCGCTGAGTCCAGCGGCCTGCACGCGATCGCTGCCTACCCAGTGGGGGCCTTAGGGCGAGAACTGTAAAACCTGGGGAGTGGGAACGGCTGTATGCATGGAGGGCGAGCGGTGACGCAACCAAAACACTTTGGTCACAGCCTCGAACCGTACTCCTGAGGCGTTGTGGCATGTACCAAGTCCCTACCCAACTGATTACAGACCGACTGATTTTACGGCGTCCAACCCTGGCCGACGCGGCGGCTGTCTACGAGTATGGTCGGGATCCTGAAGTGGCTCGCTACATGGATTGGCCAAGGCACACGGGCATTCAGGATACGGTCGACGCGCTCGAAAGCTTTGCTGCTCAATGGGAGTCTGGCAGTGAGTTCTGTTGGGCGATCGCTACCAAGACTGAGAACACAGCGATTGGGACGATTGCGTGCCGGATAGAGAGCCCTGGGGCAGATTTTGGTTATGTTCTCAACCGCCGCTATTGGGGGCAAGGGTTGGCGACGGAAGCAGCCAGGGCAGTTGTGTCATGGTTGATGAGTCTGCCTGAGATCGATCGCATCTGGGCGACGTGCGACACAGAAAATCTTGCTTCAGCGCGAGTTTTGGAAAAGGCGGGTTTACGGCGTGAGGGCATATTGCCTCGGTTTATGATTCGCCCTAACCTTTCGCCCACACCACGAGACACATTTATCTTCGCCAAAGTCCGAGAGCCGGTCTGACAATCTCGCGATCAGTTAAGGCCCGGCGTAAATTGAGGGCCCGAATGACATCAAATCATTTAATCTGATGATGAGTAGAGCATGTAGCGGCGTAGACCCATGGGCGAATCAAAACGACGCAAAGAGCAGCTAGGCGAAAAGTACGGTCAGTCAGAGCCAATTTTACCCTGGCTGCCAATTACCAAAGATCAGTCGCAGCAGTTTATGAAGTGGACTGCCCGAGGTACCTGGGGTGCCATTGTGCTGATCATCGCTTTTTGGATTACGCTGCGGTTTATTGGCCCCAGCTTAGGCTGGTGGACGCTGGCGGACTAGGGCGAGCCAGATAGCGTTTCGGTTTTGGCTTCGTCTAGCTGTCCATGTCCTACAATGACTTGGCCAGCACTGCATTTCAAGGTTTGAAGACAAAACCGAGGCAAATTTCCCGCCAGCGCTAAGAAATCGTAACTGATGCTTCCCGTCTTCCTTTGATTCTGGGTAGAGTGGGGAAAGGTGGTTGCGCGGGAGCTTACGGGTATATGCTGAGTCAACAGCAGTCTGGCCCCCAGCGGGGAGAACCTCTGACAGAAGGGGTTGCTAAGGATTTCAGTCTAGTGATCGATGAGGCCGACTCGGCCCTGGGGCTGTCTGAGGTGATGGTGCCAGTGCCCCAGAGCGGCAATCAGTCTTGGCGGCTGCTGCTGATTACTCTATTGAGCTGTTTTGCCGCCAGTGGCGCGGCGCTTGGGGCATTTTTCTGGCTGATTAATCTGCCCCCCACCGCCAACTGTGAAAACCCAGCCTCGGTAACGACCGATCGCGCTCAGCTATTTTGTGCCCAGGTGGCGGCTGAGTCGGGCGCACTGCCCGATGTGCTGACTGCCCTTGACCTAGCGGGCAGCTGGACGGCTGGACACCCGCTCTACTACGAAGTGCAGCCTCTGATTGAGCAGTGGTCTTGGGTCGTACTCAAGGCCGCTGAGCAAGAGCTACGCAGCAACGGTAGCATGGAGCAGGCCCAGGCGCTGGTGAGCCACATTCCGACGGAAAGTCCGGTATTTGCCACCGCCCAAGAGACCATGCAGACCTGGCAGGGCGAGTGGGATCAGGGCGAAGCGATCATGGCCACGGCCCAAACGGCGCTGAAGCAAAAAGATTGGGCCACGGCCTCGCAGCAGGTGTTGGCCCTGGCCGAGCTGAATAATTCTCACTGGCGGGTCGAGCAGGTGCAGGCCCTGTCGCGCCAGATTCGTCTAGAGCGTCGTGCTCAAGAGCTGTTGGGTGAGGCGGTGGCCACGGCTGTCCCTGGTGGCAGCGATCGCCTCGAAGCTGCCCTGCGCACCGCCAGCCAGATCGACGAAAGCACCTACGCTCGCCAGCAGGTGCAGCCCTACCTCGATCGCTGGAGCGACCTGCTGCTCAAGCTGGGGCAAGACAAGTGGTATGCCTCAGAGCTCGATGCGGCAATCGCCCTGGGTCGCAGCGCTGCCCTCAACCCCAGCCGCGCCCAAGTTGCCCAAGAGCTAATCTGGATTAGCCAGGCCCGCCAGATGGCTCAGAAAAGCCTGACTACTTGGCGCACTTCCCCCGACCAGCTGGTGACGCTCTACCAGGCCATGCTGCTGGCCAATCGCCTGCCCGCCGACAGCCCCTACTATCCCCAAGCCCAGTCGAGCGTGATGAGCTGGCGCAACCACATGGGCGAGCTGGCCCGCCTGCAAACCGCCCAGGCCATTGGGCAAGTGCGCACCAAAGAGACCCTCAATGCAGCTGCTAGCCAGGCTGCCCAAGTGCCCCAGGGGCACCCCCGGCGGGTGCAAGCCCAAACCATGGTGGCCCACTGGCGGCAGGAGATTGAGCGATTGGAAGATCGCCCCCAGCTAGTCAAAGCCCACGAGCTGGCTAGAGCCAAAACCTTTGACGGCCTACGGGAGGCAATTCAGACCGCCAGCGGCATCGCCCTCCACCGAGCCCTGCGCGGCGAGGCCCAAAGCTGGGTTTATATCTGGACCAGTGAACTCCAGGTGATGGAGGATCGGCCTTTGCTCAACCGGGCGCGATCGCTAGCCCAGCGCGGTCAGCTGTCTCAAGCCATTGTTGAGGCCAGTGGCGTCAAGCCCGGCCGCGCCCTCTACGATGAAGCCACCGACGCGATCGCCGGCTGGCAGGGAGAGATTGCGGCTGCCGAGCGGGCTCGCCTGCGCGCCATCGAACGGGCTGCCGCTCGTCGGACCGAGGTGCAAGATCCCGAAGAGGCTGCCACAGTGGAGACTCCTGCTGAAGCATCCCTTGAGAATGCGACAACCTCGCCCCTGCCAGAGGACCTACCGATGGCCCCTGCGCCAATCAACTCGAACCTGGGCTGGCCGCAGTCTCCCCTACCCGATCGCATTGACACCGTCCCTGGCCCAGCGGCTCCAGCTGAGGCAGAAGCCCCAGTGCCGCGATCGCCTCAACCTCCCAGTGCTCCTGCGGTAGTACCCGCCCCGGTGGATCTTGCCCCGGCTCCCCTACCGGCGGCGATTCCTCCCCAGCCGCTGATAGCGCCGTCAGCCCCGGCTCCTCAGCCCCTCGAACTAGTGCCCGGTCCGGCGGCTGCCCCCGCTGGAGAGCCCCAGGCAACGCAGCCCGTGGCCCCCGTCATATCGGTTCAGCCCCAGCCCGAATACCTCGCCCATGCGCCAATTGGGTTGCCCCACGCTGCCAGCCTGAATACCGAAGTGCTGTTTTCGGGCGCGCTCTACGCCGGGCATTAACCAACTGGCTCAACGCTGATCAACGTCCCTACCTCCGCTGATCGGCTCTGCCAGCACTGCTGCGCAGCACCATCTCCTGGTGGCGAATGGTGTTGTTGGCGATCTCCCACGGAAAGGTGAATGACTCAAATGACTCGCTGGTAATGCGATCGACATCTAGATCGGTTATCACCCGTTTGAGAATGTCAAATAGGGTTTCACGCAGGGCTGCCAGTTCCTCCAGCGATTGAGCCCGATCGATCGCATCGATCAGTGCCAAAATTTCTAGGTTGTAGGTGTCGGCCCGATTTTTTTGCTTGCCCAACAGCCACGATTGCAGCTGCCATAGGCTTGAAACCCCTAGCACACCCACCGACAGCAGCAGCCCAATGGGTTCGGCATACTCCACCAAAAACTCAGGCTCGCCCTGACTATAAAAGGCCTCAGCTCCAGGGTGCAGCGGCAGGCCTAAATCCCCCGAGGTGTCGAGGCGAATCCTGGCGGCGCGTGGGTACAAAGCCACCAGCTCGTTGCGGTTTTGGTGCAAGGTTTGGGTGAGGGCATTTACCACCTTAGGGGGCAGACTCTCGTGGGCCACCAGCAAAGCGTTTACCGCCACCGCCGGTAGGTCGGTTGGGGGCACGGGGCGCCCGCCGTTATAGGTTCCCTTAGGAATCACCTGGGCTTCGAGGTAGGGCAGCGACAGCTGGAGGGCATCGGCCTGATCGATGGGAATCAGGCGAGTGGTGCCGGTTTGCAGCAGCTTCCCCACGGCAGGGTTGCCTAGGGTAATAACGCGAAACAGGGCATCCACCTTTCCCGTGGCCAAGGCGGCGTGGGCCTGGTCAACGGGCATGGGCAGAACCGTCACCGTGTCTGCACTCAGGCCGTAGTGCTGCACTAGCGGCCAGAACAGGGCGTAGGAGCCGCTGCCCTTGGGCATAAGGGCGACCCGCTTGCCCCGCAGATCGGCTACGCCGTTGATGTTGGTATTGGTGCGAGCCAGCAGATGAAACAGTTCAGGAAATAGTAAGGCCACCGCCCGCACCGGCGGCTGCACTGGTGTATCGCTCTGCACCAGGGCCAGCTGGGCCGCGTTGGTTTTGAGCAAATCCATATTTTGCAGAGAGCCGTCGGTTTCTAGCACCTCAATGGCAATGGTGGGATGGTTGCGGGCCACCACCTGGGCAAAGGCCTGGCTAAAGGCGTAATATTCACCCGTGCTGCCACCTGAGGCCAGAACCAGGCGGTAGGTGCGGGTGTGCTCACGCACCAAAAAAAAGGCCGAGGCCACGACTCCCACCAGACTCAGCACCACCACCGGCAAGACAACCTTTCCCTGCATAGATCTCCTGGGCCGATATAAAATGGTGACTGGCCGATTTTGCCGTGGGGGGCTAATCCAAGTCCAGCTTAGGATTGGTAGCCTTTTCGCCGCAACGCTCCATCTCTGGAATTGGATTGGGTTTACATATATGGCTCTACTCCAAAATTTACCCTACGTACCCGATACTGTGCGCGGTCGCACTGTTGGGCGCAGCTTTCAGGCCGTGTTCTTGATGGTGCTGGTGTCGGTGCTGCTAGTAGGGGCCTTTGGGCTGCGGCTATTTCAGCTCCAGGTGGTGGAGGGCGATCGCAATCGTCAGCTGGCCGACACCAACCGCATTCGCCTGGTGCCAAAGCGCCCGGCTCGCGGCACGATTTTTGACCGCAACGGCAAAATTCTCGCCGGTAGCCGCCTGTCGCACACCGTGTCAATCTGGCCGATCGCGCTACCCCGCGACAAGTGGCCTATGGTGATTAACCGGCTGTCCAAGGTGCTCAATGTGCCCCCCGACGAGATTCAAAAGCGCCTAGAGCAGGCGGGCTACGAGTCGATTGAGTCGATTACCATTGCCCGCGGCATTAGCCCAGCCCAGGCCACAGCCCTAGCCGAATACACCAACGAGCTGCCCGGGGTGCGTTTGGAGGCTGAGGCGGTGCGCAACTACCCCAACGGTGACCTCGCTGCCCACGTGATTGGCTACACAGGCGAACTCACCGACGAGCAGCTCAAGGCCCGCCGCGAGCAGGGCTATCGCTTAGGGGATGTAGTAGGGCAGATGGGGGCCGAGTCGGCCTTTGAGAGCACGCTGCACGGCACCTGGGGTGGCCAGCAGGTGGAGGTCGATAGCGCTGGGCGGATTATTAGCATTTTGGGCGATAAACCCGCCGTTGCCGGTAAAGACATTCAGCTCACTATCGATATTGAGCTGCAGCGGGCGGCGGAGGCGGCTCTGGGCAACCGCGAGGGGGCGATCGTCGCTATCGACCCGCGCAGTGGCGCTGTGCTGGCCATGGCCAGCTGGCCCACCTACGACCCCAATATTTTCACTACCCGCATCACTGAGGCCCAGTGGCGACAGCTTCAGGGAGCTGATCACCCCTTTCTCAACCGATCGCTGCAAGCGTTTCCACCAGCCAGCACCTTTAAGATTGTCACCACATCAGCGGCCATAGAGTCGGGCAAGTACGATCCGGGTACGGTGCTGCCCACCTATCCCTACATCCAGGTGGGGGGCATTCAGTTTGGCGACTGGAACCGGGCGGGCTTTGGCCCCCTGAGTTTCCCTGGCGCGATGGCCTGGAGTAGTGACACCTTCTTTTACCAAGTGGCAATGCGCATCGGCGGCCCTACTCTGATCGAGATGACCCGCCGCTATGGTTTTGGCCGCAAAACCGGTATTGAGCTAGGTGCTGAAGAGAGCGCAGGCTTAGTGCCCGACGAAGCCTGGAAGCAAAAAAACCTAGACGAAGATTGGGTGATTGGCGACTCGATCAACATGTCTATTGGTCAGGGCTTTATGCAGGCGACGCCGCTTCAAGTGGCCAACATGTTTGCGGTGCCCGCCAACAATGGCTACCGGGTTACCCCCCACCTGCTCAAAGACAACGAGGAGCACCGCAACTGGAAAGAGTCTTTAGAGCTGAGCGATGCGACGATTGACGTCTTACACCAGGGGCTGCGACGGGTAATTACAGGCGGCACGGGCCAGAGCCTCAACGTGCCCCACCTACCTCCCCTCTCGGGCAAAAGTGGTACCGCTGAAGCGCCGCCTGGCCTTTCTCACGCCTGGTTTGGAGCCTATGCCCCCATGGAAAAACCCGAGGTGGTGGTTGTGGCTTTTGCCGAGCACTCGGGCGGCGGCGGTGGTAAGGTGGCTGCCCCCATGGTGTTGAAGGTTTTAGAAGCCTACTTCAAAGCCGACCAAAATGCAGCGGCGGCTGCTCCCTAGCTGCGGCTGGCCAGGCTAAAGTTGCGAAAGTGCTGGGCCTGGGCTTCAATGCGGCAGGCGAGGCGATCGCACACCAAGCCGCACAGGTCAAAAATGAGCTCGTCGGTAACGCTGTAGTAGGCGGAGGTACCTTCGGTGCGGCGGCTGAGAATGCCCGCCTGGAGCATCACCTTAAGGTGTTTAGAGACGTTAGCCTGGCTAGTTTGGGTGGCCTCGACTAGCTCCTGCACGCATTTTTCACCCTCGCGCAGGAAATTAAGGATGCGTAGCCGCATCGGCTCGCTGAGTACGCTGAAATAATCCGCTACCTGCTGCACAACTTCAACTGAAACCGGTTCTACAGAGTCCATGGTTTAGGGGGTAGGCTCGGGTGTGCGCGAACGATTCTCAGTAATCTTAACAACTATTGTATTTTTACAGTTATCCATAGCGATACAGTCATCAAATCTTGTCAATTGCTTAGCCATGATCCCCGTGGGGTTAAATCAAATCTTAGAAAACGAGATTCTGCTAAGACCTTGGGCCATGGCCCCCGTCATGGGATTCTTAAAGATAGCGTTCACCCACCCTGAGGATTGCTGTGAAAGCCATCACCCTGCTTGGATCAACTGGGTCTATCGGTACCCAGACCCTCGATATTTTGGATCACCACCCCGACCAGTTCCGCCTAGTGGGTATTGCCGCAGGGAACAATGTGGAGCTGCTGGCCCAACAGGTACGCCAGTTTAAGCCTGAGATCGTCGCCATCTGCAATCCCGACAAGCTGGGTGAACTGCGCGACGCCCTAGCTGGTCTCGATCCGATGCCTCAGCTGCTTGCGGGCGACGACGGCATTGTGGAAGTGGCTCGCTACGGCGACGCGGAGGCTGTAGTGACTGGCATTGTTGGCTGCGCCGGGCTGCTGCCGACCCTGGCGGCGATCGAAGCGGGCAAAGACATCGCCCTGGCCAACAAAGAGACCCTAATTGCCGGTGGCCCCGCCGTGCTGCCCCTGGTGGAAAAACACGGCGTCAAGCTGCTGCCTGCCGACTCCGAGCACTCTGCGATTTTTCAGTGCCTCCAGGGGGTGCCCAAGGATGGCCTGCGGCGGATCTTGCTCACCGCTTCCGGCGGGGCCTTCCGCGACTGGCCAGTGGAAAAGCTGGCCCAGGTAACGGTGGCCGATGCCCTCAAGCACCCCAACTGGTCGATGGGCCGCAAGATCACGGTAGATTCGGCCACGCTGATGAACAAAGGGCTAGAGGTGATCGAGGCCCACTATTTGTTCGGCATGGACTACGATCGCATCGACATCGTCATCCATCCCCAAAGCATTATTCACTCACTGATTGAGCTGCAAGATACGTCGGTACTGGCTCAATTGGGCTGGCCCGACATGCGCCTGCCGCTGCTCTATGCCCTCTCCTGGCCCAATCGCATCTACACCGACTGGGAACCCCTAGACTTAGTCAAAGCGGGCGACCTCACCTTCCGCGAGCCTGACCACGCCAAATACCCCTGTATGGATCTGGCCTACGCCGCTGGGCGAGCGGGCGGGACGATGACCGCTGTGCTCAACGCCGCCAACGAGCAGGCGGTGGCACTATTTTTGGACGAGAAGATCCACTTCTTAGAAATTCCCAAGGTGATTGAGGGTGTGTGCGATCGCCACCGTTCCCATAATGTCACCCAGCCGGTGCTGGCCGACATTCTCGCCGCCGACCAGTGGGCCAGAGCCGAGGCCACCAGCGTTAGCGAATCGCTGACCTCAGCCACTGTCGTTTCGATGGGATAGGAGGGCACCCGTGGAACTGCTGATTGTACTCGGGGCGATCGTGATTGCGATCGTGGTGTTTGGCTGGGTGTTTAAGCTGATCAAAAACACCATTCAAACGGTGCTGCTGGTGGCTTTTTTGCTGCTGGCTCTCTACTTCCTCTTTGGCATCGGCCCCGACGCCATTTGGAATCAAATTCAACTCTGGCTCAGTGGCGGCCAAGATCGATAGGACAGGCCAGTCAAGCAATTTAAGCTTGGCGAGCTGCTAACCACTGAGCCAGCGATCGCTGACTTTCGCTACTGGGCCTTCCAGCCAGCAATCCCTTAGTACCAATATGTTCATCTAGCTGCGGCCATTCAATGGCATAGCCATCGCTCAGCAGTTGCCAGTCGTTTCTTTCTTGGGAAGATCCATGCATCAACCGAGGGTACCAGTCTAGGGGAATCGCTAGGCTGCGACCATCGGCCAACTCAACCACCAGTTTTTCATAGTCTATGACTACGGCAGTAGCCAGTGGTTCAGTTTCAGGGACTAAAGTAGTCATGCCATGCCTCTAGAGAATGTCTTGGTTTTCCTCGACAATTTCGGCAATCTTGTTGAGTTCGTAGTCTTTGAAACCACGATTTTTCTCGAATGTAACTGGGCTTAGCCAAAACTTGGCGATTTGGCAATCGCGCTCACGTGGATATGAGCGGGTTCACCTCGATCAGAACTGAAAAAGATAAAGCTATAAGGCCCGACCTGAAGAACGGTAGGCATCGGCAATACTTTGGCTGAGAGAGATTTCTAAAGTGGGCAAAACCCTAGTTTAGGAAGTCTGAGTAGTTAACAGGGCGCGATTAAGCAAACACCACGGTGCGGTTGCCATAGACAAGGGTGCGGTTTTGCAGGTGCAGTCGCACGGCGCGGGCCAGCACAATGCGCTCTACATCTTTGCCCTTGCGGATCAGTTCCTTCACGTCGTCGCGGTGGCTGATGCGCACCACATCTTGCTCGATGATCGGGCCTTCGTCAAGGTCGGAGGTGACATAGTGGGCGGTGGCCCCGATAATTTTGACCCCCCGCTGAAAGGCGCGCTGGTAAGGGTTTGCTCCCATAAAGGCGGGCAAAAACGAGTGGTGAATGTTGATGACGCGATCGTACTGGTTGAGGAAATCGGAGCTGAGCACCTGCATGTATTTAGCCAGCACCACCAGGTCAATGTTGTATTCCTTGAGCAGTTCTAGCTGCCGCTGTTCTTGCTCAGCCTTGGTGTCTTTGGTCATCGGCAGGTGCTCAAAAGCAATGCCAAACTGATCGGCAACGGGTTTGAGGTGGGGATGGTTGCTGATAATCAGCGGAATTTCGGCCTTGAACTCGCCAGCTTTGTGTCGCCAGAGCAGGTCGAGCAGGCAGTGGTCTTGGTGGCTGACCCAGATCGACAGGCGGGGCACGGCGTCGGAGAAGTGAAGCTGCCAGGTGGCTCCGAGGGGTTGGGCGATCGCCGCAAACGCCGGCCCAATGATCTCCCTCGGCAGGTTAAAGCCCTCTAGCTCCCACTCTAGGCGCGACAAAAACAACCCCGCCTCAGGATCACGGTGCTGGTCGGCGTGGAGAATGTTACCGCCGTTGGCGTAGATAAAGTTGGCGATCTTGGCCACCAAACCCTTTTGGTCTGGGCAAGAAAACAGCAAAATAGCGGTGGGAGAAGACATTGAGGGGTGGATGAGTGGGCAGGTGGATGGGTAGTTGGGTTATGGAAG
This sequence comes from Leptolyngbya subtilissima AS-A7, assembly GCF_039962255.1. NCBI lineage: Bacteria > Bacillati > Cyanobacteriota > Cyanophyceae > Leptolyngbyales > Leptolyngbyaceae > Leptolyngbya > Leptolyngbya subtilissima. The sequence continues at coordinate 225,095 of NZ_JAMPKY010000006.1, read as the reverse complement.
CCCAAGGTCAGTGGGTGTGTTGCTTTGGGGAGTTTGTGGGGCAGGCGTAGGGTGGGCCGGTGCCCAGCAGCATTAAGTCAACGCGATTCAACGCTTGATCGACCGCGCGAAAGCAACGGTGGGCTTAGCCTAGCACCCGTAATGCCAATCAATTAGTAGCTTCAGGCGCAGGGTTGCCAGTTGGCGCAGGCGCAGGCGCAGTCTCGTTTGCTGGGGGTGCTGAAGTAGGGGCTGGAGCGGGTGCCGGAGCGGGCGTCGAAGTGGGCGTCGGGGCTGCCGCTGGTGTGCTGCTCTCTGGGGTTGAACTAGCCTCCGGATTTGCTGGAGTTGGGGTTTCCACCGGCATCTTCCACTCCGCCAGAGGGCGGTTGATGCCGTTAGACACATCGCGAGTGACGACGAGCACGGAGTATTCTGACTCCCCGGCTGGGGGCCAGGGATCGGGGTCTACCACCGCGTAGTTGGCGCTGCCGCTGAAGTCTGGGCCACCCAAAATCAGCTCGTGCTCGGTGCCGTCTTTAAGGGCGACGGTGACAATGCCGAGGGGGGCGTTGAAGCCAAAGTCGTTAGCCTGGTCGGCTCGCATAGTAACGGTTTGCAGGGGCGAGTCGGTATTGAGGCGACTGAGGAGGAAGGCGATCGCCCCCGGTTCAGCCAGAGCTTGGTCGGGTGCTGTCATTTGCCAGGTTTCGTCGTCGCCCTGCTCAAAGACCAGGGTTTCGTTGCCGCGATCGACGGTGAGGGTGGCGACGTCGGTTTCTTCAAAGGTGAGAATGGGCGCGGTAGACTCGGTTTGGGCGGTGGAGTCGGGGGACTGCGATCGCTGAGACTCAGCAATCAGCACCCCTGCCCCCAGCAGAAAGGCCACCCCTACCAGTATTACCGTACTGCGCTTAAACTTCATACCCGCTCACCAAAACTCCCAGGTCATAGGATAGATCCTGCTGTGCTGATCCATCCTACGACCTGGGGTGCTGGTTGTATCGAGGTTTATCTGTTGCTAGCCCACGTTGTTCATCTCGATGCACTCGGATCGTCAGAGCGCATCCGAGATGGACTAGACTGCGGCGAGGGCGGGGGCGGGAGCTGTTGAGGTGGAGAGCTGAGCCAAAATGCCGTTGACGTTGGTTTTGGCATCACCAAACAGCATCAGCGTGTTGTCGTTGAAGAACAGCGGATTCTCGACTCCGGCATAGCCCGACGACATGCCGCGCTTGAGCACCACTACGGTATCGGCTTCCCAGACTTCCATCACGGGCATTCCAGCGATTGGGCTGTTGGGGTCATTTTTGGCGCTGGGGTTAACGGTGTCGTTGGCACCGACCACCAGCACCACATCGGTGTGGGACAGGTCGTCGTTGATTTCGTCCATCTCAAGCACGATGTCGTAGGGCACGTTGGCCTCGGCCAGCAGCACGTTCATGTGGCCGGGCATGCGACCTGCCACGGGGTGAATGCCAAAGCGCACCTGCTTGCCCTGGGCACGGAGCAGGCGGGTGATTTCCGCCACGGGGTGCTGGGCCTGGGCCACAGCCATGCCGTAGCCGGGGACGATTACGACACTTTGGGCGTTGGCCAGCAGCTCGACGACTTCGCCTGTGGTGGTGCTAGTGGCGCTGCCCTCCAGGGCGGCTGCCTTGCCGGAGCTAGCGGTTTCTCCAAAGCCGCCCAGCAGCACGTTGACGAAGGAGCGGTTCATGCCTTTGCACATGATGTAGCTGAGAATGGCACCGCTGCTGCCGACTAGCGCCCCAGTGATGATCAGCAGGTCATTGTTGAGCATGAAGCCGGCTGCCGCTGAGGCCAGACCCGAATAGCTGTTGAGCAGCGAAATCACCACCGCCATGTCGGCCCCGCCGATCGCCATTACGATCACAATGCCAAAGATGCCTGCGATCGCAGTCATCGCCGCCAAAATCCACATCCCCGGGCTGCCGGTAGCGGTGAGAAAGGGCGCGACAAGGAATGCGATCGCCCCCAGCATTCCTAGCGTAAATATGTGGCGGGCGGGCAGCAGCACCGCTCGGCTAGGTACCCAACCCCGCAGCTTGGCCACCGCAATCATCGACCCGGTGAAGGTGACAATGCCAATGAACACGCCGATATAGATTTCCACCCGGTGAACGGTAATATCCGTGCCTGTGAGGGCGGCACTGGGCTGAAGGTATTCAGCAAAGCCGACGAGGACAGCGGCCAGGCCCACAAAGCTGTTGAGCAGCGCCACCATTTCGGGCATGTCGGTCATCGCCACGCGGGCGGCGGCCAGCACGCCCACCAGCACGCCGAGGCCGATAGAGCCGATCTGAACGGGGTAGCCTTGGCAAATGAGCGCCGTGGCCCCAAATGCGATCGCCATGCCGAGAATGCCCAGCAGGTTGCCCCGCTTAGCGGTCTCTGGCTGCGACAGCCCCGCCAGACTGAGGATGAAGAGGGCGCTGGCGACGATGTAGGCCGCGGTTACGAGGTTATTTTCCATTTCTGGGGAGATGAAGGGACGAGGGAATGGATGGGTGGGGAGTAGGGGGTGGATGGGTGGGGAGTGAGGCGTAGGGGATTCTGCTGGACGCTTGGGGTTTGGGTTCAAGACCCCCTACCTCTGACCCCTTACACTCCAGGGGTTACTTGTGGAACATGTTCAGCATGCGCTGGGAGACCATAAAGCCGCCGGCAATGTTGACGGTGCCGAGGAATAGGGCGATCGCCCCTAAAATCGTCATCGGTGAGGCGATGTTGTTAGAAATTTGCAGCATGCCGCCGATGATAATGATGCCGCTGATAGCGTTGGTGACGCTCATCAGGGGTGTGTGCAGGCTGGGCGATACGTCCCAAATCACCTTCCAGCCGAGGAAGCTGGCCAGGACGAAGACGGTCAGGTGGGTCATAAACGAGGCGGGGGCCCAGAGGCCAATGGCAACGCAGGCCAAGCCAATTAGCATGGGCCAGAGCAGCTGACTAAACCAGGATTTTGCTGCTGGAGCATCTGCGGTGGTGGTGGCGATCGCCGGTTGGTTGCTGGGGGTGGGGGCGGGAGCTTCCACTTTTGGCGGCGGCCAGGTCACTTGGCCGTTGTGAATCACCGTGGTGGCGCGAATTACCTGGTCTTCCATGTCGATGGTGAAGTTTTCGGCTCCGCCCAGGTCGCTGAGCAGGTGCACCAGGTTGTTGCCGTAGAGCTGGCTGGCCTGGGAGGCCATGCGGCTGGGCAGGTCGGTCAGGCCAATAATAGTGACGCCGTTGTGAGAAGTTACCTGACCGGGCTCGGTGACTTCGCAGTTGCCCCCCTGCTCAGCGGCCAGATCGACAACTACCGAGCCGGGCTTCATGCTCTCGACCATTTCCTGGGTGATCAGCAGCGGCGCTGGTTTGCCGGGGATCAGTGCTGTGGTGATGATGATGTCAACGTCTTTGGCCTGCTGGGCAAACAGGGCCATTTCGGCGGCGATAAAGGCTGGGCTCATCACCTTGGCGTAGCCCCCTTCGCCGCTGCCGTCTTCTTCAAAGTGCAGCTCTAGAAATTCTGCGCCTAGGCTCTGCACCTGCTCTTTGACCACTAGGCGGGTGTCAAAGGCTTTAACGATCGCCCCCAAACTCTTGGCAGCCCCGATCGCAGCCAGCCCGGCCACGCCAACCCCAATCACCATCACCTTAGCGGGGGGCATTTTGCCCGCAGCGGTAATTTGTCCGGTGAAGCAGCGACCAAAGTGGCTGGCGGCTTCGATCACCGCTCGGTAGCCACCGATGTTGGCCATCGAGCTGAGGGCATCCAGCTTTTGAGCGCGAGAAATGCGGGGGACAGAATCCATCGCTAGGACAGTGCCACCCTGGCCGGCTAGCTGCTCTAGCAGCTCAGGATTTTGGGCGGGCCAGATAAAGCTGACCAGGGTTTGCTCGGGCTTGAGCAGAGTGGCCTCATGGCGATCGAGGGTGGGGTGGTGCTGGGGCGATCGCACCTTGAGCACCACATCGGCGGCTTCCCACAGGCTGGCGGCATCGGCCACCACCGTGCAGCCAGCGGCCTCATAGGCGCTGTCGGTAAAGCTGGCCCCGGCCCCGGCCTGGGTTTCGACCAAGACCTCAAAGCCTAGTTTTTGCAATTTCTTGGCGGTATCGGGGGTAGCGGCGACCCGCTGTTCGCCCGCAAACACCTCCTTCGGAATGCCAACCTTCAGCCCGGAGGGGGCGGCATCTAGGGGAGCGGCTACAGAATTGTCTTTGGGTGCTGCAATGGTCATAGGGTATTACGCAGGAAATGGCCTTAAACAACAAAAACGCAGGCAGTAAACGGGAGAATAGCGATAAAAAAGATCCCAACCTTAGCGTCAGGGAAACAGGATCAAAGGGAGTCAAATTTTGCGTCAGGCTCAGCGAGCGCGAGGCAGTGAAGTGGTTTGTCGGAGGGGCGATCGGCTTGCCGTCCCAAAGGGAATCGCAAAGTCGTGTAATAGGTTCTAGACAGGGGCGAAGGGGCTGGTCCGTCGGCATAACCCCCGGTTTAAAGAGAATTACAAGGATGGTCAATCAGTCTAAATGGCCTGGTTTTACATGTATTTTCTACAAAATTGCCCCACCTTGCCGACTACTACAATCTCCCCTACTGACCTAGATGGTCTAGATATTCAGATTGTTTTTTGATTTCAACAAAATGAAACACTTCAGAGCACGACACCTCGACCGAGTAGAGCAGAGTAGTCGGCAGAAAAGCCTTGCCCCTTGTCTGGCATGGTAAAAGTACTGCCCACCCATAGGGTCAAAACTTCAACAATGTTTTATGTCTAACAACGTTATGGGATTTGGTTGTCAGCGATAGGAAACAACGTCTTTTTTTGTTACAAAACTGGTCACTCCCAAGCTAATTCTAAGAATTCTGCACTAGGGCTTCTACGAGTTCTAAAAATCCTGCCACTTCGGTGGACTTGGTGATGTAGGTGGGGTGATGGGTAAGCCGGGGCCAGTAATCGACCACGTTGGCCACCCCCACCGATTGGGGAAACAGGGCTGGGTTAAACATGCTCTCATCGTTGGGGCTGTCGCCCACGGTCAAGACCTCAGCGGCGGCGATCGGCGCAAAGTAGCGCTTGACCACCCGCTGCAAGCCCGCTGCCTTAGACTGACCCAGCGTAAATAGGTGGCACTGCACGGTGCTGTAGGTAAACCCCCAGGCCAGCGATTGGCACAGCTCTGCCATTTCATCTAGATCGGCCTGGGTTAGGCCCTCAATGTCAAACGTCCAGTCGGTGAGACGAAAGCGATTGTCGTCTGACTCGCGCAGCTTAGGCCACCGCCACTGAAGTTGGGTAAAGGCCTTTTGCAGCAGCTGACGGTGGGCGACCAAGTTGGGAATTTCAACTAATGGCTCTGGCGGCCCGTTGTGGGGAAAGTAGATGCCGCCGTTTTCGGCCATGGCCCCAACTACGGGGAGATAGTGGGCGAGGCCATTCACCCATCCTGCCGATCGCCCGGTGACAATCATCACCGGCAGACCTAAACCCTGGAGCTGTTCTAGCCCTTGCAGTAGGGCGGGGGTAAACTTGCCCTGGCGGGTGAGGGTGCCATCCATGTCGGTGGCTAGCAGCTGGGGTCGGGGTGAAAACCCGTGGCTGGGTAATGGTTGAACTTCGCCCATCGAGTTTACACTTTGTGGTTACTGTGGACAGGTCATTGTGGCTTAATGCACGCTATGAGCACGTTAGCACCCGATCAGCGCAACTATTACTATCTATTGGAAGGGGGGCGAGCGGGGGTGCACAAGCCCATTTTGGCCGCCCTCTACGCAGTGCATAACCAGCCCCAGCTCACCGACGGCGAAACGGGCCTAGGCATTGCTCCGGTGAACCAGGTAGATATGGGTGAGGTCGATACCTTCGCGGCCCAGGTGCAGTACGCCGCTAATACCCTGCGCAGCCTCACCACTGGCCTCATTGAGCAGGGCTGGAACGGGGCCGACATTTGGGATGTCAGCGTGGGCCGCTACAGCGATCGCTTTCTGCAAGCGGTAGCGAACGGTTTTACGCCAACGGAGGGCGATCGCGATGCCGCCCAGCTTGAGCCCTGCGATGCTGCCGCCCTGCTCCAGGCTTACCTCGCGGATATCAGTATCGACTACAGCGAGGCGCAGCTGCCCCAAACTGTAGGTCAGCTCGACTCGGCCCTGTTGGCCTTTGCTGAGCGGGTGCCACCCAACTATGGACGGCTCGACTTTCAACGGCAGGCCATGGTTGAGGCGGTGAGGCTGTGGCGACAGCTCAACACGGCGGCGGCGGTGTACGAAATTTTGAACGTGCCGGTGGTTGACCAGGTGCCCGATGAAGCGGCTTTGGACAACGCGCTGGTGGCCTTTATGCAGTCGGTGGGTCGCTACTACGCGGGTTACCCCAACCAGCGCGAGGCGCTGATTCGCCTGGTGCAGCTGTGGCGGGCGATGGATGCGCGGGAGGAGGCGATCGCCTGGCTGCTCACCAACGATCCCTTTGCCCATGAAACGAACCTGGAGACCCTTGACTCGGCGCTGCTCGCCTTTGTGCAAAAAATACCTAGTCTCTACAACGGTCAGGGCGATCTGCGTTTTGCGCTAACCGAGAGCTACCGCCGCTGGTTCGGCCTCGACTCGCGCACCACCGCCATTCAGCAGCTGGGTGTCAACCCCGACGACCTGGCGCAAAACGCCGACGACCCGGCTGCCCTAGTCACGACCGCCCGCACCCTCGATCGCGCCCTGCTCGACTTTGCGGCCAACATCCCCACCACCTACACCCCCACCGAAGACCAGCGGGAGGCATTGATTCGCCTGGTGCAGCTGTGGCGGCGACTAGAGGGGCGGATTCCCGCGATTCAGTCGCTATTCGAGGATCTGCGGCGGCTGGAGCGGGCTGCCCCCTCGTCGCCCGAGGCCATGCCCGCCCCGGTGCCTGCCCCACTGCCACCGCGTCCCGCTCAGTGGACCCCCAACAATATTCAGCTCGACGCCAGCATTGTGCCTAACGGCAACTTTACCTGGTCGGAAGCCACCCGTGGCGGTGTCCGCATGCCTTCTAACCAGGCCACGGTAGATGCCATTGTGCGTATTGCCGTTCTGGCCCAGCAGGCTCGCGATCGCATCGGTCGCCCTTTCCTAATCACTAGCTGGTACCGCCCCGCTGAGATCGACAGTCGGGTCGGTGGTGCCTCCGAGAGTCGCCATATTGTGGGCGACGCCATCGACTTTTACTGCATGGGGCTAACTGGAAACCAAGTTTATTGGGCGCTGGACCCTTGGTGGCCGGGGGGATTGGGGCGCTACAGCCAGTTCCCAGCGCTGGTGCATTTGGATGCGCGCGGGTCTAAGGTGCGGTGGACGCGTTAGGGGAGTGGATGGGTGAGGGGGTAGGGGGTGGATGGATTGTAGGGGCAGACTCGCTTTGCGTTCAAGAATTTTGGATTGGCGATTTTGGCAAGGTAGCGTGGGGCTTCAAAATTTACCTGGGCTAGTGCAAGGAGATTTGTGTGACCCACGGTTTAGGGAAGATTGGCGGCTATGACAGCTAGCGATCGCGCCGTGACGGGGGCGGAATTGTGGGTCTGGCGCGAAAAGGCGTTGGCAGAGGCCCAGGCGGCGGGAGTTGATGCTGACGAAGTGGACTGGCTGCTGATGGCGGTGGCGGATGTGGAGCGGCTGTCTCTACGGTTGGGCACGGTGCACCAGCGATCGCAGATCACTCTCCGCTATTCTCTAGCCAAATTGGAGCGTCGCTGGCAGCAGCGCCTTACGCAACGCACCCCCGTGCAATATTTGGTAGGCGAAACTCCCTGGCGCGACCTGATGTTGACCGTGTCTCCGGCGGTGCTGATTCCCCGCCCTGAGACAGAGCTAATAATTGATCTAGCCGAGGCTGCGATCGCCCGCAGCCCCCTCGGAGATCAGCTGGCCCAGGGCATTTGGGTCGATATGGGAACGGGCAGTGGCGCGATTGCTTTGGGTCTCGCCCAAACCTTTCCGTCGGCTCGCATCTTGGCGGTAGATTTTAGTGCTGAGGCGCTGGCGATCGCCCGAGACAATGCAGACCGCGCAGGCTTACAGAATCGGATCACGTTCTACAACGGATCTTGGTTTGAACCGTTAACGTCCTACCGAGGCCAGCTCAGCGCTATGGTGTCGAACCCGCCCTACATTCCCTCGGCGCTGCTGCCAACGCTTCAACCCGAGGTGATTAACCACGAACCTGCCAGCGCTTTGGATGGCGGCGACGATGGCTTAAGTGATCTCAGGGTGCTTGCAGCTCAGGCTCCCGAATATCTGGTGCCGGGTGGTCTTTGGCTTGTGGAGATGATGGCGGGGCAGGGGGAGGCGGTTAAAGCCCTGCTTGAAGCGCAGGGGTGCTATCGCGACATTGAGATTTGTTTGGACTTGGCAGGGCGCGATCGCTTTGTGCAAGCGGTCTACGCCCCCAAACTCTAGCGATTGAGGAAGTTGCGCTGGTATTCCCAAAAGCGCTGCCACCAGTCGGCAGGCTCATCTTTAGGGCCGTCGTGCTCGGTGGGGCGATCGCTGGGGCCATCCACCACCAGGCTGCCTACGTAGTCGGCTTCGGCATAGACGCGATCGATCTGCTCGCGAATTTCGGCCATGTCGGCCTCTGACACCACGCCGTTGCTTGTGGCTTTGTAGAACTGCACCGTGACCCGAATGGGATAGTCTGGGTCGCGCTCAATGGCGAGGTTGTCAATTTCAGTAAACGGCCCTTCCACCGCGCCGTGGCCGATGACGGCGGCTTCTACATCGCTGGGGCCACGAGATTCCATCAGGGGGGCGGCGGCCATGGGGGCGGCGGGGGCCATACTGTCAAAGGATGACTCGCGCATGGGTGCCCGCTGTTTGAGGGGTACCTGAATCAGCAGCACCATATTTAGCCCCTCGGTGTCATCCTCAGCGGCTTCAGGCCGCCCGCCAGGGTTCTCCACCGCCTGAAAATCGCTGAGGCGCTGACCTGTAAAGCTGGCCCGTTCGCCATTTTTGTTGAAAAACAGGCGCTGACCCCAGGTTTGCCCTGCCTCAAAGCCATCGCGCTGGTTGTCGATCACGGTGACGCTGGTGCCTTCGCGGGTGGCGAGAATGGTCAGCACTGCCGGATCACCGGGTCGCGACTGATAGTTAAACAGCACCGGGTTGAATGTGGCCATACCCTCTTGAGGAATCGGCAAAAAGCAGGCCTGAGCACTGACCAGCACATGGCTATCACGCCTAGGGGCAAGGAGCGATCGCCCTCGCCCGCTCCAAGAATCTGGAGTGCTGAGATAGCTCCGCAGATCGCCCAGCACTTCGCTCAGCGCCACTCGGCGCAGGTCTTCGCCGTTCTCGTTGCCCACTTGAAGAAAGAAGCTCTCTAGGGGAATGTCGGCGCTGATATCTTCAAAGTTGGGATGGCGAATCACCGGCATCAGGTGCAGCTGGTGCTGCCCGCTAACGGGATCCTGCTGCTGCACCTGAATGGTCATGTCGCTGATATTGGAGCCAACGGAGGAGCCGTAAAAGCGCCCGGTGTCTTCCCAGGTGACATTAAGGACATTGAGATTGAGCGCTTCGGCCAGCCGGCGAGCGACGGGGTCGCTTACCATCGCCTGGGTGCGCTCGATTACCTGGAGGTAGCGGTCATAGGCCTGGCGCTGCACGATCGGTGGCATAGAACTTTCTGTAGGGTTGGCGTTAGCGTCGGAATTGGCGTTGGGGTTAGGGGCGATCGGATCCCAGGCCTGAGTTGGGGCGGCAAGGGCCATGGGCAGAGCTCCTGCCGCAATTGCGCCCAGTAACCAAACATTCCAGCGGTGTTCCATCCTCAGGCCCTCGCAAAGCTATGCCCCTAACCTACGCGACGGGGGTAGTTAGCTCAGGATGGTTACAAAAACTGAAACTGTCACCTGCTGCGACTCATTCACCCTCGCCAAACGCTATTCCAAAGCGAGAGGATCTTTCTCCAACCATCCTACTGTCCTCCCTTTGTCTTCCAACAGGGAGACTCCGGTGGCGATCGCCCAACATTGCTCACGATATCTATCTGATGACCCAATCAAACTTGAACCCCTGAGGGAAGTGCAATAGTTTTAAGTTGCTTAACCTTTACTGAAAGAAAGATTGATGTAAATCAATAGAGGAAGTAAGCATGGTAGATAAAACTACAGAGAGAGAAATTCAAGGGCTTGACCCGACCGAAACAGAAGATTCTAGGTTGGCGATCGCCGATAAAGATCGGTCTTTTTTAGAGTATGTGATGGTTGAAGGGGGCTTCGCTGAGCCCTACGATGCCAGAGACTTTACTGAAGTTGTTTTTCGCGTCATGCGCGACTTGATGACTACCGAAGCAGCCGATCGGGTTGCTAACGAACTGCATGAAGAAGCCATGCCAACCGACGAAAAAGCCCTGCAAATGGAGGTAACTGACCTGTGGAAAGACAGCAACCCTCTCGTTGGATTTTTGAGCCGGGTGCGTCCGCCTTGGCAGGGGCCGGGAATTTTCAAAATTGACTCCGATCGCTTCTTCTTCCGGGTAGCGAATGAGGGTGGTTTACGACGCGACCCCACCAACAAAGACGCCGAGCGTAAGAAGGCTGTAAAAGCCGTTTTCACCGCCACTAAGAGAGAGCTATCCGAAGAGCGCATTCAGGAAATTGCCACCTGGCTACCTGAAAATGGCGTTAGAGAACTCTGGGAACAAGCATAAAAATTCATTCGAAATATGACCTTGAGGTGCGGTGTTGCAGAGGCAATAGCGCACCTTTCTTGCGATCACTTCTCCAACAGGCAAGCCTGGCCAGGCGTTGGATGCTGCAATCGCCGCCCTCGCCGCCGACCCGATGGCCCGATGATAAACCTCTGGGCTGAATAAATTCCCTGGCAGCCGTTTCCGTTTGGGTAGCGGCTGGCGATCGCCTACCATTGCCAGCGGTCAATGCTCATCGACCAGCTTCAGCAGCGTCTCATCGAGGCGATCGCCCACCAAAATCTGCGGGCAACTATTGACGCTTGCCCGCAGTTGCTCAGGCCCTACGCTTGCGCTGACGCCAAGCGGTCACCCCAAAACCCAACAGACCTAGCAGTAGCATTGGCGTTGGCACCGCCTGAGGGTCGTCTTTGGTCTCACCCTGAATTGCAAAATATAGTCCTCCAGACAGCATTTCCCAGGGTTCTGTAGGATCGTATGTAAATAGTGCTCCGCCTTGGTCGGTTCGAGTCCAACCCCAGTTGTCGTCGAGGTCAGCACTGGTGTCGTTCATAATTGACAGCAGGTAGCCCCCCGAGCCCAGGCTAAACGGTGTAGACAGCGACAGCGTGTAGAAATATACATCCACTACGTCAGTGGAATTATAAATTTGAACGGGCTCTATAACGTAGCTAATATCGCCTATTAGGGTAGCCAGAGGAGAAGTTAACACTCTACCAAAGTCATCAACGCCATTGAGGGTAAACAGGCGCACAGAGAAATTGTCTGTAAAGGGAGTTCGGGTACGGCTGGGTCCGTAGGTTCCGCTCCAAAGAATCTCAGTGATATGGGCCGCCTGGCTGATATCAAACCCTGACCCAAACTCTGTCGCTGAAGTGCCGCTGTCGTTATTGTCAAAGTCGGCCCCCACAAACCCGACTGTTTCTCCAAATCTGTTGTCTGTTAAAGTGACAGCCTCAGCAGGGGCAATATTTGAGAACAGGGTGGGCAGAAATAAGCCTGTTACACCGACGGCATAGCGTGCTAACCCATTCATAGCGCTCAATAGTTCCCGACATCAACAGCACTCAAGTTTTCATTTAGACCTTGAATGGCCCGGAGATTGGGAGAAAAGTTTAAACAAAAGACATACTTAATGGGGCAACTCGAGCAACTATCTAAGCCTCGGTCACTCCCCCATGCTACTGCCGAACCACCAGTCCGCTTGCCCCTACCTCAATCTGTAGGGCCGCGATCGCAGGGGCGATTGCATCGGCCAACCCCAAATCTTCGGCTCGGTTTGTTGTCGTCACCGCAATTACTCTAATCCCGGCCGCTCTGGCCGCCTCTACCCCAGCGGGGGCATCTTCAATCGGCAATCTGTGGGGGCAACGCCCAATTGCTCAGCCGCTAATAAATAGGGATCGGGTGCAGGCTTTCCCCGCTGTACATCGTCGGCGGTTACCATCACCAAGGGTTCTGGTAGTCCAAGATGGGGAAAGCGCAGGGAGACGGTGCGGCGGGTGCCGCTGGTGGCGACTCCCCAGCGATCGCGCGGCAGCCCAGCCAGAAGCTCTTTTGCGCCTGGGTAGAGTATCAGCCCATTGGTGTCGTCCGCCTCAGCGGTTTCTTTGATATGAGCTTCCTTAGCAGCATCCACGTGGGGCGCGACCTGGCGAATGGTTTCTATCGTAGGGCGGCCGTGGTGAATGCGAAGGATCGCTTCGAAATCAACCCCGTGGCGATCGGCCCAGATCCGCCAATGGCGCTCTGCTACTGGGTCTGAGTTAATCAGCACCCCATCGACGTCAAAGATAATCGCCTGGCAGAGAAAGTCCATCGTCGGGTGGCATAAACGCTATAGGCCATTGTAGTTTCCCAAAGTTAAGCCTTGGGTGGTCGAGGGAACGCATCTTGGCATTAGCTAAACTGCCTACAACAAACACCGATTTCCCCTCGCACTTTTCTCTATTAAGGAAAGTACGAGGGGAACCGATTAACTATGGCTATTGGCTGATCTAGTTCTGTTCCATATCAGAACTGATTTGAACATTCCTGATTTGTAAGCTTGAGTGTGAGGGCGATCGCGGAGTCTCCTAAGAGCACCCTTTCAGCTTTCTTAAATCAGGTTTCTACTGTTCAATGTTGATGCTAAAGGTGCTTAATCCTTGAGCGGTGACGAAAAAGCATAGACGCCTTCGGTAGGGCCACCAACGGCCTTCCATGCCGAAAGTCCACCCTGTAGCACAGCTACACTGGCATAGCCTGCCTGACGGAGCTGGCTAGCAGCATCGTCAGCGCTATCGCCATAGACATAGATATCGCGCTTATGCTCTAGGGCATTTTCAGCGTTATCCAAAACATGGTCGATGGGCATGGGCACAGCGCCAGTAATCCGCTCGTTGTTGAAGTCTTCGCGACTGCGCACGTCAATAATAGTCAGCGCTGGCTCGCCCCACTGTAGACGCTTAAGCAGTTCTTCGGCAGGTGCTTGGTTGGCCGACATGGCAGGGGGCTTGGGCAAAGGCTTGGTTACTGTAGCCTTGGCCGATTCAACTTGGTCAGAAACTTCGTGGGACGCATCATCAGCTTTGCGAGCAAATTCTTCGGTTCGCTCAGGAACTTGGCTAGCAACATTTCCCGCTGGCTCAGTCAAGTTTTGAGCCTGCTCGGCGGCCTGATTAGTGACATTATCGACTTGCTCAGGAAAATTAGTCATAGATTACCTCTATCAGCATCAATGGCCTCAATTTACTAGCTGGGCACCAAAATCTCATCCATCAGCGGGCATAATCCAGCAAAGGGCCATAACTACCGATAGATGTCTATTCTTTTCTAAATAAAAAATCAGATCAAGGCAAAATTATGGTCGGAATAGCTCTCTTGGATTCGTTGTCAGAGAGGCTGTTGTGTATATTCCAACTACCGCAATAAATCTAAAATTACTTGTGCTCTTGCTCTAGACGCTAGTAGATTTTCTGTGCCTAACGAAGTAGAGGACTTGCTTCGATATCTTGCTTAGGAGAGAGTTTTGAAGCGCCATAGGGCTGTGATCTTGAACTGTGGAAGAGGTTGTTTTCTGGAGTGAATGGGTAACGTCTGGTGCCGCTTGGCATGGGCCTGTTGTTTCCTATAGGTTAGGAGCGAAAGGTGGGTGCTCTCCAAGAATTGATTGCAGGCTATGCCATCGTTTTAATGACGCGCTGAGGCGATCGCCATCGCCCAAGGTGGGTATCCAAGAAACTAGTCACTTCCCTAAACCCTTCGTAAACTACTTGTAGGGTCGACAGAGGGCGAGGGAAACTCCAGGTTTAATTGGACGAGGTTCAGCCTGTTTATACCAATTCGCCAAAAAGCGAGCTACATAGGGATGTTCTCAAGTGCTCCTTCTTACCTCCCTTAGAAGGACGCGGGGATACAAGGAGATCCACGGTCTGCGTCGCTATTTTGTGAACTGGGTGTCCTCACATTCCGGTGAATTGTCGCCCGGTCGAGGCTGCCGCAACCTTTAAAGCCGCCAAAATCCTGTAAAATCCCATCGAAAAATTATTTATCTTTGCGAACCATTACGAAGAATAAAGTTTAATAAATTTGGCTTACCGCTTTCCGGGATCTTCTTAACTCTGCTGACCAGCCTGGGCTTACTATGGCTTTTAAATCTTTCTTTCCGTCGTTCCAGTTTCCCTAAAGCGTGGTTGTGTTCCTATGGTGACAGACTGCTCGGTATTGACCAGCCTGAAAGTTGGCCGTCTAGACAAAATTGGCGCTCCCGATAAGGCCGAAGTGCCCTCCCTGTCTGAGGTTTGGGCAAAGAAGTATGTCAAAGACCTGCATCGTCAGGATCAGGTGCTCCTGAACTTAGATAAGTCCCAATCTAGACCGGATGTCGCTCAAAAACTCGTCGATATCCTGCGCTCTGTCAGTGCCCGAGCCTGGAACAAAACGGAAACGCTGCTATCTCGCGAAGTTCGTCGCCACCAAATTAGCCCTAGCTTAATTGACCCCTGGACCATTTCCAAAGATGTGCATTCGGTCTACGAAGAGGCTCTGGCGGCCTACGCCAAGGGCGTGACGCCCCAGCGATTTTCGGTTACGGCCTCTAAGCAGTTGGGCGCTATTCGCCAAACCCATACGGCGGTAGACCCTAGGGTGATTGGGTTTGTCAGCATGCAGTTTCACTACTGCGGTCAAATGCTTTCGGCGGAAGCCCCCGAGGCCGAGCAGTCGACCCTGCAAAGCTACTTCAAAGTGGTTGACGATCTGTTGTATATGCCGCTGCACCGGGCCTACACCGCTGCCGCCAACTACGACTACCATGACCCGCGTTTAGAGACGGTGCGGCTGGCGTTGCCGGCCACCAACCGCATTGCCAAGAGCATTGTAAATCAAGTGATTACGCTGTGCCCCGATTATGCGACCTATACCGGCCCCCTCAGCGCGGCCGCAGTGCGCACTTCCAGCATTCGCGATGTGGAGATGTTTCAGATTTATCTCTGGACCTGCATGCTAGAGAACAACATCTCGGCGATCGCCCAAGAGCTTTTCCCGCTCTGCGTCATGCTGTATCCCAGGCTAAAGGTGAATTGGGGCCTGGTGCGGCTGATGGTCAACCTGCTTGACCAAGAGCTTTCGGCCTGTGTGGGGTCGATCAATGTCAAATACTATGAACCCCACTACACCGCTATGCTCAAGATGTTTTCGCCCTCAACTTTTCCGGAACCCGCCTAGGGGAACGCAGCGGAAATATAGCTAAAGAACAAAGATAGAAGGCCGGACTGGATTCTGGCGTTTTGAGCCGCCTAACCTAGACTCCACCGGCTAGGGGATGACTCTGTAGGGGCGTACAGCGTGCGTTCCTACAGGGTTCATACTGTCCTTCAGTAATGCTTGCAAGTCATTCGCACTGCAAGACCTCTTGGTAATCCTCAGCTTTAAGCTTGCGTTCCATTAGGGCGGCGACGGCTTCTGTGGCTGAGATGTCACCCTTGAGCAGCAGATACACCTGCTGAGAGATCGGCGCTGAGAGCTGCTCTCGCTGGGCAATGTCGTGGAGCACGTAGGCGGTGTTGACGCCCTCGGCGGTGCTGCCCAGTTCTTCTAAAACTTGCTCTAAAGATTTCCCCTGGGCAAGGCCGTAGCCCACCCGGTAGTTGCGGCTGAGGGCGCTGGTGCAGGTGGCCAGCATGTCCCCCAAGCCCGAGAGACCCAAGAAGGTTTCTGGATGTCCGCCCAGGTGGGTGCCAATACGCATGACCTCGGGCAGGGCGCGGGTGATCAGGGCCGATCGCGCGTTAGAGCCCAGATTGAGCCCTTCGCAGACACCGACTGCGATCGCCACCACATTCTTTAGCGTGCCGCCCAATTCAGCTCCCAGAGGGTCGGTGCTGGTGTAGGTGCGAAAGTGGTCTGAGGCAAACACATGCTGCACGGCCTCGGCGGCGGTTTCGTTGACACAGGCAATCACCGTGGCAGCAGGCAGCCCGGCCTCAATTTCCTTAGAGAGATTGGGGCCAGAGAGCACGGCCACCGCGTGGTTGGGAAACGCCTGCTGAAAAATTACTGATGGCGTCAGGGTGGTTTCTGGGTCAAAGCCCTTGGTGGCCGTCATCAGCACCGTGGTTTCAGGAATAGCCAACGACTTGAGCTGAGTGACCAGGTCTAGCACTCCTTTCATGGAGATGGCCGACAGAATTACATCTGCCCCAACAACAGCATTTTTCAGAGAAACGCTGCCCGATCGCGACCAAAGGCGCACGGTGTGGTGGTTGGTGGCGGCAATGTGGGCCAACGCACTGCCCCAGGCCCCAGATCCCAAAATGGCGAGGGTGACCGGGCGGTTTTTGTAGGTAGCAATAATTTGCTGAGAGGCTAGGGCGACGAGCATGGGGAGTGGGGGTGATGGAGTGGCGGGGTGATGGAGTGGTGGAGTAATGAGGTGGGTGGAATAGATGCACTCCCTCGCTCCCCTACCCCATCACTCCCCAACTCTGATTATGCGGTTTGCAGCGACGCCTTCTCCTCACCTAGCGCATAGTCGGGGATGCAGTTGGCGGCCATGAACTGGTGGTAGGCGCGAATGTTGCGATCGCACATGTCCTCACTCCATCCACAATACTCCTGTAGCACCTGGGCTACTACGGCTAGAGCCTCGAAGCCATAGTTGTGGTGCATGGCTACGGTAGTGCGACGGCGCAAAACATCCATGAAGGTGTGAGCCATCTCGGCCTGCACCGCAAACACAATCTGGGCTTGAATGTCTTTGGCGTAGCTGACAATGGGCTGGGCTAGGGCTGGGTAGCGATCGGCTAAAGCTAGCAGGTCGCCTGTGCGAGCGCCGTAGATGCCGAGGAGGTGATCGAAGCTAATGGGGCCAATGCGGTGGCGGTAGCGATCGCGCCAGTCCCCCACCCTGGGGTCGTCAAGCAGCATGGCTCCGGGTAGAGGTCGGGTGTGAGTTGGGCAGGCGGGCACTTCCTCTCCTCGCTGACGAAAGACGGCATTTACTAACTCTTCGCCCACTTGGCGGTGGGTGGTGAGCTTGCCACCAATTAGCGAAATCAGGTTCTTAGCCCCCTCTCGACTGTGGTCGTGCAGAATGTGGGCGCGGGTAATGCTGCCGGTCTTTTTGCCCTCGGCGTAGGGCAAGGGCCGCACCCCGGCGTAGGTGAAGCGCACATCTTCCCGAGTTAGATGGGCGGCGGGCAGCACGGCGTTAGTTTCCTTCAGCAGGTAGTCGATTTCGGCATCGTCGGCCTTGACCGTTTCGAGGGAGCCTGCGTAGTGTTCGTCGGTGGTGCCAATCAGGTACTGGCCCAGCCAGGGCAAAATGAAAAAGGGCCGCCCGTCAGACTTGGCCTCTACATACAGGGCTGAGTCGGGCGCGCCGGGGAAGGCATCGACAATTATGTGGCTGCCCTTGGTGCCGCCGATCTTACGATTTTGGCTGACTGGCGACTGGCTGAGCCCACAGACCTCGTCAACCCAGGGGCCAGAGGTATTGACTATCACCGTGCGATCGTGGGTCGTCACCTCAAAGGGTTGATTGCTGAGCAGATCGCGGCAGGTCAGCCTAGTAATTCGCTGTTCGCTGAGGTGAATGTCTTCGACCTGGGCATAGTTGAGCACCGTGGCCCCGGCCTGCTCGGCGTCGAGAATATTTTCTAAGCACAGTCGCTCGGCATGCTCGGCCTGGCCGTCGTAGTACTGGGCCGCCCCCGCCAGCCCATCTGCATCGATGGCGCGAAATAGCTGCCGGGTGCTGCTACGCGACAGCATGCGGTGGTTGGGCAGCGACTTGTCGTAGCTGAGTAGGTCGTAGAGCACCATTCCCGCTTGAACAACACGGTAGCTGCGCGAGCCGCTGCGATAGATGGGAATCGTCAACGGCAACGGTTTGACCAAGTGAGGGGCATTGCGCAGCAGCACCTCGCGCTCGTGGAGCGACTCACGTACCAGGTTGAACTCAAAGTATTCCAAATATCGCAGCCCGCCGTGGATGAGGCGGCTCGACCAGCTGGTGGTGCCGCCGCCGAAGTCGCCTTTCTCAAGCAGGATGGTGCGCAACCCGCGCAGGGCGGCGTCGCGTGCCGTAGCTGCACCGTTGATGCCGCCACCAATCACAATTAAGTCGAAGGGCTGAGTGAGGGTTTGCAGGTCGCGCATGAATGGTGGGGCGTGGGGGGTTGCGATCGCGGCTAACTGACTAACTATTCTTCTAGCTTGAGCTTTTGGCGGTAGAGGATTTTTGCATCGGCTAGATAGCCGCTCAAACAGGCTGGCTATGTCTGTAGCCAGTCTAGGTATTTGGCTATAAGCCAGCAACCGCCCAGGGGCATAGGCCTATATCTAGGGAAAGATGCAGGGTGGGATTCTATGATCTTTGTGAGTATTGCTCTGACGTTTGAAGACGCCAATTGGTCAATCAGCAGCGGCTTACGGATTAGCACCCTTGATCAATTAATTCCCTTAACCCCTATCGAATAGGGGCTAGCGGGGTTCTGGCCCTCCCAAAGCTTGAGCAGATGGAGAGCAAAGATGCGATTTTTCGCCAAGCGGGGAGATACGCAGAAGAGAAGGGGCTTGGTAGGCTAGATCCACTACCGCTCCTAGCTTTTCGCCCATGCAAGTTCTTTCTCCTCAGACCTCTGCCTCAGAACCGGGTTTAGAGCCGTCTAATCGACAGACCGTAGTGCTCAACGTCAGTGGCATGAAATGCGCCGGCTGCGTGCGTGCCGTTGAAAATCGCCTGGCCCAAGTGGATGGGGTGCGATCGGCCACGGTGAACCTGGTGACCGAGGTGGCGGTGGTCGAAACTGAGGCTGGCGTAGTGAGCGCCGATCAGCTGGCCGACCAGGTGACTCAGGCGGGCTTTGCGGCGACGCCCCGCGCCACCGATGGCGACGGTGACGACCTCACCGCCTGGGTAGAGGCCAAGCGAGCCGAGCAGCAGCAGCAGGGGCAGCGGCTAGGGGTGGCGATCGCCCTGCTCATTCTCTCCACCATTGGCCACCTCAATCACTTCGGCTGGCTGACCATTCCTGTGCTCAGCGACCTGTGGTTTCACGCCATCTTGGCTACGGTGACGCTGGCCTTTCCGGCGCGAGAAATTCTTGTTGATGGCTGGGCCGGGCTGCGGCGGCTGGCCCCCAACATGAATACGCTGGTGGCCCTGGGCAGCGTCAGCGCCTACCTGGCCAGCGTGGTGGCGTTGGTGTTCCCTAGGCTGGGCTGGGAGTGCTTTTTTGAAGAGCCGGTGATGCTGCTGGCGTTTATTTTGCTGGGCCGCACCCTGGAGCAGCGGGCCCGGTATCGGGCGGCAGATGCGCTGCGATCGCTGGTCGAACTCCAGCCCGCTGTGGCCCGACTGATCTCCAACCCCGCCACCGCTGGCGTCGCTCAAACCGGCGTCGAGGTGCCCGCCCGCTGCGTGCAGGTAGGCGAGTGGGTGCAGGTGCTGCCCGGCGAAAAAATCTCCGCCGATGGCACGGTAGTCTCTGGCCAAACCACCGTGGACGAGTCGATGCTGACCGGCGAATCGATGCCGGTGCTAAAGCAGCCCGGCGATAACGTGACGGCGGGCACGGTGAACCAGAGCGGCGCGATCGCCCTGCAAGTCACCAGCACCGGCCAAGACACCGTGCTGGCCCAAATGATTCGCTTGGTAGAAACAGCCCAGAGCCGCAAGGCCCCCATCCAGCGGCTAGCTGACCTGATCTCGGGCTACTTCACCTACGGGGTGATATCTCTGGCTACGCTCACGTTCCTGTTTTGGTACTTCATTGGGCTGCACCACTGGCCCCAGGTGATGCACTCGGCACTGGGCATGGCCCACATGGGTCACACCATGACCTACACCTCCTCGACCCTGCTGGTAAGTCTGAAGCTGGCGATCGCGGTTATGGTTGTCGCTTGCCCCTGCGCTCTGGGCCTGGCCACCCCCACCGCCATTCTGGTCGGCTCGGGCTTAGGGGCTGAGCGCGGCCTGCTCATTCGCGGCGGCGACAGCCTCGAAACCATCCACCACCTTGACACGGTGGTCTTTGACAAAACCGGCACTCTCACCCTGGGTCAGCCCCAGGTGACAGCGATTCATGTGCTGGCGGATGGCCTGAACGAAGCCGATATTCTGCAACTTGCCGCCACCGTCGAAAGCGGCACCCGTCACCCCTTAGCCAAGGCTATCCACCAGGCGGCGACAGAACAAGGATTAGACCTGCTGCAAGCTGACGGGTTTGATACCCACCCCGGCCTCGGCGTCACCGCCCAGATCACCTGGCAAGATACCGTGCAACCCTGCGCTCTAGGCAACCAGCAGTGGATGACCCAGCGAGAGCTGGTGCTGCATGCCGATGTGCAAGACCGGGCGAAAGCGTTGGCTGAAGCAGGTCAGACCGTCGTTTACGTAGCCCTGGGCGATCGCGTGGTGGGGCTAGTGGCGATCGCAGACCAGCTGCGCCCCGATGCCGCCACGGTAGTTGAGACGCTGCAAAAACAGGGTCTCCAGGTTCGGGTGTTGACGGGCGATAGAAAAGAAGTGGCAGGGGCGATCGCCGCCCAGCTCAACCTCGCCCCTAGCCAGGTCACCGCCGAAGTCTCCCCCCAAGGCAAAGTTGATGCGATCCGCCAGCTCCAAGCCGAGGGTCACACTGTAGCGCTAATGGGTGACGGCATCAACGATGCCCCCGCCCTGGTTCAGGCCGATGTCGGCATCAGCCTCCACTCCGGCACCGACATCGCCATGGAAACCGCTGACGTAATTCTCATGGGCGACCACCTCTCGGGTCTGCTCGAAACCCTCACCCTCAGCCGCGCTACCTTCAACAAAATTCGCGAAAACCTAGCCTGGGCCTTTGCCTACAATCTAGTGGCGATCCCCCTAGCCGCTGGGGTGCTACTACCCACCGCCGGAGTCAGCCTCAGCCCCGCTGCTGCCGGCGGCATGATGGCGTTTAGCTCTGTGGCCGTAGTAGTTAACTCGCTGCTTTTGCGTCGCGGAGGGAAGTAAAAGCACTTCCAATTTAAGAATAAAAGCAATCTGGCACAGCAAGATTTTTGGAAGCCAACCTTACACACATTAAAGAATGGATAACCTGTGGATCGAGGTACTAATTCTTTGTATGTCCTACGAACTACTTGGAAGCTAAATCATCATATGTAGGGATAAAACGTTGAAAGGATTCATAAAGTTTGTGAAAAGTATTCTCAATCATTGAACTGTAATCTATCGGCTATTTCTGCGATTTGCAGAAACAGCAATCTGAAGACGGTAGAGGGGTTGTAATCCTGTCAAGGAAGCTAGATTCGCGTCTTCATCCACGTAGATACCATGCTGGCTGTTCAAGGTGCCGATGAGCCAATAAGGTAGCCTAAGAGTATGTTGTATATCTATATGAAACGACCTTTATTGGAGTATTCCCAATGATTTCCTCTGAATTAATTTCGACGCTGAGAGAACTGAGTCGTTCAGACAAATTCTATATCATGCAGCTTTTGATCTCAGAATTGGCTCAGCAAGAAACTAGTCTCATTAAACCTGAGGAGGCTTACCCTGTTTGGTCGCCCTACGATGCAGTTGAGGCAGCAGATACGATGTTAAACGTGCTCAACGCTGCCAAAGCTCAAAACCATCATGCGTAATGCTGAACGCTATCCTTTTATCCCTAGTGATCCTGCTTTAGGCGAGGCCAGCGCCCGCCCCTACTTGTCCTTCAACCTTCTACACCAGCAATCCTCTATCCCAACTTCTGGCCTGTTGGATACTGGGGCCAGTGTAAACGTACTGCCCTATCCTGTTGGGGTTGAGCTTGGCTATATCTGGGAACAGCAAACGACAGCATTGAGTTTGACAGGAAATTTAGCCCAGTACGAAGCGCGCGTTGTGTTAGCTCAAGCCATTGTCGGACAGTTTGAACCTGTGCAGCTTGTATTCGCATGGACACAAGCTACAAACGTGCCGCTTATTCTAGGGCAAGTTAACTTTTTTATAGAGTTCGATGTTTGTTTCTACCGCTCACAGCTAGAGTTTGCCATTAGACCCAAAGGCAGTACTCCGGAGTAAACAGACTCCGTAAGTTCCCTATGAAAAGAATTTGAATTGCCTCACCGCAATAGCTGGTCGATCATGCGGTTGGCCTGCGATTCGTAGCTGCCGCCAAACAAGGTGAAATGATTGATAACGTGATACAGGTTGTATAGCGTTTTGCGGGTTTTATAGCCTGCACCGAGTGGGTAGGCCGCGTTATAAGCGTCATAGAACGCGCTGGGAAAGCGGCTAAATAACTCGGTCATGGCGATGTCTACCTCGCGATCGCCAAAATACGTCGCCGGGTCCAAAATCACCGGCTCGCCATCTTTCGTCACTGCTGCATTGCCCGACCACAGATCGCCGTGCACCAGAGCTGGAGCCGGGTCATGGCCCGCTAGCAAATCTGGCAACGCCATCAGCAACTCGTGCTGACGCGGAAACCGCCCCCCGCGACGACCCGCTAGGCGAAACTGGTGGCGCAACCGGTGCTCGCGATAAAACTCCAACCAGGTCGCCGTCCAGGGGTTGGGCTGAGGTGTGGCGCCAATGGTGTTGCTCTGGTGCCAGCCAAAACCTTGCTCGCTAGTGACCCGGTGCATAGCCGCTAGGGCCTCGCCCATACGGCTCCAGGCGTTACCGCCGCCGCTGCCCAAATCCAACCACTCCATGGCAATGTAGGCCGAGCCATCCACCGTGCCCCAGCAGATTGGCTTGGGCACCCGAATGGTCTGGCTGTCGTACATATCCTTCAGGCCCAAAGCCTCAGCCTCAAACATCGCTACCTGCGACGCCTGGTTGAGCTTGAGAAAATAGGATTGGCTGCCGTCACTCACCTGGTAGGCCTGGTTGATGCAACCGCCCCCCACCGATCGCCGGTCGACAATGGTAAAGGCAGTGCCGGTTTTAGCGCCGATGTGTTGGGCGATCGCAGTCCACATAGCTGCCTGTCCTAAGCCGCTGGCTGTAAGGCAACCACCCCGTAGGCCTCGCTGGAGAGATAGCGCTGGGCCGACTGCAACACATCCTTGACGCCCAGCTTTTGAATATAGGCCGGGTAGTTGAGCCCTTCAGTAATGTCACCCGTCAGGGTCTGATAGTAACCGTAAAGCCCAGCGCGATCGCTCGGTGTTTCGTTGGCAAAGATAAACCGGTTGGCCACCTGGGTTTGCACGCGGCTCAGTTCTGTGGGGCTGACAGGCTCCTCCATCACGGTGGCAATGTGCTGGGCGATCGCTCCCTCCACCTGATCTAAATCTTCGGCGGGCAGCTGGGCCGACACCATAAACGCCCCCTGGTGAGCCATGGTCATGTTGGTACAGCTAATGCTAGTCACCAGCTTGCGCTCTTCCCGCAGGTCGCGTACCAGGCGTGAGGTTAGCCCCCGCCCCAAAATCGAGGCTAGGATGTCGAGGCCGTAGGTATCCTCTAGGTGAGTCACCCCTGGCACTCGCCAGGCCATCACCAGACGCGCCTGGGCCATAGCCGGATCGGTGTGGGTCGCCCGCCGCACGTCCGTAAAGGGGGGCTCCAAGTCGTCGGGCAGCAGCGGCTTGAACCGTTCAATAGTGCTGGCGGTGTCTGGCGGCGTGGGGCGCTGGGCCATGGCTTGCTCAAAACCCTCGGCTACCGTGGCAATCAGGGTTTCTACCGGCAGGTTGCCCACCGCCACTGCCGTCATGCTCTGGGGCTGGTACCAAGTGCTGTGGAACTCTCGCATTTGTGCCGGGGTGAGCCCCTCGACCACGGTGGTCGGCCCCAGCACCGGGCGACGGTAGGGCAGCCGGTCAAACACCAGCTCCATGGTGCGGGAATAGGTACGGCGGCGGGGGTTGTCGTCTGCGCGACGAATTTCTTCCAAAATCACCGGGCGCTCGCGCTCAAAATCATGGTCGCTGAGGCGCGGAGCCATCACCATCTGAATTTGCAGCGGGGCCAGGGTGGCGAAGTCTTGGGGCGCTGTGGTGATGTAGTACTTGGTGTAGTCTTGGCTGGTGGCAGCGTTAGTCAAGGCCCCGCGCTCTTCCACTTGGCGCTCAAACTCACCGCATTGCAGCTGCTGAGTGCCCTTAAAGATCATGTGCTCTAGAAAGTGGGCCATGCCGTTGATGGCGTCGCTTTCTACCGCTGAGCCTACCCGCAGCCATAGGCTCAGGTTGACAACCTCTAAGGGCATTTGCTCAGCAATGACTGTAAGGCCGTTGGGTAAGCGACGAATGGTGGGTGAAACCAGGCGGGAGGGCAAATCTGCGGTTGCTGAGAGCAAAGCCATGGAGATAATAAGCCACCAGAAAAGACACTAAGCTTTGAATATCTTAACGACTGAATCGTCTGCCTGGAAAAAACCTTCTGCTGGGTTTGTCAGGGCGGTGTTGACTTAGCCTTGCCAGGGGCAAAGTGCAACCTCAGCTTAGAGTAGACAAAAAATTACTGGTCAGCCCGCGGCGGTAGCAGGTGAAACCTTGGTTAGGGACGAACTTTGGCCGTGCCAAACCGAACTGCTAGGGCGTAGCTCTCGCCGATCGCGCGGCTGGCTATGGCGATTGGCCGGGCTATAGGGGTTAAATCTATGCTCCACGGTGGGCAAAATGGTAGAACCTGGCCAAAACTCAATGGCCCATTATTCCGAAAGTATTGTAAATTCCTGGTATGCGGACTGCTCCGGGGAGGTCATATGGGAACCTGGATTAAAGAAACAGACATTGCAATCTACCTGATGCAGGGAGGCTACTGGATCTCTCGCATCACGAAATATCCGTCGAGCAATAATCCCAAGGAGCAGGTAGTCAACGTTGGCAGCGTCAAGACATGGTTTCAGCGGGATGATTATCCCCGCGCCATGACGGTGTCTATCGGCACTGGAGGACCTGAGCCTCAGCCCATGCCGCCCGCGCCACCTCCCCCGCCACCCCCGCCCCCAGGCAACACCATCAACGCCGCTGGGCTAGCGATTATTAAGGGGTTTGAGGGCCTGAGCCTCAGCGCCTACCCCGACCCCGGCACCGGTGGTGAACCCTGGACCATTGGCTATGGCCATACCTCCTCTGCAGGGGCACCGCAGGTCTACCGCGGGCTCACCATCACTCGGGCCGAGGCCGAAGAGATTCTCAAGCGCGACCTCAAAAAGTATGAAAAAGCCGTCTCCGATGCTGTGACTCGCACCCTGACCAGCGACCAGTTCTCGGCGCTGGTGTCGTTTACCTTCAACGTCGGCCCCAGCAATTTGCAGTCGTCTACCCTACTAAAGAAGCTCAACGCCGGAGACATGGCTGGAGCGTCTGAGGAGTTCGCCAAGTGGATTTATGCCGGGGGCAATGTGATGCCTGGCCTACAGCGCCGCCGCAAGGCTGAGCGAGCCCTGTTTCGCAGTGAAAACTGGCAGCAGTTTCTCTAGCCTGTTTATAGGCGGCCCGCCCTAGCTTAAGGGTAAAGACGGCAAGGCTATAGCCCTCGGTGCGATCGCGCTGAGGGCTTCGCTATGCTGGTGGGTGCTTAGCACTGAAGCTACCAGAATTACCTGGGGGTAATTACCATAGAACACATTAAGACCTATGAACAGTCACCCTGTATACGGTTGCAGGGTGGGAAGAATGAGTTGGGAATGCCTCTGGTTTGCGTAGTCCTCACAGGCTGCCTCGCCCCTAGAAACGTCTTGTATGACCGATGATTGGACTTCTTTGCCTGATTTCGATCCTGTAGTGGGTGCTCCCGATGCCCGGACAGGCGATGACCAAATCGGCGATTTACAAGCATCGGAGCAGCATTTTTGGGCGGTGATCGAAACGATGGCTATGGCGGGGCTAGTGGTCGATGCCAATGGCCACATTTTGCTCTGTAACGATTACTTGCTCACCCTCACCGGCTGGCAACGCCACGAAGTTGTGGGTGGCAACTGGCTTGAGCTGTTTATCCCCGCTAGCGATCGCCAGGCGCTGAGTGAGCTATTACGAGCCGCCGTGGGCCAGAGCCAAGGGGCTGTTCGCCATGAGACTGAAATTCTCACCCGCAGCGGCGATCGCCGCCTGATCGCTTGGAACACCACTGTTTTGACCAGCGCCACCGGCTTGGTGCAGCGGTTCACCAGCGTTGGGCCAGACGTAACCCATCAGCGCCAGGTTGCCCCTCGCCAAGGCCACAAAAGCCGCCTACAGCCGGTGCTGGCTAACCTGCCGGGGGTCGTGCTGCGCTACGTGCAGCATCCCTCTGGGGCCGACGATATCACCTACGTCAGCACCGGCTGTGTCGACATGTGGGAGCTAGAGCCCGAGCAACTGCTCGGCCAGCCCCAGCGGCTTTGGCTGTCCATTCACCCCGAGGATCGCAGCACCGTGCAGGGGCTGCTCCAGAGTTCTGGCGCTACCCTCACCCCCTGGTTTTGCGAATGGCGTCTGCTCACTCCCTCGGGGCGGCAGACCTGGCTTCAGGGCATGGGTTGCCCAGAATGTTTGGCCAACGGCGACATTGCTTGGGATATTGTTGTGCTCGATATCAGCGATCGCAAGCATACTGAGCAGGCCCTAGTCAGCGCTAACCAGCAGATGCAGGCGTTTATCGACAATTCTCCGGCTCTGGTCAGCATCTTTGACGCCAATGGACGTTATCGGCGAGTCAATCAGGCCACCGCTGCCCAGTTTGGCCTGCATCCTGAGGATGTGGTGGGGCGTTCCTTTGCCGATCTGCTGCCGCCCTCGGTGTTGAGCGTTTTTATGGAGCGGGTGCAGCACATCGTCACCACCCAAACCTCCCTGACCGTAGAAGATACGCTGTACCTTCAGGGGGAGCAGCGGGTGTTTAGCTCAGTACTGTTTCCCGTGAGCCTGGAGGCCGATGGCACCCCCATTTTGGGGTCAGTGGCTACCGATATCACTCCCCTTGTTAAGGCCCAGGAGGCTCTGCGCCGCCAGGCCGAAGAAGAGCATCTGATTCGCACCATTACTCAACACATTCACCAATCTCTAGAGGTCAAGCAGATCTTGCAGACCACGGTCACCGAGGTGCGGCAGTTTTTGCAGACCGACCGAGTGCTCATCTATCGCTTTAACGCTGACCTCAGCGGCACTATGGCGGTTGAATCCGTGCTGCCCCCTTGGGATGCAACCTTCGGCCTCACCGTAGAAGACACTTGTTTTTTAACCAAGCCCGGCTTGGCCCACCGCTACCGCCGAGGCCGCACCCACCACATCGACAACGTGGCTGAGGCTAACATTGACCCCTGCTACCGCGCGCTGCTGAAGCGCTTTCAGGTGCAGGCCAATCTGGTTGTGCCGATTAACTGTGGCAGCCATCTGTGGGGGCTGCTGTGCGCTCACCACTGCCGCGGGCCGCGCCAGTGGCAGCCCAAGGAGCGTGCCCTATTATCTCAGCTGGCTGACCAAGTGGCGATCGCCCTCCAGCAGAGCCAGCTGCTGGCTCAGACCAGCGCCCTGGCCCAGCAGGAAAAGTTGCTCAACAACATCATCAGCGCCATTAGCGACAGTCTGGAGCTGGAGACGCTGCTCCAGCGGGCGGCGACCGAAATGCTCCACACCTTCGCAGCCAGTCGCGGCCTAGTGATTCTCTGTCAGGCGACCGACCAGGTGTTGGTGCACACCAACACGGCTAGTACGCCCGGTTTTGATAGTTTGCAGGGGCAGGTGATTCCCATTGAAGGCAACCCCCATGCCCAGCGAGTGTTGGCTGAGGAGCTGCCGGTGGTCGTAGACGATGTCAGGGCTGAACCGATGCTGCTGCCCAACCTGGCCCTGGCTCAAGAGCTGAATATTGGGGCGATTCTAGCCGTTTCAATTCGCTATCGGGGCGAGGTCAAAGGTATATTGAGCGTTCATCATTGCCCTGGCCCCCGCTGTTGGAGCGAGGCCGAAATCAAACTCATTAAGCGGTTAGCCGACCATTTGGCGATCGCCATTCACCAAGCCGAGCTCTATGCCCAGGCCCAGATCGAGCTGACCGAGCGCAAGCGGCTGGAGGCCCAGCTGCGCTACGATGCCTCCCACGATCGCCTCACCGGGCTGCCCAACCGCACGCTGTTCTTAGAACGGCTGGCTCAGGCGCTTGAGCACCTGCACCACCACTGCCCCAACCATTGTTCTCCAGTGGGCGCTACCTTTGATGGTGCGCCCGACCTCTGCTGCGATTCCGGGACGGATACTTGTTTCGAGTCGGTGCCCGCTTCTGAGATGCCGCAGGCTTTAAGCTGCGCGAATCGTCAGTTTGCCCTGCTGTTTCTCGACCTCGATCGCTTCAAAGTGATCAACGACAGTCTGGGTCATGCCATGGGCGATCAGCTGCTTCAGGTGGTGGCCCAGCGATTGCAAACCTGCCTGCGTCCGGCAGATGTGGCCGCCCGTTTGGGGGGCGACGAATTTGTGGTGCTGCTGTCTAATATCAGCGATGCCGCTGTTGCCGTCACCATGGCCCAGCGCATTCACGCCATTCTCGAAAGCCCGGTGCTGCTCCAGGGGCATGAGGTCTTTGTCCACGCCAGCATTGGCATCGCCCTCAGCGCCACCACCTACACCGACCCCAACCAAATGCTGCGTGATGCCGATATCGCCATGTACAAAGCCAAGGGCAGCAACCGCGAGTACGCCATTTTTGACGCTCCTATGCACACCATGGTGATGCAGCAGATGGAGCTTGAGAACGACCTGCGCCGCGCCCTAGAGCGGGGTGAACTGCGGCTGTATTATCAGCCCATCGTCAATTTGGCCACCGGCACGGTGCAGGGGTTTGAGGCTTTGGTGCGGTGGCAGCATCCCCGCCGGGGGCTGGTGCCTCCCCTCGACTTTATCCCCGTTGCCGAAAACACTGGACTGATTACTGCCCTCGACCTGTGGACCCTAAACGAGGCCTGCCGTCAGCTGAGCTATTGGCATCGAGAGCTGCCCCACAGTCGACCTCTCACCGTCAGCGTCAATCTCTCCGGTAAGCAATTTGTGCGCCCTGACTTGATTCAGCAAATAGACGCTGCCCTGAGCCGCAATCACCTGCAGGGGCAGCACCTGAAGGTTGAAATCACCGAAAGCGTGCTGATTCAAAACGCCCAGATGGCTATTGATCTGCTCAAACAGCTGCGCCAGCGCCGCATCCAGATCTGTATGGATGACTTTGGTACCGGCTACTCATCCCTCAGCTACCTGCATCGATTTCCCATCGACGTGCTCAAAATTGACAAGTCGTTTATTACCCACCTGCACCACTCTGGCCCCAGCACGGACGACTACGAAATTGTCAAAGCCATTATCAGCTTGGCCACCAACCTCAATTTGACGGTGGTGGCCGAGGGCATTGAAACCGGCGAGCAGGTGGCTTACCTCCAGGCCCACCAGTGTCAGGGGGGGCAGGGCTATTACTTCTCTTCGCCCCTCTCAGTGAAGGATGCAACGGCATTCATTGCCCAACTGCCCGCTCCCAA
Source organism: Leptolyngbya subtilissima AS-A7 (assembly GCF_039962255.1). Classification (NCBI taxonomy): domain Bacteria; kingdom Bacillati; phylum Cyanobacteriota; class Cyanophyceae; order Leptolyngbyales; family Leptolyngbyaceae; genus Leptolyngbya; species Leptolyngbya subtilissima. Next base: position 195,493 of record NZ_JAMPKY010000006.1, on the reverse strand, counting down.
CCTCGACCCTGCTAAAACGGAAACGGCTTGTAGGGAATCCACTGGGCCCACAGCTTAGCCAGGGTGCCGTTCATAATTAGCTGATTGATCGCCTGATTGAGGGCCTCTAGCAGTTCTCGGTTGCCTGGTAGCACCCCAACGCCAAAGGGGTGCTGGGTGGGAATTTGAAAAGCTACTCGCAGGCTAGTGGTGTCGGCCTCGGCGGTAAGTAGCAGCAGGGCATCGCCCACCAGGGCATCGATCGCGCCTTGGCTCAAGGCTGTCAGCAGGGCGGGCCGGGTGTGGTCAGCCCCTTCAAACGGCACCCATTCTAGGTCAGGCAAAGCCTCAGTGAGAATTAGGGGACTGCTGCCCGCCAGGGAGCCGAGCCGCTTGCCCGCTAGGTCTTCCAACGTCTGGATAGGGCTATCTTCGCGCACCAGCACGGCTTCGTCAAAGCGACCGTAGGGGCGGGTAAAGTCGGCCCAGGCGCGGCGATCTTGGGTAATAGCTTGGCTAAACCACACCACGTCGTAATCGCCAGTGCTAAGGGTGGGGTAAAACTCTTCGGGTGGGCAGTCAAACCACACCGGTACCAACCCCAGGGCCTCGCTCACCGCCCGCGCCACAGCCGGTTCGTAGCCCTGGCGATCGCCATCTTGCACAAAGCTCATCGGCCGGGCGTCGAAATCGTTAGCAATGATGGAAAGCTGCCCAGGGCGAACGGTGGTAAAGTCCATGACCAGATAAAAGGAATGTAGGGCTATTGTGACACCAAACCCAGTCACCCCATGGGGGCGATCGCCCCTCAGCACCGGGCGGCTTGAAATCGCTCTCTATTCGTGGAATGGTGAAGGGAGTACTGCACGCCTGCGCGAGAGTTACATGACTGTTGGTAATCCTGCTTCTGATCCGGCCTTTGAATCCCTGCGCCAGTTTCGACCCCTGCTGCTGAAGGCCCACAAAATTTTAATGGACGCTGAGAAAGACCGCTACGAGGCCAACCACGGTGCGATCGCCAACAAGGGCGACTACCTGCGTCTGGTGCTCAACCATGAGCAATTTAGCTGGCTGCGGCCTATCTCTCAGCTGATTGTGCAAATCGACGAGGTGCTGATGTCAAAGCAGCCCCAGCCCCTAGAGCGCGCTCCCGAGTTGCTCAACCAGGCCCGTCACCTGCTCTATGACACCGAAATTGGCCAGGCGTTTCAGGACCGCACTCAATCAGTCTCCCGCCGCGACCCCGAAATGGCCGCCATGGCCCAGCGTTTGGATGAACTCATGCAGCCCTACGGCCCTCAATCAGGGAATAGCTCGACCTAATCGGCAGCAGCCACGTGCAAGCGCCCATCCTGTGCAAAGATAATAGGGCTACAAAAAAGCAAGTTCCCACCTGGTCACCAGGCGCTAGGGAGGATTGAGTAAGAGCGAGTGTGTGCTATGAATGTTGGCGAACGCGTCCGAATCAAAGAATCGGTTATTTTTTATCACCACCCGCTGCACCGCAACGAAGCCTTCGATGCTAAAGGTTTAGAGGGAGTCGTTGTGACTATTCTCACCGACTACAAGGGTCGCCCCATCAGCCCTAATTTTCCGGTTCAGGTGGAGTTTGAGGTCGAGGGGGCCAAGCGGCCCATGCGCGCTCACCTCAAGCAAGATGAGTTAGAACTGCTCTAGTCTTGGGCGCAAATCGCTCAAAAAGTTGATTGGATCAGGCTCTGTTGCTCTCTTAGATAGAGCGACGGCTGAACCAGGTCAGAAGGTTGGCCTCCGTCCGCATCTGCTCCAGATCGCGGCGGTTTTCGGTGGCTACTTGGTCATACCACTGGTAGTAAGCTTCCAGGTTGGTCCGGTGCTCAACCTCCAGGCGGAAATCTTGGGCGGCTTGCTGGAGTTCCAGGTACTCGATGATCTCCTGGGGCGTAGCCAGCGATCGCGGCGATAGGTATTCAAACATAGCGGCCCGGCGTGACACAGGGTCATCATAGCCTGCCCGCCTGGGCTGAGTGGGTGGACTCTGGATAGAGATAGCGCTTCAGAGAGAAAAATATGGTCAGCAAGTCACCCAATCCCGATACCCTTTGCCTCCCTAACTCTCTCCAGCCCCCCGCAGCCCGGCTATGGCCAGACAGGCCCAGCCCACCATCAAGGCCGCGCCGCCAATCGGGGCCACGGCCCCCAGCATAGTTCGACCCGTCAGTGCCAGGGCATAGAGGCTGCCCGAAAATACGACAGTACCGGCGATCAAGGCCCACCCCGAGGCGGCGAGCCATCCTGGGGCCGCTAGCCCTTGGTGCCGCACTAGGGCCAGCAGCAGCAGAGCCAGAGCGTGATACATCTGATAGCGGGCTGCGGTCTCAAACACCGCCAGCAGCCGATCGCTGAGCTGAGGCTTAAGGGCGTGGGTGGCAAAGGCTCCCGCGGCTACGGCGGTGCCGCCCAGCACCGCTGCGATCGCAATCCATAGCCGCTCTACAGTCATGGCTGTCTCGTTCCTGCCTATAGCGGGCTACTAGTCTTTGACGGCTTCTAGCATGCGCGAGAAGTAAAACTGGGTCTTGGTCAAGGTGCGGCGCTCAATGCGCCAGCCGTCGGCCTCCAGCGCCTTCACAATGTCGGCCTCCCGGTGCAGGTAGGCGCGGGTGGTTTTGCTTGGCCCCGGGAAGAATTCGCCCACCTTCTTCAGCGCGCTATAGAACAGCGTCTTGGGCGCAAAGCTCATAATCAGGCGCGACTCGGCCAGGGAACCAAGATGGCTGATCATGCCCTGCACTTTGTCTTGGGGATAGTGAATCAGCACGTCTAAGCAAATCACTGTGTGGTAGCGACCGGCCAACTCCTCCAGGTCTTTGACCTCGAAGGTAGGCAAATTTTTGCCCTCTAAAGCTACCTCAGCTCGTTGGCGAGCCTCCTCGACCATTTTGGCGGAGATGTCGCTGGCATAGACCTGAGCACCTGCCTGAGCTAGGGGAATCGTTAGACTGCCTACGCCGCAGCCCGCATCGCAGCAGGTGAGCCCAGCCAGATTGCCATCGGCCTCTAGCCAGCCCATCAGCGTGTCTACGGTCTGCTGATGACCCTTGCGAATGTCGAGCTGGACTTTATTGACTTCGCCATCGCCGTAGATGCGCTGCCAGCGGTCAAAGCCAGTGGCATTGAAGTATTCGCGAACTACGGTTTTGTCGTCAGTGGCAGTCATAGGGAGGGCTTCGGAGTTTGCTAATTTCTGTAAAATTCTATGATGTTTTGCTGCGCCAAAACGGCCCGCAACGAAACTCAACCTTCCCCTATGCCTCTAAGGCCATCGCCTGAAACCCGCCAGTGGCATGATGGGTAGGCACTTTTCGACGGCAGCGAAGGCGATGACTAACCCTGAGATTGGCTCTGATAACAGCCCTGAAATTGGCATCATCATGGGCAGCGATTCAGACTTGCCCACCATGGCGGCAGCTATTGAGATCTGTACTGAGTTTGGGGTCGCCCACGAAGTGGCCATTGTGTCGGCCCACCGTACCCCCGAGCGCATGGTTACCTATGCTCAAACTGCCCGCGATCGCGGCCTCAAGGTGATCATTGCCGGGGCCGGAGGAGCCGCTCACCTGCCCGGCATGGTCGCTGCCCTCACCCCACTACCAGTAATCGGCGTCCCCGTAGTCAGCCGCACTATGCAAGGGCTCGATTCGCTCTACTCCATTGTGCAAATGCCAGCGGGCATTCCGGTAGCCACAGTTGCCATTGGCAATGCCACGAATGCTGGGCTGCTGGCAGTGCAGATTTTGGCCACCGATCGTCCTACCCTACTCGACCAGGTCGCCCAATATCGCCGCGCTCTTGAAGCTTCAGTGCTCGCCAAACAGCAAAAACTCGAGCAGCTTGGACCCCAAAGCTACTTGGCAAATCAAGTTTAGAAGACACCAGCGCCTTTTTTGACTGCAATGTTCCTTAAAACATCTTTGACAAACAAATTAATTTGCAGTTAATTAACCCCGTGTTTTAAGGATTACATAAGGGATGTAGCAGCCTTGTGTGGTGTTGTGTATCGCTTGATACAGATTGCTTGCCTCAGAATTGATGGAATCAACTTGTTCTATTTACACGCAAATTCCTCTGCCCTTAATCTCAAAAATGTTTAGGCAGATCGGTGTGGGTTTCTAAAGGTTATTTTTCGGTTGACGTAGCTGCCGTTAGAAACTTGCAACTTTGTATGTGGTTCGCAGAATGCATCTATTCTGTGGGCCTTAGCTCCCATGCGGATCTTCTCACTGCTATGCGGCTGAGACACAGATCCGAAAAGCGGTAGGCCGTGTTCACTGTCTGATTGTGTTGAAGGAACGTCTGTTGAGATGTCTAATCTAGTGTTGCGTAATCGTTCTAAGTTCCGGAGGCGGTCTAAGCCGAGCTTTTGGAATGCTAATGTGCCGCCCTTTGACCAGGTGTTTAAGCGTCTATTCGCCCGGGTTGGCGGTTGGGCTTGGGTAGCCTGTATCCCATTGGCGTTGATTATTCTGGCCACCTGGGGAGTCGCAGCTCACGCTCAGGAAGAGTTGACTGCTGCCGATGTGCAAGTCACCCTCAATAACATTTGGGTGCTGGTCTGTTCGTTCTTGGTCATTTTCATGAACGCTGGCTTCGCCATGGTGGAGACTGGCTTTTGCCGGCAAAAGAATGCTGTCAACGTGTTGACCAAAAACCTGATTGTTTTTGCTCTAGCCACCCTAGCCTTTTGGTTCATCGGCTTTTCGCTGATGTTTGGTGCCAATGGCAACGGCTGGGTAGGCTGGGGGAGCTTCTTCCTCGGTGGTGCCCCTGAACTGTACGGTTTAGGTCCCGATGGCATAAACCTCACTAAGGATACGTTCTTCCTGTTTCAGGTTGCCTTCGCTGGTACTGCTGCCACCATCGTGTCTGGGGCGGTAGCCGAGCGCATCAAGTTTGTTGACTTTCTCATCTTCAGCGTTTTGCTGACCGCTATTGCCTACCCCATCACAGGCCACTGGCTCTGGGGTGGCGGCTGGCTGGCTGATCTTGGTTTCCACGACTTTGCCGGGTCTACGATTGTGCACTCTGTTGGTGGGTGGGCGGCGCTCATGGGAGCCGCTTTTCTTGGCCCCCGCATGGGTAAGTACAACTCTGATGGGCAGGTTAATGCTCTGCCTGGGCACAATTTGAGCATTGCGACCCTGGGCTGCCTCATCCTTTGGTTAGGCTGGTTTGGGTTCAACCCTGGTTCTCAGCTCGCAGCCGATTCAAACGTAGCCTATATCGCGGTTACCACCAACCTGGGTGCTGCTGCCGGTGGTGTAGCCGCTACGTTTGTCTCCTGGGCAATGAGCGGCAAGCCCGACCTGTCGATGACTATCAACGGCATTCTGGCTGGTCTGGTATCGGTTACCGCTGGCTGCTTTGTCTTTGGTTATGCAGGTGCTTTCGTGGTCGGTTTGATTGGCGGCATCCTGGTGGTGTTCGCGGTCGGCTTCTTTGACAGCATTAAAATCGACGACCCCGTGGGTGCTACCTCGGTGCACCTGGTCTGTGGCATCTGGGGCACCCTAGCCGTAGGTTTGTTTGCCAACCCCAACAACTTTACCCAAGGGGGTGAGGGTATTTCTGGGCTGTTCTACGGTGGCGGCTTGGGTCAGCTAGGGCTTCAAATTCTGGGCATCTTGACCGTTGGTTTGTTTACGGTCGTGCTGTCCACCATATTCTGGCTGGTGGTTAAGTCTGTGCTGGGCCTGCGGGTCAGCGCCGAAGAAGAGATGAAAGGGCTGGACATTGGCGAGCACGGCATGGAGGCCTACAGTGGCTTTCTCAAAGACACCAGCGATATGACTGGTGTGATGTAGCTTTCTCCAAAGCGTTAGTTCTTGCTGTGGGTTAGAACCATAGTATTTAGGCCACCTGCGCAAGCTTGCGCAGGTGTTTTTTTATTGCTGATCCGCCGGATAGAACAGGCATTCTGCCCTGACAAGGGCCGTTTTTGGCAAATGGTTACAATATATCTATCGGGAAAGGGGGTAGCTGGTAGGCTAGGTGAGAGTAACTGCTGCCGATGCGACCGGGTCTCCTGGGGGTTCTCTAGAGAGCGCCAGGGCAGAACCTTTGAATCGACGGTTCCCTGAACTGAACCATGAGCCATTCCACCTCTGTAGTGGAAGAATTGCTGACCGCAATTCCCCAGCTGAGACCTAGCCTCTACTTCAAGACCTCTTTAACCGCGTTGTCCCACGCGATGGAAGATCACGTGCTGGCGGGGACGGCGAAGTTTTTAGTGATTGCTAGCTTTCAACAGGAGCGGTTTTATTTGCAGGAGGCTAACCGCTATCTGCGCATTGCTGAGCTGACCGATCAGGTCTATGTATTGTCGGCCCTGGGTACTAGTTTTGCCAGTCGCTCTGAGAACTACGAAACGATCGCCTTTGACACCGACGATGCCCTTACCCAGGAGTGGCATCTGATTGTGGTGGGGGCTGACTACAGTGCCTGCTTGATCTGTCGAGAGCGATCGCCGGTACCGGCCATAGATGGCCCCCACCTCGACCAAACTCGCCGGTTTGAGGGAGTTTGGACCCAAGACCGCTACGTCAGTCAGCGGGCAGCAGACATGCTGCTCGATCGCATTGCCGGATACCGCCCTGACTTGGCTGACAAAATTGCGATCGCCCGCCAGCGCTACATCAATCCATCCCTGATGCCTACTGAACGCCTCGACGGCAGCGGTGGGCCTGATCCTTTTACCCAGCGACTGGTCACCTACCTCCAGGCAGGGCAGTACAAGCTGCTCAAAGCCTACAAGGCTATTACCGCTCAAGAGCGACGGGAGCGCTTGGTTAACTCCATTACCTCGGTGGTGCGGCAGTCTCTTAACGCCGACGAAATTTTTGCCAAAGCGGCCCAGGAGTTGGGCCAAGCGCTACACGTGTGTCGCTGCCTAATCTATCCCTGTAGCGCCACCGACGCCACGGTAGTGATTGCGCACCAGCACCTCAACAGCAAGGTCGAGTCGCTGCTGGGCGAGACCTGGCCGCTGGCCACCAATCCCCTATTTGACTACATTCAAGACACCAAAGAAATTGTCGCCATTGCCAACACCCAAGACCGCGAGTCGCCTTTTCGTTATGAGCTAGAGGCCATTCAGCCCCTGATTGAGCGGTGGCAGATTCAATCATGGCTGATTGTGCCCCTGACGTACCAAGACCGCCTGGTGGGCCTGATCGAACTGCACCACTGCCTACCCCAGCCCTACGAGTGGAGCGAAGACGATACAGCCCTGGTAGATGCGATCGCCACCCAGCTCAGCGTCGCCATCATTCAGGCTGAGGCCTACGCTAACCTACAGGACCTCAACCAGCAGCTCGAAGCCCTCGATCGCACTCGGGCCAATCTGATCGCCATTACTGGTCATGAGCTACGCACCCCGCTCTCGACGATTCAGGTCTGTCTCGAAAGTCTGGCCACCGAGCCTGACATGCCCAACGAGCTGCGCCAGATTATGCTGCAATCGGCCCTTGAAGATGCCGAGCGCATGCGCAAGCTGGTGCAAGACTTTCTCACCCTGTCACGGCTTGAGAGCGGTCGTGTCGAGTGGAACCTAGAGTCGCTCTCCATTCAGGAATGCGTCGATTTGGCCCTCAGCAGCATCCACGGTAGCCAAGACAGCGCCGCAACCCCCACCATTAAGGTCAAAATTCCTAAGCAGGTGCCCCTAGTGCGCGCCGATGGCGAATGGCTGGTCGAGGTGCTGGCTAAACTGCTCGACAATGCCCAAAAATTTACCCCTACCACCGGCAAAATCATTATTCAGGTGACCCGCTCTAGCCCTACCCACCTGCAAGTCACCGTCGCCGACACTGGGCGCGGCATTGAGCCCAGCCGCCTGAATGTGGTGTTCGATCGTTTTTATCAAGAAGAAGGGGCGCTGCGGCGGACTACCGGTGGTACCGGGCTAGGGCTAGCCATGTGCCGTCAGATTGTGGAGGGGCTGGGGGGCATAATCTGGGCCGAATCAGAGGGTAAAAACAAGGGCAGCCAATTTCACTTCACTGTCCCCATTGCCCAAGGTAAGCTCGACAGCCGCAGCAACCGCTCCGCCGGAACGGCCAAAAAACAGCCCGCTACCCTACCGGGCAATCCCTCTGTGCTGCTCGATGACTAGGGCTGAGGGGCATCTCGGTGCCCTGCTGTTGCACTACTAAGGCAGCTGAGGAAGGGCAAGGCGTGGCATGATGGCCGTATCTGATCAGCAGAATTAGAGCCTGGGTATGGGCGACTCTCCACAACCTAATCCCTCCAATGGCAGCCCGTCGTGGGCCGCTCCGATGCTAGAGGCCTGGCATCTGTTGCGCGAGCGCATCGGTCAGCTCCGGCCTGATCAGCAGCTCAGCCGCTGGTTCAATATTGACGATGACAAAGTGGTCGAAATTTTGGCGGCCGTGCGCGAGCAGTTGCCCACCACCGAGGCTCTGCTGATTGGCAAACCCCAAGCCGGCAAAAGCTCCATCGTGCGAGGGTTAACCGGAGTTTCAGCCGATATTATCGGTCAGGGTTTCAAGCCCCATACCCAAAACACCCAGCGCTACGCCTACCCCTCCGAAGATCTGCCCCTGCTGATTTTTACCGATACCGTAGGGCTAGGGGATGTAACCCAGGCCACCGAAGCTATCATTGCTGAGCTGGTTAACGATCTCAACAGTGAGACCCGCACGGCCCGCATTTTGGTTTTGACAGTCAAAATCAACGATTTTGCCACCGACACCCTGCGCCAAATTGCCGTCCGCCTACGTCAGCAGTTTCCCACCGTGCCCTGCCTGCTGGTGGTCACCTCCAGCCATGAGGTCTATCCTCCCAACCAGGACAATCACCCGCCCTACCCACCCAAGATGGAGTCCGTACAGCGTCCCTTTCAGGCCGTGCAAGCTAATTTTGAGGGATTGGTTGATCGCACCGTGCTGATCGACTTCACCCTTGACGAAGACGGCTTCGACCCCGTGTTCTATGGCCTTGACGCGATGCGCGATGCCCTGGCTGACCTGCTCCCTGAGGCCGAGGCCCAGGCGCTTTACCAACTGCTGGACGAGCAGGCTGAGGCCACCAACCAGCTGGGTAACCTCTACCGCGATGTGGGGCGGCACTACATGTCAGCCTTTGCCGTTATGGCGGCCACCCTGGCGGCGGTACCTCTACCCTTTGCCACTATGCCGGTGCTGACGGCGCTTCAGGTTTCTATGGTGGTGCTGTTGGGTAAGCTCTACGGTCAAACCCTGAGCCCTTCTCAAGCGGGTGGGCTAATTAGCGCGATCGCGGGCGGTTTTTTTGCCCAAGCTGTCGGGCGCGAGCTGGTCAAATTTATCCCCGGCTTTGGCAGTGTGGTTGCAGCATCCTGGGCCGCCGCTTACACCTGGGCGCTGGGCGAAGGAGCCTGCGTCTACTTCGGCGACCTAATGGGGGGGAAAAAGCCCGACCCTAAAAAGATTCAGGCTGCTATGAAAGAGGCCTTCACCGCGGCCAAAGATCGCTTCAAAGACAGCGCTTCAGAAATCAGCCCATCTGACCCTAAGGAAGTTTAGGGCTGGGTTTTATCTGCTCGACCGTCCTCACGGCGCTGGCGCAGAGCTGCCAAACCCATGCCCACTAGTCCAGGCAGCAGCGCCGGGGTCGGTACAGGGGTTGGTTCTACCTCCAAATTGACTTTAAAGCCAAGCTGTCCAGGAATTAGGGTGAGGTTGGGCTGATTTCCTGGGGCAAAGCCCACTGGAAAAACCACATCGATCCAGTTGCCTGCCACTCGTGTAATCACCGGTTTGTTACCAAAAGCCAAGCTGCCTGCGAGAGGCGTAACCGTAAAGCCAGTCACTCTGTTCTGGCCTGGCAAACCAAAGCTGGGTGCCTTGAATCTATAGATGTCATCCCCAGAAGTGACATTGCTAAATAGAGAATTTAGGGTAAACGAGATCGAGTTGTTACCTAAATTAATATCCCAAATGCCACCAAATCGGCTTAATTCAGGGTTAGTGGTATCTGAGCTAACTACTACATCGATAGGCCCCTGCTCAATAGGCACACTTCCTCCGTAGGGAATCTTTGTTGATGTCCCAGGGAATACGAGAAAGTTCTCGACAGTAACTTCGCTATTCAGCGAGAATGCATGAGCCGAGTCAGCCCAAACTACACCCAGCGTCAGGGCAGTACCCAGTATCAGGCCAATGCCTGTGAGTCTTTCCTTCATCTGCTTCTCCAGAACGGGGGCTTTAAACAACTACGAGAGGCAGATGCACAATCCGGGTGACTCGCGGGCAAACTTGCGGCTTTAGCGCGGTTCATACTCCGCTCACGTTCTAGCAAAAAATACGGAGATAGGGCTCAGATCAAGTCAGAAAGTTTACTGAGTCATGACAAACCATCAGTGTTTGGGTGGAATCGCCCTCAGGTTGAAACCATGGCGGTAAACCCAACTTTTCAAAAACTTAGCTGGGCAATTTGACACAAAATCTCTCAGTCGTGTCAACCGATACAGTGTATCAACCGAGTTGCCTTCAACCTATAGACAGAAAATGTCAGGAAGGCCCGTGAGTGCTGCTCCCGCAGGTGTGAAAAGCCCTAGCGTTGATTTACCCAACCAAACTCGGCTGCTGCTCGATTTGCAGCGGGTCAATAAAATTGCCCAACGGTTGTCGGGGTGCCTTGAGGTAAAAACCATTGCCCGATTCATTACCAATGGGTTGGTCGATCAGTTTGGCTGTGCCTTTGCTCGGATCTGGGTGGTAGAACCGGAGCAAACCGCCCTCCGACTGGTGGCATCTTCGGGACTATATACCCATACCAACGGCTCCTTTGCGCGGGTGCCCATGGGGGCCTACAAAGTCGGCAAAATTGCCCAAAACCGGGTTCCCTTTCTCAGCAATCGCCTGGCCGAAGAAGCCTGGGTTAAGGATCGAGACTGGGCGATCGCCAACAATATTCAGGGGTTTGCAGGCTATCCGCTGATGACCGGCGATCGCGTCATTGGGGTGCTGGCCACCTTTAGCCGTAGCCCCATGGCCGCAGAGTTTTTAGAGGTCTTGCAGGTGCTCTGCATGACCGCCACCATTGCCCTCGACGCAGCGCTGAGCGTTGAGACCAAACGAATGGGCTCAGCGGCTGTCTTGGCCCAGCGCTCGGCTTTATCTGACCAGCTGGCAACAATTTTGAAGACCACCACAATGGCGCTGGTGGGTACCGAAATGGCACTGCCAGCTTCTACGGGCCACCTATTTGTACAGCTAGCTGAGCTACTAGACGAATTTAACTGTGATTATGCTCGGCTGGTCTACGGTGCGACCGACGTAGCGCTAGAAGCGATCGTAGCGATACCGATTGCCGATGGAGCCCAAGCTGCTGCCGATGCGGTGGCTCAGTGGCGATCGCGCTGTCACCAACTGCGGTTTATGGCTACCTGCCTGGGGGGCAGCCTACAAACCCAGCCTGGCCCCCAGCAGCAGATGGTGCAAATTACGCTGCAAACTCCCTACGCCAGCGGGCGGCTAGGGGCGAAGGTCAGTATTCAGTGCTCCACGGCCCTGGTACAGGTAGCCCTTACCTGCATGGCCTACAAGGCTCGGCTGACGGTGTGCGACCCCTTTGATCCAGAGGCCGTCGTGATTACCGACAGCGAACCTACTGCTCAGGGGGCAACCTGCACTATTTGGGTGCGAGTTAAGGCGTTGCCACCACCGTCGGCTCAGGCCGTGATCGATTGGACAATAGATGTTGAGCAACTGCGACAGGTTGTCCAGCGAGTTAGCCAGGGGCAACTAGTGGAAGCAACCTCCAGCGACCCTAGCTACCCGCGCCCGTCTGAGCGAGAGCGAGAGATTATGGCGCTGCTGGCACAGGGGCTGCGCGATCGCGACATTGCCGCCCGCCTCTACATCAGCGAGAGTACGGTAAAATTCCACATCAACAATAGCCTCACCAAGCTACAGGCTAAAAACCGCTACCAGGCCGTCTACCAAGCCGCGATTCAGGGGTGGATTTAACCACAAGGTGCTCTGAAGCTTACGCCTCAAGGATTTCAGCGACTGCGAAATGGGTACAGTAACTCTACACGCGAGCGAGATACCTAGCTTTAGGAGCAAGACCCCGATGGATGATCTGATTAGCCTGCTCGTTCAAGTTCTCATTGCCATGGCTTGCGCTTTTGCCGCCAACATCCTGGTGCCTAGACAAGTACCCGGCAAACTATTAGGCCTAGTGCTAATTGGCCTGATCGGCGTGTTTGTGGGGCAGTGGGTTGCCGACTATCTGCTTCAGCGATACAGCTTTAGCCTGCCCTGGCTGACCTGGAACTTTCAGGGCGTACCGCTGGTGCCGTCTATCATCGGTTCGACCATTGTGCTCTATATAGTCACAGCGTTTTTAAGCTGGGGTCGCTACGGTAATCGGTAGGGCTAGCGATCGCTGTAGCGCTCTTCCGCCCAAGGTTCGCCCCGCTCATGGTAGCCGTTACGCTCCCAAAAACCAAGGGCCGGGACCGCAAGAAACTCTACGCCGTTGATCCATTTGGCGCTTTTCCAGGCATAGAGGTGGGGCACCACTAGGCGCATGGGACCGCCATGTTCGGCAGGCAAAGGCTCACCTTCTAGGGTGTGGGCAAAAAAGTTTTCGGGTAGAACAAAGTCGGCCAGGGTTAGGTTGGTGGTATAGCCGCCGTAGCAGTGCAGCATGACGTGGGTTGCCTCGGGCTCGACCGCCAACTGCTCCATCAAGTCAGTGACGCGCACGCCCCGCCAGGTTACATCCAGCTTTGACCAGGTCGTCACACAGTGAAAGTCAGCGGTGAACTCCGCCTGGGGCAGTGCCATCATCTCGTCCCAGGTAAAGGTTTTAGCCTGGGCCAGGCCTGTAATGCTCAAGGTCCAGTCGGCTTGAGCAATGTGGGGCGTCTCGCCGTAGGTGAGCACCGGAAAACCCTTAGCCAAATGCTGACCGGGGGGAACGCGATCGGCTAGCTCCGCGCCTGGTTTGTGGAAAAACTTGCCGGCCATGGTGCCTCGCAAATTAGGGCACCTCTATTGTTACCCAGATCTGAGTTCCTAGGCAGCGCGATCGCGAATTAGGCGCTTCAACCAGTGGCGCGATCGCACATCAACGTAAGCTTTACAGCTAGAGCACTGGCGAATACCGCGCACCCCAATGCGCAGCAGATGTCGATTGTTGCAGTGAGGACAGGGGTGTTGTTGAGCCATAACTTATTTAGGAAGAACTGCACCAAAGTTGGTTTGTTGGGTCACTGACGTTGGCTAGGAGAGGTGCTCTGGTCACAGACCGGCCCGATCGCCCTATCGTTATTGTGATGGTTTGCCCTTGTGTCTCAGAGTGCCCAGAGACAGAGCCTAAATTGTCTATGGGTCTACCTTTACAACCGCATTGCCACAAAAAAATGCTGCACCCCAGTCATAAGACCAGAGTGCAGCGACTAATTGACTCAATAACCCGTCTGGGGCTAGTCGATTTGAGAGGACAGAACAGTGGGCAATTCAGCCACTGTCACCTGAGGAGCCACCAGCACATGGGCGTAGAGCGGCGAAGTTGGAGCAGATGCTAGCAGGGTATGCTGTACGCGACTAGCCACCTCAACAGTTTTGGCGTCGTAAACCTGAGTGGCCAGCTTTGGATAGAGGCCAATCCCAATGATCGGTACCAGCAGACAGGCCGCTACAAAGGCCTCCCGGGGGCGAATATCAATGATGTTGGGTACCTTAGCCACTACCTTACCCGCGTCACCGTAGAAAATGCGGCGCAGCATAGAGAGTAGATAAATGGGCGACAGCACCACCCCAACAGCAGCACCAATAATAATTACGGTCTTGAAGGTCGTGCTGTAGACATCGCTAGTGGCCATACCGAGGAACACCGCGATCTCGCTGACAAACCCGCTCATGCCGGGCAGGGCCAGCGATGCCATAGAAGCAGCGGTAAAGAAGGCGAAGCTGGTGGGCATCTTGCGAGCGATGCCACCCATCTCATCCATATCGAGGGTGTGGGTGCGCTCGTAGGTCACCCCAGACAAAAAGAACATCACCGCCGCGATCAGCCCGTGGGAAATCATTTGCAGCATAGCGCCGCTCATACCCAGGGTGGTGAAGGCCGAGCAGCCAATCAGCACAAAGCCCATGTGGGCCACTGATGAGTAGGCCATGCGGCGCTTGAGGTTGTCTTGGCCAAAGGCGGTCATCGACGCATAGATGACGTTGACCACGCCGAGAATCGCCAGGAAAGGCGCGAAATAGAGATGGGCATCGGGCAGCATCTCAATGTTCATGCGAATCAGGCCATAGCCCGCCATCTTGAGCAGGACCCCGGCCAAGATCATTGACACGGCGGCGGGGGCTTCGCTGTGGGCGTCGGGTAGCCAGGTGTGCAGCGGAAAAATCGGTAACTTAACTGCAAAGGCTACTAAGAAAGCTGCGTAGACTAGGAGTTGGAATGTGAGGCTGTAGTCTTTCTGGGCCAGTTCCGTCAGGTTAAAGGTAACGGTATCGCCGTAGAACGCCATGGCTAGGGCTGCTACCAGAATGAAGACAGAACCGATGGCAGTGTAGAGAATAAATTTAGTGGCGGCGTAGAGGCGCTTTTTACCGCCCCAGATGGAAATTAGCAGGTAAACCGGCACCAGCTCTAATTCCCACATTAAGAAGAACATCACCAAGTCCTGGGCCAAAAAGACCCCAACCTGGGCGCTATACATCACCAGCAGCAGGCTGAAGTAGAGGCGAGGACGGTGGGTAATATTCCACGAAGCCAAAATAGCCAGGGTCGTCACCAGACCACTCAGCACCACCAGCGGCATTGCTAGGCCATCGGCTCCAAGTGACCAGGTGATGCCCACCTGAGGTACCCAGTCATAGCTTTCTACCAGCTGTAGACCGGGCTGGTTGAGATTGTAGAAGTTAATAAACGTGTAGAGAATTAGCGAAAACTCGATGAAGCCAATGCCCAGGGCGTACCAGCGGAGAGTTTGCCCATTGCGATTGGGCAGGACCGGTATCGGCAAAATCGCCAGTAAAGGCAATAAAACTAGGGTCGTTAGCCACGGAAATTGCTCGGTTAGCATGACAATTCGCGTGAGTAGTACTACAGAAACAGCCAGCGCATTCAGATTCCGGTTTTAGTGTCTGATTCGAGGCGGACACACCCCCTTGGGCGTAGTCATCTAGATAAGACGAGCTACAAATGCTGTTCGCGGCGGCCTACCCTAGGCAGGAGGTCGGAGGACTTCAGCGAGCGAGCCGTAGCCTAAAAGGCACGACGAAGTAACAAACCGGACTGCAAGATCGATAGAGAGATATACCTATCTTTGCGCCCGTCCCTAGTATAGGAAACTTAATAAACATTTGATAAGTAATTTCCGCCCAAAATCGCAAAATATTGATGTCTGAGGGCCAGCTATGAAGGCTACGCAAGCATCTCAGGCGCTTTTCGCACTTGAATTAATTAGAGCGAGCACTCACATTTAGATACGTCAATACCTAAAACGTTACATTTGCCCGCGCTTATCTAAATCGCAGATGGATTGGTGTTTCCTGATGGCCGGGATTCTTGTGGCATCAAGAAGTCTTGATTTATTGAGCCGTCGGTCGGGACGCGACTCAGCACTTTGCAATGTGTTGGGGAGCTGGCAGTCCAATGTAGCTAGATAGGGCTTACCTGGGCTCCAGTAATTTCTAGGCTAAGCACATGGGTTGTGGTTGACTGCCCAGCATTGGCCCATGCTGCAGTCATAGCGTCGCCCACCGCAGCGCTTTGGTCGACAGGTGTGAGGGCTAGCAGCGTGGGGCCAGCACCACTAATGACAAGGCCGTAGGCTCCGGCCTCGGCAGCGGCGGTTGAGACAGCCTCATAGCCGGGAATCAGAGACTGTCGATAGGGCTGGTGAATGCGATCGCCCAAGGCCACCCGCAGCCAGTCGCCCCGACCGCTCTCTAACCCCCGCAGCAGTAATCCGAGGTGAGCAGTATTGAAAATAGCGTCGGCCCGGCTGTAGCTGGCCGGCAAGACCTGGCGGGCGGCAGCGGTTGAGAGCTCAAAATCGGGCACGATCACCACTGGCACCACGTCAGAGTGCCAAGGAATAGGGCATAGGGTAGCGGTACCGTCAGCGTTGCTGACCGCTAACTGGCAGCCTCCCACTAGGGCAGGTACGACATTGTCGGGATGGCCCTCTAGGGCGATCGCCATCTCTACTACGGTCGACTGATCGAGGGGCTGTTCGCACAGCGCATTCGCCCCCAGCAGCCCGGCCACAATGGCGGTGGACGAGC
The DNA here is from genome assembly GCF_039962255.1 of Leptolyngbya subtilissima AS-A7. NCBI lineage: Bacteria > Bacillati > Cyanobacteriota > Cyanophyceae > Leptolyngbyales > Leptolyngbyaceae > Leptolyngbya > Leptolyngbya subtilissima. The sequence goes on along the minus strand of NZ_JAMPKY010000006.1, from coordinate 179,219 downwards.
TGCCCAGCCCGCGTGCTAGAGGAACGGCTAGCTCGATCTCAATTTCCACCGCTGGCACTGCCAACCCCTGCTGCTGATAAAAGTGGGCAAAGGCTTTGTAAACCAAGTTAGACTCATCCGTCGCCACCCGGTCGGCCTCTAGTCCGCTCACTGCGATCACCACCGTTCCTGCTGCCTGGTCGAGGGCCGTAAAGCGAAAGCGGTTATAGAGCGTCAGCGCGGCTCCCAAACAGTCGAAGCCAGGGCCAATGTTGGCAGTGGTGGCGGGCACAGTAACAGAGATGGGCGTTGACACCACAAAAGCCTCCGGCGGGCGTGGAACATTTAGGCCAAGGATACTATCACTTTTTGGGAAGCCTCTGTCAGACTGAAAGTAAGGCCGGGGGGCGAATAGGTCCTGAATATGGGAAATCCAAGATTTTTGTTATGAACGCAAACTCAGTCATTCGAAGTGGTGTACTGGCTCTAGGGATTGGTCTTGGGATTTTGGTGGCGATCGCTCCGGCCCAGGCAGAATCCGCTTCTGTGGATACAGTTGTTGAGCCTGTTGCCCAGGGCACTGAACAGCAGCTCGTTCTACCCTTTACCGATGTGTCGCCCGACCACTGGGCCTATGAGGCTCTGCTGAATCTGGCTGGGACCTATGGCTGCGTCAGCGGCTACCCCGACGGCACCTTTCGGGGTGAAGATACCGTCACCCGCTACGAGTTCGCTGCCGGTATGGACTCCTGCCTAAGTGTGCTGAGCGATCTAGCGCAGCAACAGCAGCAGACCCGAGACCAAGAGGTACGATCGCTGATTGACGCCATGGAGCAATCGCTCAGCGACTTGCGCGAGCTGGAGTCTGACCTGCCTGAAGCACCCTAGGGCTAGAAGTCTTCGCGGGCGCCGATCGCCCCCGCCACCCGATCGATCACCTCAGCCACGGGCAGCGCGCCTAGCTCTCCCTGGGCACGGGTGCGAATGTTGAGGGCATTGGCTTCTAGCTCTTTGGCACCGACTACGGCCATGATCGGGATCTTGGCCTTTTCGGCATTGCGCACCATCTTGCCGAGGCGATCGCCGCTGGCATCAACCTCCACCCGAACACCCCTAGCTAAGAGCTGATCTGCAACGGATTGAGCAAAACCCAGCTGTTCCTCGGTGACGGGCAGCAGGCGCATCTGCACCGGAGCCAACCACAGCGGGAAGTCGCCCGCATATTCCTCAATCAAAATGCCGATCAGGCGTTCTAGCGAACCAAAGGGAGCGCGGTGAATCATCACCGGGCGCTGGCGTGAGCCGTCTTCGGCTACATACTCCAGATCAAAGCGCTCGGGTAGGTTGTAGTCAACCTGCACTGTGCCCAATTGCCACTCCCGCTCTAAGGCATCTCGAAAGATGAAATCGAGCTTAGGGCCGTAGAAAGCTGCCTCTCCCGGCGCCTCAAAATAGTCCATACCAAGCGTCTGAACAGCCCGGCGAATGGCATTTTGAGAGGTTTCCCACACCTCGTCACCCCCGATGTATTTGGTTGACTCAGGGTCACGGAAGCTGAGTCGCGCTTTGAAGTTTTTCAGCTTCAGGCTGCGAAACACTGAGAGAATTAGATCTACCACCTTGAGAAACTCGTCGTCGAGCTGCTCGGGGCGCACAAACAGGTGAGAGTCGTCTACCGTAAAGCCCCGCACCCGAGTGAGCCCGCCCAATTCTCCCGATTGCTCATAGCGATACACTGTGCCAAACTCCGCTAGACGCAGGGGCAGCTCTCGGTACGATCGCAATTCACTCTTATAAATCTGAATATGGAAGGGGCAGTTCATAGGCTTCATCACGAAGCCCTCCTCCGCTAGGCGAGCCGCATCATCGTCCGCCATCAGCGGGAACATGTCTTCCCGGTAGTTCTGCCAGTGCCCCGAGGTTTTGAATAGGTCTACCCGGGCAATGTGGGGGGTAACTACGCCCAAATATCCCCGCTTGGTTTGCTCTTCTTTAAGGAAGGTTTCTAGCGTAGAGCGCAGCACTGTGCCCTTGGGTGTCCACAGGGGCAGGCCTGGCCCAACATCGTCAGCAAAAATAAACAGCCCCAGCTCTTTGCCCAATTTGCGATGGTCGCGGCGCTTAGCCTCTTCCCGGCGGCGCTTGTACTCTTGCAGCTGCTCAGGGGTTTCCCAAGCGGTGCCGTAGATACGCTGAAGCTGGGCTCGGTTTTCATCGCCGCGCCAGTAGGCTCCCGCCACACTTTCTAACTCAAAAGCCTTGGGGTTCAAGTCGGTAGTGTTAGCCACGTGGGGCCCCGCGCAGAGATCCCACCACTGGTCACCCAGATGGTAAAGCGTAATCGGATCTTTTAGATCTTGTAGAATTTCGAGCTTGTAGGGTTCGCCTATAGCCTCAATGCGGCGCTGAGCTTCTTCGCGGCTGACGGTTTCCTGAGTTACTGGCAGTCCTTTGTTGATGATCTTGATCATCTCTTTCTTGATCGCCTTCAGGTCTTGGTCAGTGAAGGGCTCAGGGCTGTCAAAGTCATAGTAGAAGCCGTAGTCGATCGAGGGGCCAATGGTCACCTGCGTCTTGGGAAACAACGTCTGTACTGCCATGGCCATAACATGGGAAAAGGTGTGGCGGATGCGCTGAAGCGTCTCTGACTCGCTGGTACGGGGCAGAAGCATGGGTACAGTAGACTCGGGTGCAGACAAATCAGTTTGAGCCATTGGTCAACGCTGAAGGCAAAAAAGAATGTAGCCTCTAGTTTAGCGACTATTGGGTAAACCCAAAGCTATGGCCACTGAGGTACGGTTATCTCACCCCACCGAGAGACCAGCTGGCGTCACCATTCATGTGCTTGGGGTTTATGATGAGGTGGTAAGGACACCAACTCTGGGGCATGGGCAAGGTTCTGTGACTCCCCAAGAGAGATCAAGCTTAAACGGAATTGCGTTCTTGCAGTCTTGTGTTATGCTGTGTTCCTGAATCTCGGGTTAATGCCTGCGCAAGTTTCAAGGGTGTGCAGATTTCCCCGGTTCAACGTTCTGAAGAGCTTTTTAAATCGAAAATATGACTGAAGCAATTGCCGACTTAGTTGTCGCTCACCCCATGGTGAAATTTCAGCGCCAAGTTGAGTCTTTAGTTAAGAAGTCCAAAGTTGTTCGCCCCAGCGATCCGATTTGGAAAATTGCTTTTTTGTTTGGGGATGACTGGACCCACTGGAAGCAAGAACTGGAAGAATTCGACTTTTCTACCCAAGACCCGATTGAGGATTTGCTGTCGGTGCAATCTTGGGAAGAGGATTAATCAAATAGCCGGTCGATGATGGGTTGGTTAACTCGTCATCGACAGCATATCGGGCTGTAACTTAATACGTACAAGAATGGCCGTGATGTTGTCATGGCCATTTTTTTCGTTGGCTAAATCGATAAGCTGGACGGCACCATTGTCTAAGTTAGTCCTTGAGCTTAGCAGGTTAGCAATATGAGTATCAGCGTGGCGCTCCAGTAAGTCATTGTCGCTGAGACCGTCAGAGCACAGAATCAGCAGCGTGTCTTCTGTAAGTTCGTGGTAAGCAATGCCGGGGACAAGGTCTTCTTGACCCCTAGGGCCTAAGGCCTGGGTCAGTTGGTAAGCATCAGGGCGGGCATAGGCTAGAGCTCGCTCTACGCCTCGATTAATTTCGCGTTGACCGACCTCATGATCGAGGGTGAGCTGTCGCAGTCCTAGGCGCTTGTTGTAGCTGTATAGGCGGCTGTCGCCCACATGGACGACGGCGATATCGAGGTTGTGCAGCAGCACCATGACGAGGGTGGTGCCCATGCGCCCTACCCCAGATGTGGCATTGGCTTGATTGATGTCGAAGATAGTTTGGTTGGCGGTGATCACGGCCTGCGCCAGGGTGTTTTGGTCGGGCAGGCGATCGCTGCTCCAGTGCTGAGTCAAGTAATCGCGTAGCGTGCGCACGGCTAGCTGACTCGCTACTTCGCCCGAGGCATGTCCACCCATGCCATCACAGAGAATGTAGAGGCCTTTAGACCGCAGAACCGTGCCTTGGGGACCGCTGACCTTTTGTAACTGTGTTTGGGTAAAGAACCAGTCTTCGTTGTGGTGGCGCTGCTGGCCGACGTGGCTCTGGCCGGCATCATCGAGGTGAGCCAGCTTCATGGGTAAGACCATGGTTGGCGTTTCTATGGGCCCACCGCCATCGTCGTCATCAGACAGTTCTTGGGTGTCAAAAACCCCATCGGCATCGAGATCGCAACCGGCGGTTGGTAGCTCGATGTCAGATTCCAGGTCTGAAGCTGTAATCGCTTCCTCAAGCTCTGGTTTGGGGGTCGAGTAGACCTCAACCGGCGAATAGGCTTGGGCAGCTTCGGCCAAGGTGGTTTGCACCTGCTCGAGGTCACCTAGCTGCCCCTCAGCCAGATTGCTGATTAAAGTTTTTACCTTAGAAGGCAAACAGCATTGTCCGCCATTAAGCATGGTCAGCCACATCTGACCTAGCGCTTCTAAGCGCAAGAGAGGCAGGTTGGGCACCTGGTCGACTTGAGTCAGGCAGAGCAGATTATTTTCGTTGAGGGCCAGCCGCTGGGGAGTTAGAAGAGTAGCCTGCCCCTGCCATGGTGCTAATGCCTCCCACAGCAGCGTAGTCTCAAACAACCACTGGAGGTGCTGAAGGGGGTCGTTTATGGCCGCCCAGCCGGCTGTTAGCGATAGCCAAACGCTGCGATCTTCAATCAGTAAAAGGGCACGCTGAGGCGTTTGCCAAGCGTGGTGCAACTCGGGAACGGCCGGAAAGTAGTCGGCCTGGAGGGCTAGGTATGGGTAGGCCTCGGGGGGAACTGTAACAGCTAGAGGATGGTCTACGGGATTGAGAGTCGGTGTTTCGAGCCAGTCTGCTTGCAGGGCTTGCAGGGGCGCGTCGGCCTCGGGCTGGCAGTCAATGACAACGAGGGGGGTAGCACCAAACGATGCTTTGCTGTCTGACGGCGACATGAGCCGGTAGCGGCGATCGCTATCGAGATAGCCATCTGGGTCGAGATCGCCAGGGGCGATCGCCCCTGCCCCTGCCCGAGGAATATCGATCACTCGCCAAAGCTGGAGTGGCTGGCCACACCGTTTGCAGGACCGCTGTGAATTGATATTGTCAAACTCACAAAAGGGGCAGGTTAGCATCCTAGCAATGATCCAAAGTTAGGCTAGCCAGCCAGCAAGTAGGGCATGCCCTATCGCCAGGCGTTTAAGTTGTGCGCGGCTCTGGGTGAATCAGCAGACTCTTAGCAACCGCTCAATGCACCTTCGAAGTAAAACGGCCTCACCGTTGCACGTTAAGTATCGCACGGGTCACCTCCAGGTCGCCCCTATTGCAAGCTCATGGTAACTTAATGCCCTTGTCCTGACCTGTTTGACCCATCGTTTCTTGACCCAGCCTCAGCCAAGTTGCGTAAGGTTGGCGATCGCTAGAATTTAGATTTGCAGCAGCCCTCGCTGCTCAGCAGGGGTAGCATGCCGCCACTGGCCAGGCTGTAGATTGCCCAGGTGGAGATGGGCGATCGCCTGGCGCACCAGCCGCAGGGTGGGGTGACCCACGGCGGCGGTCATGCGGCGCACCTGACGGTTTTTGCCCTCCTGTAGGGTCATGGCTAGCCAGGCGGTGGGGATGCTTTGACGAAAGCGAATGGGCGGATCTCGTTCCGGCAGGAGGGGTTCGGTCGTGAGCAATTCGACCTGGCAGGGCTGGGTGCGGTAGCCCTTAATGGTGACCCCCTGCCGTAGCTGGGCGAGGGCGTTTGGAGCAGGCACCTGCTCGACCTGTACCCAGTAAGTGCGAAGGTGGCCAAAGCGGGGCTCGCTCAGCCGATGCTGGACTCGGCCGTGGTCAGTCAGCAGCATCAGGCCTTCGCTATCGCGATCGAGCCGGCCAACCGGGTAAACGTCGGCAATGGGAATGAAGTCTTTCAGCGTGAGGCGGGGGGCCGAGTCAGAGGCGGGCGGGGTGCTCCCCGAGCTGAACTGACTGAGCACGTTATAGGGCTTGTAAAACAGAATGTACTGATACCCCATGGTCCCGCTTATATCTATGTAATGGGCTGCAACATTTCATTGCAACTTTTGTGGAAATGTTGAGAAACTACAGCGGTCTAGGCGAGGCCGATATGCTGAACTTTAATAGGACTGATTCTGGCAGGACAACACCATGGATACCGGCAATAAGTATCGCTTCGCTTGCACGCTTACCTTTGGAGATATTTACGGGCAAGTTATTGCCTGGCTGGTGATTTTGTTCGTGAGTTTAGCGGCTTCCCTAGCGCTGATGGGGGCGCGTCAGCCGATTTTTGCGCTGGCTACCGTAGGGCTGATTCTGGTGTTGTCGCTGCCGTTTTTGCTGTTTGCCTTTGTGACCACCCTGCTCAACCACATTGAGTTTGAGCCCGTCGACGCCAGCGCCGCCGCCTCCAGCCGTCCCGATCGAGGGGTTGCCTCTTCGACTCCGGCTAGGGCAATGAGCTAGGGCGTTGACTTGGCGGGCTCAGGTTCAGTGGGAGCGGGCTCGACAATGCCGCCGCTAGCCTCCGGTGCTGTCTGTCCCTGGGTCGCCATTTGACCAATTTGGTCTTTGTACTGTGCTGGAGCTAGGGTTGTGGCCTGGGCAAAAAGAGCCTGGGCCGTTTCAGTGTCGCCCTGATCTCGCAGCACCAGCGCCTTGGCCAAGACCGGGCGGAAGTCTTCGGGGGCAGCGGCAATGGTTTCGTCGTAGAGGGCGATCGCCTGGTCTGGGTTCTTGTTCTCAACATGCACCTGGGCCAGCAGCAGTTTCACTGATGTCGTGTCGAAACCGGCGGCACCGCCCTCTGATTGCAGCTGGTTGGCGGTTTTAAGCGTATCTTGCAGCAGCCCGATCGCTGCTTGGGGCCGCTCCTGCTGCACTAGGAGCACCGTTAATCCTTGCAGGGCATTCATGTTGCCGGGCTGCTGGTCGAGCACCTGGCGGTAGATCTGGGCCGCGCCTTCGAGATCGCCCATCTGCTGCTTGGTTTGAGCCAGGAGCACCGCGTAGTCAGGCACACTGGGGTTAAGCTCGACGAGCTTTTCGAGAGGAGCTACCACTCCGTTGATGTCGCCGAGCTGAATGCGAGCGTCAACTAGCCCCTGGAGAGCGGTTTGATTGTCGGGCTCGCGCTCTAGCACCAGTTCATAGCCTTTGGCCTGGGCCTCCAGCTCGGCCTGCATAGCCACGGGGTCAGCGGCGGGGTCAGCGGCGGGGGTGCTGCTGGCTTTACGGCCGCTATTGCTGCCCAAAATTGGCAGCAGCGACAGCGATAAAAAGGCTGCTAACGCCAGGGTTAAGACAGTGCCAACGAGCCAACGGTTGCGGTTTGCGGTCACGGGTGTACCTCATCAAAGGAGCGGCGCGATCGCAGCCGAAGTGCGATCGCAATCAATCGTTTAAGTAAATGATCTTAGCGTTTTAGCCTAGGGCTGAATCTGCGCCCTAGCTTGGCAAGGCCATAGACAGGGCTACAGTAGCAAAGAAGTTGTCAAAAAGCTCAGAAACAATACGGATTGCTAACCGTTACCGATGGAAACTTAAGAGAGTTACTTATTGAAGGACACAGCTGCGGCAGTGCAGGCTGCCTTGGCAGTAGAGAATACCTTTAAGGTAGCTTTTTGACTTGTTTGTAAAGCCTTGAGCGAATCGTGTTAACCGCTTAAATATTTGCCCTGACAATGCACATTAAAGGGTGAATGTTACGCTAGGCTTACAGGCTAAGTCATGCGCAGAGTTGCTGTTGCGCCGGGTGGCTAGTTTATGTTGAGAGGGAGATCGGTGGGTGTTATGGGTTCTGCAGAGCAAGACGCTTCTAATAAGAGCGACATTAACGCTAAGGATAGTCACGACAAGGGGACGGCACCCACTGCGGATCGGCCATCGCTACTGTCGCCGCCCCAGCGCCCGGTGCGTCCGGTGCGCCCCGCCGTCACTCCAGACACTTCTGTGGCTGTCAAGCCGTTGACTAAGGCGGTTGACCATGCTGTAGTGGCGCCTAAGGCAACCGTAACAGAGAAAACCCCAGAGCCCGCCACTGAAATAGATCCTGCGGCCTATCGCTATCAGCCCATTGCTCCCCCCAGCGAACCGATGCAGTACCGGGCCATTGGCCTGGTGCGGGGCACTTACGAACCGAGCGAAGCCGACCAGCTCAACCGGGGCAACTTGATCACTGACGATGGCCACGTCATCGACTCGGTGCTGCTTGGTCGCATTACTAGTTTAGTAAAAAAGCACATTGACTTAACGGTGTCCCACTTGTGGGTGGTTTACCCCCGCACCCGGCGCGAGCTTGATAATGATGACCAAGACCTACACTTGCAGATCGTTGGAGTTTGGGAGCCTGAAACTCTTGGATTACCTGGAGAATCCCCTGCCAACGAAGACGAGGACGGCCCTGATGAAGCTGCCTCTGAAAAACCAGATTTGGCTGACCTGCCGCCGGTAGACGACAACTTTTTCTCGATTCGCGGCGAGGTTATCAAGTACACGCCCGAAGACAAATGTATTGCCGTCAAGATTTTGCAGGGGGCCAAGCGCACTCCCGGCGCGTCTAAACCATTCAAACTGCTGCTCCACGGCACCATTGAGGGCCGTACTGTGGGCTATTTTTGGGACTTTAAAGTCAAGCGCGAAGCCAAGGTGCTGGTGCTCAGCGAAGCCTCAGCGGTAGGCATCGTGCCGCCTAAGAAGCGGGCTAAGGGCAGTGGTGGTGGCCCGCCTCGGCGCGGCAGACCCGGTGCTGGTCGCAGCGGGCCCGGTGGTAGCCGTCCGCCCATGCCTAGCCGTCGACCTACCGGCGTCAAGGGTAGCGATTCCGGAATGGATCGCCCCAAAAAGCGGGATGAAAATCTCGAAAGCAGTGCTGAATAGCGTTGGTTAACTGCCCAGGGCATCCTGGGGCAAAAAGGCGCGGTCTTGAGGTGCCGCCGCCACTGGGGACGTGAGCTCAAACTGTCCAGCTTCAATCCAGGTCTTGAGCTCGTTGGCCACCTGGCGGGCCATGTAAATGCTGGCTAGCGGTGCCGTGCGCACCGGCTGACCTTCGATGGTAATGCTGCCCGACTTGAGCTGGGCATAGCTGACCAAGCCAAAGGTAGGCCGCACCCGTCGGGGAATGGAAAAGTCCATCACAGGGGCGACAATGTCAGCGTCCTGGACAGCACAGTGGGCCGCCACCTGCTCGTTGAGAATGGGAATCGGTACCCCAACCCCGAGCATCAGCGAAGGGCCGTAGCCCTTAAAGTAGCAGCCCCTCACCCAGTAGGGCTGCATCTGTTTGGCATCGCCAATCAGGGCCAGGGTGGCGGCGGGGCCGATGGGGGTGCGGTTGGGCAACCGGCGCTGCAGCGGAAAGTGCTGGGTGCCCTCCCAAGCGAGATAGCCAATACCGCCGCCGAAAAAGATGCGGGTACCGATGCCAATGGCCTCCAGGTCCGGATCATTCAGCAATGGCGATAGCGCTCCTGAGTTGGCATACACTGCATTGCCGAGGCGGGGCTGAAGGGGACCCAGGTAGGTGGAAAGGGTGCGATCGCCCCCGTTCACCCCCACAATAAAATTTTGGTAGAGCCCCCTGGGGCTAAACAGGTAGAACTGGTTGATGCTGTCGCGGGTAATGGTGGTTTCGAGGGAGGTGCGAGGGTAGCAGTCGGTGCCGTGGCCCGTGGCCTGAAGCGGCACACTGCGTCCAGCGATTAGATCGGCAATCACATGGCCGCCGCCGTGCTCTCGCACGGTTTCGGCCTCGCCCAGGTCGGCCCCGCGCCCAGCCACGGCTGGCTGGCTCGCTCCCAGGCAGACATCTACCGCACCAAAGCCGGCGTAGGCGGGTACTCCATCCAAGTAACACTCCAGCAGCTTGATGGGCGGATCGGTGTGGCCCAAGTTGAGCATGGCGCCCGATGACTCCATCGGCTCAAAAGTGCCAGCGACCACTACATCCACCGCTTTAGCAGCGGCAGCAATGCCTTGCTCCTTGGCCAGCACCTTAAAGGCTTCGGCGGTTTGCACAACCACCTGCCCGGCGCGAATTTTGGCGTTGATGCTGTCGATGGTGCGCATGGGCAAGCCTAGGAGTTAGAGCTGCGCCGCAGCCAGAAAAGGCCGCCCATCAGTGCTGAGGGAGCCAATAGCAGCGCTACGACCAAGCCTAAGGTAGGGTTGTTTTGAGCCACCTGAGATCCGGTCAGCACCATAGGCAACCCGTACTTAATCAGGGCGCTCAGGGCTGCCGAGAGCCCGATCACTTTAGCTACAAAGCTGACATCAGAACGATTCATGGGGTTAGGCGGGCGATCGCCGCACGTTGAGACAGCACCACTCTTGTCGCCGCCAGAGGGTGGCCACCACCCAGCCGTGCTGCTCCAGGGTATCGGCCACCAGTTTCGACTGATCGAGCAAAATGCCGCTGAGAATGCCCCAGCCATCGGGAGTGACAACGGTGTGCATCTGGGGAATGAGGTCCATAATCACCTCCGCCAGAATATTGCAGACAATGCCGTCTACGGGAGCATCAATGGCTTGGGCAATGGTGTCTAAACTGCCGTGCAGCAGCGGTAGTTGCTCCTCCGTCAGCCCGTTCAGGGTGCGGTTGCCGACGGCCGAATGAATTGCTAAGTCGTCGGTGTCGGCGGCGTAAGCCCGTCTAGCTCCTAACAGCAGCGCCCCAATCGAGAGAATGCCAGACCCGCAGCCAATATCGGCAATAGTAACGTCGGTTTTTTCGTAGGTAAGCCGCATTTCGAGCGACTCTAGGCAGAGCTGAGTGGTGGGGTGGTTGCCGGTGCCAAAGGCCACGCCGGGGTCGAGGCGCAGCACAAGCCGCTGGTTGTCTGCCGGAGGCTCTAACCAAGCGGGGGTAATCAAGAAGCGATCGCCAATTGGTTCTGGTTTCCAGTGGTCTTTCCAGCTTTTAGACCAGTCTTCTTCGTCGATCAGCTGCCAGCTGATGCGGGGCAGCACCAGATTGTTGCAGAGAGCGTCTTGCTTAATCAATAGGGCCATGGCCGATAGGTCAAGCAGCTCTAGCCGATGCTGGGGAAAATAGGCCTGCACCACGCAGGATGATCCCCGCTGCTGGGTTGAGGTGCCCTGGCTGCCAAAGCTGTCAAACCGCCAAAAGACTGTGTCCTCCAAAGATGGATCGCACAGTACCTTTACTTCCCACCAGGTGTTAACCACGGCCATTCTAGGGGCTGCCTCGCAACTATCAAAATTGGGCTAACACTCTATCTCTACGATGCGCTCCTGATCGTAACCCTGTAGGATGGGCACTGCCCACCACCCACTTTCCGTCAAGGCCAAGCGCTGTTGCCCTTGCCTATCCTACAGGGTTCCTCAAGCCTACAGATTCACCGTATAGGCATCGCGAATGCCCGGCACCTTGAGAATTTCATCCAGAATGCCCTCCGGCAGAGGGTCATCAAGGCTGAGGGCCATGACCGCGTCGCCGCGCACAATCTTGCGGCCCACCTGCATGCTGGCAATGTTGACGTTGAAGCTGCCGAGCAGCGAGCCAATTTTGCCGATAATGCCTGGCATATCGCGGTGCAGGGTAAACAGCATGTGCTGGGTCGGCGGCACGTTGATGGGGAACTCGTCAATGTCGGTGACGCGAATTTCGCTGCCCCCGAGCAGCACGCCGGTAACGGAGTGTTCGCCCAGGCTTCCCTTTGCCGACAGGTTTAACGAGCCGGTGTAGTCACGAATGTCGGCGTCGCGGGTCTCAATCACGTGAATGCCGCGCTCTTTCGCTTCGATGGAGGCGTTGACGTAGTTGACCCGCTCCTGCAGCGCGTGGGAGAGCAACCCCTTGAGCGCCGCCACCATAATCGGCTGAGTATCGCCCCCGGCAATGTCGCCCTGGAGGCGCACCGTCAGTTCTTCAACCCGGCCCCCAGCCAGTTGCCCCACTAGGTTGCCTAGGGTTTCAGCCAGTTGCAGATAGGGGCGCAGCTTTTGCATTACCTCGGGGCGCAGACCAGGGATATTCACCGCCGATCGCGCCGGGAGACCCAGCAGCACGTCGCGAATTTGCTCGGCCACGTCGATCGCCACATTCACCTGGGCTTCTTCGGTGGAGGCTCCTAGGTGGGGGGTGAGAATAATGGCTTTATCTAGCTCTCGCAGCTCTGAATCGCCCAGGGGTTCAGATTCGTAGACATCCAGAGCGGCCCCGCCAATGGTGCCTTCGCGCAGGGCTTTAGCCAGAGCAGCTTCGTCGATGATGCCGCCCCGAGCGCAGTTGATGATGCGCACCGTGGGCTTCATGGTCGCTAGGGCTTCTTCATTGACCAGGTGGGTGGTCTCGGGGGTTTTAGGCAGGTGCAGGGTGATGTAGTCGGCTTCGCGGAACAGCAGGTCTAGCTCCACCAAGCGGCAGCCCAGCTGCTCGGCCCGCTCCGCCGAAATGAACGGGTCGTAGGCTAGCAGCTTCATGCCCATGGCCCGCGCTACGGTAGCCACGTGGGAGCCAATTTTGCCCAGGCCCACCACTCCTAAGGTTTTCTTATAGATTTCGACCCCGGTGAAGTCTTTGCGCTTCCATTCGCCAGATTTAACGGAGCGATCGGCGCTGGGAATGTAGCGCGACATCGACATCATCATGGCCAGGGCGTGCTCGGCGGCGGCAATGGTGTTGCCTTCTGGGGAGTTGACCACCACAATGCCCCGCCGGGTGGCCTCGGGCACATCGACGTTATCGACCCCAACTCCAGCCCGACCAATAATTTTTAGGTTCTGCCCCGCATCGATGACGGCCTTGGTCACCTTGGTGCCAGAGCGAATCATCAGCGCGTCGTAGTCGCCGATGGCAGCCACCAGTTCCTCAGGTGAAAGGCTGGTGTTGACATCTACTTGAGCAACTTGGGAAAGAATATCGAGGCCCGCCTGGTCAACGGGGTCGGAAACTAGAACCTTGGGCATGGGTCAGCCATAAAAATGTCACAGGGATCTACTTTACTGCAAAGGCGGAGCGGGGCATTAGTGTGTGGTTACTTTTGGCGGTGTGTGTGGATGGGTAGGAGGGTGGATGCGTGGGCGGGTGGATGGGTAGTGTAGGGATGTAGGGTGCATCCGCAGAGCGATGCACCATTTAAGGTGTTTAATCTCGCAAGCTGCTTCGCAAGTTAAGGCTCAGATTCAGCTCCCTAAAACTTCAATTGTCAACCAAGTCATCGATCGCACGAAAGCAGTCAGAGAGCACAACGTTAGAGAACAAAAAACCTTCGGGATCGCTGAGGCTTAGGCGCTGAAGCGTATCCCAGGTATCGCCGTCTAGAATTACCCAGCCTTGAGCGATGTGGAGGTTGAGGGCTGAGCGCAGGGTGTCCCAAGTGGTGGGGTCGCAGAGCGATCGCAGCTCATCCCCACTGATCCCCTCCTTTAATCGCAAGCCCAACATCAGCCGATCCAGCAGTTGCTCCAGGGTTGGTGTCGGAGGTTCGCTGTGGATTCCTTCAGCAGCCTGAAACTCGTTTACCCAGTCGCCATAGGTCGCCAAGGTGCGGGGACGGCTAACGCGCTGGAGCTGGGTGTAGCTGGTCGCTCCGAGGCCAAAGCCGTAGTAGGGCTGATTGCGCCAGTAGGTCAAATTATGATGACATTGGTGGCCTGGCTGGGCGTAGTTAGAGACTTCGTAGTGCTCGTAGCCTTGGGCAGTGAGAAACGCTTGGGCGAGTTGATACATCGCCGCCGTTTGCTCATCCGTGGGCAGAGGCTGGTCGCCCGGCTGGTAGCGCTTGGCGAATACTGTCTGAGGTTCCACCGTTAGATCGTAGATTGATAGGTGATGGGGGTGGAGGGCTACCGCCTTAGACAAGCCAATTTCCCAATCAGTTAGGGTCTGATAGGGCAGTCCCGAAATCAAATCTAGGCTCCAGTTGGGCATGGCGACTTGGTGTAACCAGTCCACGGCGCGATAGACATCAACAACGCGGTGATAGCGGCCACAGCTCTCCAACGTTGTGTCGTCCAGCGCTTGCACACCGAGACTGATGCGGGTGATGCCTGCGGCTAGGTAGCCCTGAAGATGCTCTAGATCAAAGGTGCCAGGGTCCATTTCCATGGAGATCTCGGCTGTGGGGTCAATGCCGAGGTGCTGGTCGAGCTGGGCGAGAATTTGTTTGAGCTGGGGGACGGAGAGCAAAGAAGGGGTGCCGCCGCCGAAGAATACGGTCTGTAAGGGGTGCTCGTTGAGCTTTGGAGTCGCTGCAATCTCTTCGCACAGCCGGTCTACGTAGCTCTCGACTGTGCCGGAGGTTTCGCCCCGCTGCTGATTGCCCAGCACTGAGATAGGGAAGTCGCAGTAGAAGCAACGACGGCGGCAAAAGGGAATGTGAACGTAGGCAGAGGCCGGGCTAGCAATCATGGGCATGGCTATCCCTGGAAAACGTTGGGCAAGGGACGCCGCTTAAATCAAGCTAACACTATCCCCCACCTTGAGTGTGTGGCCGCCCTGGCCGACGATGTTGGTGTTGACCGCTAGCTTATAGAAGTGATTGAACTGTGACGAGGGAGCCCAGTCGGGCAGGGTGGCGGCCCGCTGTTGAGAGAAGGTTTTTTGAAAGTTGGTGGTGGCGTTGCCAGTTAGGGCGTCGCGGGTCGGGACGATGCAGCGCTGGCAGGGGTTGATGCCTTCTAGCACCACATTCCCGATCGTAAAGCGTACAGGGGCTGAGTCGGGGCTAAAGAGCTGGTCTTCCCAGAAGGCGGGGACACCGTCAATTTCTAAATTGGTGCGAAAGCGGCGGCGGGTTTCTTCAAGGGTGAGGTTGTGCCAGGCAGCGACGGCGGCTAGCGTGGCTGTGCTGACGATGGTTGGTCCGGCGGCGTTGGTATCATCTGGAAAGCCCAGGTTATGGTTTTCTCGCAGGGTAACGGACTGCTGAAAGTAGTCGCTCAGCCAGGCTTCGAGCTGCGATTCCTGCTCCTGCATCCGAAACGTGGTTGACGCGTTATCCCCCTCGATCGCTAGCGTAATCACCTCGCCATTCTTGGTAAAGGTGGCGCGCAGACGGTGGATGGCGGCGTTGCGCTTGCCGTTGATTAGGCGGTTTTGGGCGTCGAAGATGGCGTAGGTGCGATCGCCCTCCAGTGCCCCACTGGCCAATACCGTGGCCTGAGACACCGAAACCCCATCTAATGATTTGACGGGAAAACGATCGATGCGGGCGAGATGGCAGGTCATAGCTGAAGGTTGGTAGGCGGTTGAACCGGGCAATGCGGCCTACAAAAAAACGGAACCCTGGGCTGGCCTCAATACGCGGCTACAGCCCAGAATTCCGGTTTAACAACTGCTCTAAACGAGTTCTCTAGAACCCCTGGCGGGAGACGAATTTCTCGATATCGGCCTGGGTTTGGTGCAGCAGGTGGTGGCGGCTATCGCCGGTATTGCTGAGGGAAGGCACCAGGTTACGGGCCTGGAGCGTCATGTGGAGCTGGAGATGGGCGACGTATTCGGAAAAGTCTTCGCGGGTTTCGGTCAGGGCTGGAGCAAAGTTTTCTGACAGGGCCACGGAAACAACCTCTCTTCTATTAAACATCGATAACATATGCAACGATATCGAAACTAACATAGGCTCTGTACCCCTTACGGACCGTGCAACGAAGCTTAACGGTGCGTAACATCTGACACAATCCATGCCCGGTTCTTCCCCCTCCGCTGATAGCCCGCCCCCCATTCCCGAGCGGTTGGCCAAGCACACGGTGCGCTACGCCGACCACCACTCGGTAAATTGGGATGACCTGACGCCGATGATGCGCCACTACGTGGAAATGAAGGAGCAGTATCCCCACGCCCTGGTGCTGTACCGGGTGGGCGACTTTTTTGAAACCTTTTTTCAAGATGCGATCGCGATCGCCCGCGAGCTAGAGCTGGTGCTGACTAGCAAAGAGGCGGGCAAGCAGATTGGCCGGGTGCCGCTGGCGGGCATTCCCCACCACGCCCTCGATCGCTACTGCACGCTGCTGGTTGAACGGGGCTATGCGATCGCCATCTGCGACCAAGTTGAGGATCCGGCGGTTGCTCAGGGATTGGTCAAGCGCGAAGTCACCCGCGTCATCACCCCCGGCACCGTGATCGAAGAGGGTATGCTGAGCGCCAGCCAAAACAACTTTTTGGCCTCTGTAGTGGTGGCTGGTCACCACTGGGGAATGGCCCATGCCGATGTCTCCACTGGAGAATTTCTCACTACCCAAGGGGAAGACCTCGATCAGCTCTGTCAGGAATTGCTCAGGCTTCAGCCCGCCGAGGTGCTTTTTCCGGTGGATGCGCCCAACTTGGGGGCAATGCTGCGTCCGGGAGATCAGTCTGACCAATTGCCGGACTGCCTGCCGCGTCAGTTTTGCTACACCCTGCGGCCCCAAGGTCCCTATAGCCAAAGCGAGGCGCGGCAGCGATTGCTCCAGCGGTTTCGGCTCAGGTCACTAGAAGGGCTGGGCTGCGACCACTTGCCCCTGGCGGTGCGGGCAGCGGGCGGCCTGCTGCACTACGTCGAAGAGACACAGAAGACCGTGCAGGCTCCGCTTCAGCCCCTCTGCACCTACACCCTAGCCGCCTACTTGGTGATCGATCACCAGACCCGCCGCAATCTAGAAATTACCGAGACGGCACGGGATGGCACCTACAACGGCTCTTTACTGTGGGCGCTCGATCGCACCGTTACGGCCATGGGCGGGCGCACCCTGCGCCGTTGGCTACTGCAACCGCTGCTGGACGTGAAGGGCATCCAACAGCGGCAGTCCACAATCGTGGAACTGTTGCAGGACGGCAACCTGCGGCAGATGCTCCAGCACAAGCTGAAGCAGATCTATGACTTAGAACGGCTAGCGGGTCGAGCTGGATCTGGCACCGCCAACGCCAGGGATCTCGTTGCCTTGGCGGATTCGTTTTTGCGGCTGCCTGACTTGGCAGCTTTGGCAGAAAAAGCGACCTCGCCTTACCTGCAAGCCTTGCAGTACGTGCCGCCGGAGCTAGAGCAGCTGGGGCAAACGCTGCGATCGCACCTGGTCGAGACCCCACCCCTCTACCTCACCGAAGGCCACCTAATTCGTGATGGCGTCAACACCCAGCTCGACGACCTGCGCCAGCAAGCGGTGGACGACCAAAAGTGGATTGCGGAGCTAGAACCCGCCGAGCGCCAGCGTACCGGCATCTCCACGCTCAAAGTTGGCTTTAACAAAGCCTTTGGCTACTACATCAGCATTTCCCGCGCCCGCGCCGACCAGGCTCCCGACGACTACATCCGCAAGCAGACCCTCACCAACGAAGAGCGCTACATCACCCCCGAACTCAAGGAGCGGGAAACGCGGGTCTTCAACATTGAGTCTGAGATCAATGCCCTGGAGTACGAGATCTTCAACCGGCTACGCGAGCAGGTGGGCGAGCAGGTCGAACTGATTCGCAAAGTGGCCTCAGCAGTAGCGGCCGCCGATGTGCTGTGCGGCTTGGCAGAAGTGGCCATCTTCCAAGGCTACTGCTGTCCCGAGATGGATGAGTCGCGGGCGATCGCCGTCACCGAGGGCCGCCACCCCGTGGTCGAACAGCTGCTCCCGGCTGGGTTCTTTGTGCCCAATTCCAACTACATGGGAACGATCCCGAGCGATCGCGACGCCGACCATCCCCAAGATCTGATCATTCTTACCGGCCCCAACGCCAGCGGCAAGAGCTGCTATCTGCGCCAGGTGGGGCTAATTCAGCTGATGGCGCAAATGGGCAGCTTTGTGCCTGCCAAGGGGGCGCGGCTGGGGGTGTGCGATCGCATCTTCACCCGCGTCGGTGCCGTTGACGACCTGGCTAGCGGCCAATCCACCTTCATGGTGGAAATGAATGAGACGGCGAACATTTTGAACCACGCTACGCCTAGGTCCCTGGTGCTGCTCGACGAAATTGGCCGGGGCACCGCTACCTTCGACGGCCTCTCCATCGCCTGGGCGGTGGCTGAGCACCTGGCAGTTGAGATCGAAGCCCGCACCATTTTCGCCACCCACTACCACGAGCTGAACGAGCTGGCGGCGCTGATTCCCAACGTGGCCAACTACCAGGTGACGGTCAAAGAAATGCCTGACCAGATTATCTTTTTGCACCAGGTGCAGCCTGGCGGAGCCGACAAATCCTACGGCATTGAGGCAGGGCGGCTGGCGGGGTTGCCCACCTCTGTCATCCAGCGGGCTCGCGATGTGATGCGCGAAATTGAGCGCAACAGCACGATCGCCGTAGGATTACGGGGTGAAGCGCCTCAGCCGAGTAAGCCCCGCCGCCGATCAAAAGATTTGGCAGGTGCTTATGACCCTTCAGAACAGCTCGATCTGTTTGGGAGACCTTGACTCTGACCTAGGCCACCAAAGCGCCCATTGCTCGGTCGTGAATTTCAAACATTTCGGTCTTGAGCTGAAATGCTGGAGTTGACTGACTTGTCCACCTAGTCGAGCAGGTGTAGCGGTTTAAGCTCTATAGCGAAGTGTGAAATACCCTTGGAATCAGGCGGTTTTGCCTCTCAAAAGTGCTAGTAATACCTCTGATTTCAGAGTTAATCATGATTCCGATGAATAAAGTTTTGAAACTTCAAAGTTTGCCCCTTACAGTTTGGCTTCTTGGGAGTCGGGGCTATGTGATTCGGATGTGGTATTAGCCCTCAGTAGGATAATGCTTAAAGCTTGTCTGTTATCAAATCGACCAATCAAACTTGGCTTTTCATAGCATTCAATAACATATTTAGATACGTAGTTAACAATCTGTGGCAGCAAATGAGCAAAGCTGATCTACTATTGCTAAATTTTGTTATTGGTCTGAATCGTCCTCTTGCAATATGGACGGTTTTAGTTCATGAATTTTGGCTAGAGAAGCGTCGTTCTGCACCCAAGATATATCTGTAAACACTGAGTCAGGGCGGTGCAATCAATAATTAACCGGGAAAACTATTGCATACTCTGAATGTCTTAGAACATTCAATGCCAACTGGTTAGCCAACCCCTCTATGTCAAAATCCGTTCATCGCCGCTCAACACTTCGCAACAAACAGCACAACAGCACGCTTGGTGGCCGATTGCGCTACAGGTTTGACAACTTCATGGCCCGAGGGACCGTGGCGCTGGTGAGTGGCCTAGCGTTGGTATCCCTAGTATTTATTGTGCTGATGGCGATTTTGGTGAGCCTCTCGGGGCTTGCACCAGAGGGCAGCGATCGCCTCAATCTTCCCGAAGCCCTGTGGGGCGTGTTGATGCGGACCCTTGACTCAGGCGCAGTGGGGGGCGACACAGGCTGGGGGTTTCGCCTGCTTATGCTGTTTGTCACTTTTGGCGGCATCTTTGTCGTCAGCACGCTCATTGGTCTGCTCAGCAGCGGCATTGATGCCAAGCTAGAAGACCTGCGCAAAGGGCGATCGCGCGTCATCGAAACCGACCACATTGTGATTTTGGGTTGGTCGCTGCAAATTTTTACCCTCATTTCAGAGTTATCGCTGGCTAATGCCAACCGCTCAGACACCTGCATTGTGATCCTCAGCGACAAAGACAAAATTGAGATGGAAATGGCCCTAGCTGAAGTGCTGGGGAAATTACCTCGGATTCGTCTAGTATGCCGCACCGGCAGCCCCAGCAATATGGCCGATCTGGGCATTGTAAATATTCAAACGGCGCGTTCTATTGTGATCTTGAACCCAACCGTAGACCACGGAGATGCGCAGTTAGTCAAAACATTGTTAGCGATTACTACGATTCCTAGATCGCATCCCCAGCCCTATCACCTAGTCGCCCAGGTACAAAACCCAAAAACCCTGGATGTTCTTAAGCTAATTGCCCATGACGATATAGAGCCTTTGCTTAGTAACGACTTAATTTCGCGCATTGTTGTGCAGACCTGTCGACAGTCGGGGTTGTCAACGGTTTACATCGATTTGTTGAACTTCAGCGGCGATGAAATTTACTTTCGAGAAGAGCCTGCACTATATGGCAAGACCTATGGTGAGGCACTTTTGGCCTACAACAACTCAGTCGTAATTGGCATTCAAAATGTCGATGGTGATATTCAACTCAACCCTCCCAGTGAGCGGCGCTTGCAGACTTCAGAGCGCTTGATTGTTATTAGTGAAGATGACGATACAACTTACTTAAATCAATCAGCCGATGCTCCAATTGATCATCAAGCTATTCAGTTAGCTGAGCTCACCCCAGCCGCAGCCGAGCACACCCTAATTTTGGGCTGGAATGACCGCACCGAGACCATTATTCAACTTTTAGATCAATACGTGGCTCCCGGTTCAAGCGTCATGGTTGTTGCAGAGTTCCCCGCCGCAGAGGCGAATTTGTCGGAGATAACGCTGCGCCTTCAACGACAAACGGTCAGCTATCAGCAAGGGGATCCTACCGATCGCGATGTGCTAGAAAATCTCAATTTAACGCAGTATAACCATGCCGTTGTGCTGTGTAATTCGGCCCTTAATGCCGATCAAGCCGATGCCCATACGCTGGTAACGCTTCTGCATTTGCGGGATATTTGCGATCGCCATCACCACGATTGCCAGATCGTCACCGAATTTTTAGATGTTCGCAATCAAACCCTGGCGCAGGTCGCCCGCCCAGATGATTTCGTCATTAGTGAGCAGCTCATTAGCCTCATGCTGGCGCAGGTTGCAGAACAAAAAAATATTAATGCGGTCTTGACCGATCTCTTTAGCCCAGAAGGGTCAGAAATTTACCTCAAACCGGCTGGTCACTATGTAACTAGCGATCGCCCCGTCAATTTTTATACCGTGGTAGAAGCTGCTAGACAGCGGGGAGAATCAGCCATTGGATATCGGCGTAAAGCCAGTGCCAAAAACCTAGCCCAATCCTACGGAGTCGTGCTCAATCCCCCTAAGGATCAGCCCGTTGAGTTTCAGCCCCAGGACATGATTATTCTGCTAGCAGAATCCTGATGGCGCTGAGAAGACTCACAATCCGCTAGTTCCAATACGCGCTTGCTAGCCCATGGGGCCAGCTAAAATCACCTTGGCCAGGGCGTCAATGACGGCCTCGGGCGGCTCTTGCTTGAGGTCGCTGTACCACTGCTGGGTGGCCTTGGGTACATAGCCGTAGATGATGCTGGTGCGCTTGCGGGCCTTGAGCACTAGCTCGGCGGTGCGGTCTTTGCGGGCCGTCTCATAGCGCTTGAGGGCGTCGGCCACGCCAATGTTGGTGGTGTGCAGGTAGCGGGTCAGCACTTCGGCATCTTCGATCGCCTGACAGCCGCCCTGGCCCAAGGTGGGGGTGGTGGCGTGGGCTGAGTCGCCTACCAGGGCAATGCGTCCTTTCACTAAGCAATCTAGCGGGTCGATGTCGCCAATCTCTAGGCGATTGGTCTGCTCTGGGTCAAGGGCTTGAATGAGCTTTTGCACCGGCTCGGGCCAGCCCTGAAAGATTTTTGACAGTTCATCCTGGCGGTAGGTGGGCTCAACCTGGGTGCCCTCAGCCATCGGTGCCCCAAAGAAAAAGTAAAAGCGATCGCCCCCCACCGGCATCATCGAGGCGCGCTTGCTATCGCCCACGTAGAGCACCCACAGGTTTGGGTCGCACAGTTCAGGGTCAGCCTTGACCAGGCCATTCCAGTTGACGTAGCGGGCATAGCGGCGATCGACCTGTCCTACCACATGGGTCCGCACCGCTGAATGAATGCCGTCGGCCCCCACTACCAGGTCGCCGCTCGCCCGCTCCCCAGTCTCAAAAACGGCGGTGGCGCTGTGCTCATCTTGCTCAACGCCGGTGCAGAGCATGCCCAAGTGCACATCCTCGGGGCCAAAGGCTTCGAGCAGCATGGTTTGCAGATCGGTACGGGCTACGGGGTAGGGGCGCTGGCCCACCCGCTCAAACAGGGGGCGCAGATCGACGTAGCTCAGGGATTCATCGGTGTGGCTGCGGTACTCCATAGCGTTCATCTCGCCGCCAATGGCAGCGAGCTTTTCCCCCAGCCCTAAGCGGTTGAGCACCTTGACTCCGTTCGACCAGAGCGAGATACCGGCACCGGCGGGTCGCAGTTCTTGGGCGCGATCGTAAATTTCAACCTGGTACCCTGCCTGCCGCATGGCGATGCCCGTGGTCAATCCACCAATGCCGGCTCCAATAATCACCGCCTTCAGGTTGTACATGGATCGCTCCTAACTGCTGGGATGGGCATATTGCCAGGGCTGTGGCCTGCTGGCGCAGAGCCTTGGGTTTCATCGTCGATAGTTCTCACTATAAAGAACGCTTCTGTATACAGTGCACAGCAAAAGGCGGCTAGGTTAACAACCGTACTTAGGGTCGTCAACTGCCAAAGTGGGCTGAGCAGTATTTGTACTCAATCTTTAAGAACCCGCTCAATAGTTCACCAACTTGTCACTTTTGCTACATCAGAAACAGCTGGATTTTTTTCGGCCACAGAGAAGAGGTAACTGTCCAGATTTGGAATACCATCATGTGGCATCGTTTCTCTGTAGTGTTGGCTGCTGTTTTAGTTGGTGGCGTGGGTGGACTGAGCTATGTGGCGCTGTCTCCGCAGACGGCTGCTGCCCCGTTAGCTCCCGTAGAGGCTGCTGAGGTTAACGCGGATACGGTTGCTAGCAGCTACGTTCAAGGTAAAAAACGGTCGGGCAGCGGGCGGCGGCAGATGCGCGGCAGCTAGGGTTCTTCTCCCTGAATAGCTCGGAGCTTTTCTAGCTGATATTTGGCGTCGTCAAAGCAGCCCAGGCGGCTGACGTCGAGACAGGCGCTAGCTACGGTTTCTAAATCAGCGATCGCGCTCTCAATATCCCCCAGCTCCGCATGGAGCAACCCTCGGTCGTAATGGGCAAAGGGATGATCGGGATTGAGCTGAATCGTTTGATTGAAATCGGCCATGGCTCCAGCGTAGTCGCCCAGATCTTGGCGCGTCAAACCGCGATTGTAGTAAGGCTCCGGGCTGCCCGCATTGATCTGAATTGCGATCGTAAAGTCTTGAATCGCCCCCTGAAAATCGTTGAGGCGCCGCTTGACTAGCCCTCGGTTTTCGTAGGCCAGGCTGTTGTTGGGGCGCAGGTTGACGGCCTCGGTGCAGTCGTTGAGGGCAGCGGCGTGGTCTGCCAAATTGGAAAGCGATAGGCACCGATTGAGGTAGGCATCGGCCTTGCTTTCCGGATCCTTGGCCAGGTTGATGGCGGCGGTGTAGTCTTGCAGGGCTCCCTCTTCGTCCCCCAGCTCGGCCCGGGCATTGCCCCGGTTGATATGGGCGTCAACGTAGGTGGTTTCGCGCTCTAGGGCATCGCCGTAGTCGGCGATCGCCCCCTGCAAATCTCCTAGGTGAAAGCGCAGGTTGCCCCGCTGAAAGTACCAGGCGGCCGTGTCGGGGTCGTTCTGAATGGCATTGGTCAGGTCTTGCAGGGCCTCCTCCGACTGCCCATTTTCCCACAGCAGCGTAGAGCGCTGGGCTAGGGCCTTGCCATGGTCGGGCTTTAGATTGATAGCCTGGTTGAGGTAGTTGAGCGAGTCATTCTTTTGCCCCACCTGCTTAGCGGCCTCGGCCTGCTGCAGTAAGCCATTGACCGTCATGCGTTGGGGAATGCGTAGCAAAAACACCCCCGCCACCGTCAGCAGGGCGATCGCGATCCCCGCGCCCAGCCAGACCTTGGGGCGACGGTTAAGGCGGGCGGAACGGGAAGCCGGAGTCGGCATTGACGCTAACCGTTCTGAATCCACAGCGCCGTTCTCCGGGGGCGGGGGGCTAGTGGGCTCGGCTGCAGCCGCTGGGGCAGCGGGGCCCACTCGCTCGGCTAGGTCCAGCAAAACGTCTTTGGCCTGGTGATACTGCGTCTCGGGCTGAGGCGACACCATTTTGGTCAGAATGTCTTTGAGGGGGTTGCCCAGGGTTGAGCACTCGTCAAGTTGGAGCTTGATCTGGGCTAAGAAATCATCCTGGTTAAGGCGAGGAATTGCCTCGTTAGACAGGCCCGTGGCCATCTGCATGGCAATCATGCCCAAGGCAAAGTGGTCGGTAGCAAAGCGGGTGTACTGGCGGTGTTTGACCTGGGGCAAGTAGGCTGACTCGGCGGTGAGAGTTGCGGAGTTGCCGTTGTCCAAGCTCGGCTCTGGAGTGCCCGCATCCTGAATCAGGCCAAAATCTACCAGCACCAGGTGGCCGCGATCGCGGTGCCGAATCAGGTTGTTGGGGTGCAGATTTTGGTGGGCAATGCCGTGGCGTTGGATCAGGTCTAAAATTTCCAGGCTCTCGACTAAAAAGCGCAGTACCTCGGCCTCTGATCTGGGTTTGCCTTCAGCCAGTTCAGCCATGAGAGAATGGCCTGCAACATAGTCGCGCACCCAGTAAAAGTCTTGCCCCTCCTGAACCGTAGAGAGGTTTTTGGCGATCGCTTCGTGATCGCCCATGCGCTTGAGCAGGTTAACCCGCTTGGCCAGCAAATCGTTGAGAAATTTTAGGGTAATGGTGTTGTGAGAGGGCAGCTGCAAATGCTTAACAATGCACTTCGCCTTTGCCGGATCGCCATGATCGGTCATCAGGTAGGTCTTGGTGTAGGCCTTAGTACTGACAACTCGAATGAACTGAAACCGTCCATCGATCAGTCTTTTCACAACCATTAGTTTTTGCTGAGGTAAATGCACCGGCTAGGGCGTTGCCCGCAACCCTAGGCCGTGGGTCATGCGTTAGCGTGCTGCCCGATCTCGTCGGTGCTCTGAAGTGGACGCCTCAGAGAGCTTAAACCCCTACTTAAGGGCCAACGGCTATCCCAAAGAGATAAGACAAGATATAGCGTCGATTTCAGGAAGAAAGCAGTGCGAGCTAATCTACCCCACAGCTGAAACTCAATCAGCGGATGGCTAAGATAATAAGGCGACCCATCAGCAGCAATACTACTATGTACTGTGTGATTTATGACGGTAACTGTAACCTCTGCGTCAGTCTAGTGCAACTGCTGGAGTCGCTCGATCAGGGCACCCAGTTTCAGTACGTGCCCATGCAGGACGAGGCTACTTTGGCTCTCTACGGCATTAGTTCCCAAGACTGCGAAGCCGGCATGATTGTGATTGACAAGCAGGCCCCTGAGCGCCGCTGGCAGGGCAGTGATGCCGCCGAAGAAATTGGCCGTTTGCTGCCCCTGAGCAACCCCTTTATCCAAGCCTATCGAGCGCTGCCTGGAGCCAAGGCGGTGGGCGACTCGATCTACGCCGTGGTGCGCGATCGCCGCTACGAGCTGTTTGGTAAGCGTCAGGCGCGCTACGACTCGGTTTATCCCCTCTGCGACGGAGATGGGTGTATCCACAGATGAGGGGTTCGACCCCCCACGGTTACCTTGGATACATAAAGGCAGCGGCTCACACGGAATTGGGCGTGCTGCTCCCTCGTTGTTGACCCAAGGATGACCATCATGAGCCTGCGATCGCAACTTGCCCTAGCTACCCTCAGCATTTTGGCCACCGCTGCCCTAGCCGCCACCGCCGCAGACGCCCGCCCTGGACAAGACCAAGGGCAGCGTCCTCAGCCCAGCGCATCTGCAGTGCAAGAGGTGGTACCCCAGGTAGAATCCCCTGCCGTGACGGTAGAAACCTCCGAGGTCACGCTCGAAACTGTCGAGGCCGTTCTCGTCGAACCGCTTGAAGTTGAGACCCCTGAGTCTGAGACTGCTGTAGTCACCACCGCCTCAGAGGAGCAGAATTTACCTCCGGGTCTGCAACGCCAGGTCGATGGCGATCGCGGCCTGCCCCGCGGCCTTCAACGCCAGGCTGACAGTGACCGTGGCCTACCTCCCGGTCTGCAACGCAGCCGCTAGATCAAGACTGATAGGAACCGGGTGCCTGTTGAGTTGTCCAACGCGTGAATGGACGATTCTCAGGCACCCGGTCCCTTTTGGGGCCTATTTCTACGGCAGCTGCCCCTACTCAGGGTTCACCCTTACCCGAGCAAACTTGAGGCCGCTAACTCCCTGGAGCGGTTCTACCGTGCCCTGCTCAATGTCGCCTGCCACAATGCCTTCGCGGTGCAGGTAGCGCAGGTAGCGCTCATACTCCTGCCACTCTTCGCTGGTCGAATAGACCACCGTCAGCATGCCGGGCTGGGTAATGCGATCGCCCTTTTCCGCATCGCGGGCCTTGTCAATGCGCTTTTTGACGATTTCGTAGCGAGTGTCGCGGGTGCCCCGCACATCAAACAGGCGTTCAGTCGATTCGTCGTGGACGATATCCACCGTGTAGCCCTGCACCAGCACCAGGTGGGTAATGGTCATGTCGGTGTCGTAGGCGGCCTTGAGCAAAAACCCCTTGCGAGCGCAGTCGCACACCGCCCGCAGCTGCTCATAGCGCAGTGACTTGAGCTGAAACTCGGTGAAATTAGGGTCGATGGCCCGACCAGTGTAGATCATGTGGTCAATGCCGTCGGTGGCCTCTAGATCGCAGTAGTGGGGGGTAATCGCCTGCATCGACTGCTGCCACTGGGTCCAGGTATCGCGCAGCAGCCCGTTGATGTGGCCAATGGTTTCGTCATACAGGGCGCGGGCGGCGTAGACGCAGCCGTGGTTGGCGTCAATGGCGGCTTTGTACTGAGCGATCGCGGCTTCGGCCTCGGGGCTGTGTTGGGCAAAATAGGCAAAATGCACCTCTACTTCCCCTTGCAGATAGCGCAGCAGCGTCACCTCAGAATCGACCGTTACCCCTTTCTCCAGCCAAGCAATGTGGTCGGCCAGATCGAGGGCCAGCTGCCCCACCAGGGCATTGTTGACGGCCCGGCCCGCTGCTTCCACCACCGCCAGGGCGAGGCGAAACTGGGTTAGCAGATCTTTTTGAATCGTCCGGTTGCGCTCATCAGATGAGCCGCGAATATCAGAGATGCCGTAGAGCGGGTAGACATTCTCAAAGACAATCTGGGCGGGGGGCAGCCCCAGGCTCAGGCGCTCGGCCTCTTGCTCAAACCGCCACCGCACTGAGGGGTGAATGTTGGTGAAGCGGTCTTGCACACTATGGCGCATAGCCGCCGTCAGCGCTGGAATCAGCGTGGTGGCGCGGCTGCAATCGGCTTGGTCGAAGGCGTAGGGCCTAGGGCTGGTGAGGCCGACAAGGCCCACCATCTGGGCCGTGCTGTCGCCCAGCCGGGCGGTGCGCATCACTAGCGGGATCAGCAGCAGCGATCGCACCCCCTGATTTAGCATCGCGGCCTCGCAGGCCGTAGTGCACTCGAGGCTGAGGTCGGACACATTGACCACCTCACGGCGATCGGTTGCCCGCAAAAAGACTGATCCCTGCAACTCTGCGATCGCGTAGTTGGCAGTCTGCCACTCGGGCTGGTTGAGCTGAGTAAAGAGCTGGGCCTGGCTATTTTCGGCGCTCAGCAAAAAGCTGTCGGTAGCGCTAAACAGCTGCTTCATCAGCTCGTTGGCCTGCTCAAAGCGGCGTGTTCCCAGCACTGACTCGTGACCCACCAGCAGTTCAATCAGCGCCTTGGAGGTCTCCTGCTCGGTGACGTCGATGCCCTCGATCAAAATCTGGCCGCTAGCGCTGTACTGGCCTGGTTTGAGGGCCGCAATCAGCTGTCTAAAGGCGGGTTCTTGGCCGAGCAGCTGGCTGGTTACCTGCTCGCGGCTGGGGGCCACAGGCCAGCAGTCTGCCAGGCAAGCCTGAAGCTCGGGGGCGATCGCCGTTATCTGCAAGCCCCCCGTTGCCGTGCGCAGCCGGAGCTCAATCTGGCGGGTTTCGCCGGTTTCAGAGTCGGCCAGCGACACTACCAGCGGCTCGTCGAGCAGCCGCTGTGAAACTAAGTCGTCTGACCCATAGGCATAGCGCAGCACCGCATTTAAAAAATTCCGTCGAAACTGCTCCCGCAACCCCTTTTGATCCGCTGCTGAGAGCCGGTCAAAAAAGCTGAGGTCGAGGTGCCTCCCCTCAGAACAAATGCCCGTCAGCCGGCAAAAGTATCGGTTGGCAAACAGCACCGGATAGGCTGGGGTGGGGGTGCCGATCGTCGTAGCTACATCCACCACCGCCATGGCAAAGTGGCTGTAGTTCTGAATCAGCTCTAGCCAGGGCAAGGTTGGTTGAGCCATCATTTGATCAGGGGTCTCACCCTCCTGGCCGCATTCATCGCGATCGCCCAGACTATACGAAATATCTATCAGTAGTCCCCCCTCAGGGGCAACTATTCGATCAGTATCGATGCAGCGAGACGATTCGTTTGCCATAGTTGCTCTTGATGTACCCTTCAAAAGTCTTACAAAGCAACCCAGAAGAATTCCGCAGCAGCCCTGACATCTTTGCGGAATCCTAGGAGTTTTTAGAGATGGGATAAACCCTACCCTTGTGACGCAACACCAGCCTAGTATTTGTGTCAGCTCACCTGGACTGAGTTTTGCGTTTATGTTTATGGTACCCAATCGCGGCGCGTCATTCCCAGCTGGGCGAGCTGCGCTCCTGGTTAGGACCTTCACCCCTTAGAATAGAATTTCCGCCCCAGGATTATTCTCTTCGTTAAACCATGTTTGAAGCCCTGTCCGATCGCCTTGAGTCTGCCTGGAAAAGCCTGCGTGGCCAGGACAAAATCAGCGAGTCCAACATCGACAGCGCCCTGCGCGAGGTGCGCCGTGCCCTGCTAGAGGCCGATGTCAACCTCCAGGTGATCAAAGACTTTATCGCCCAGGTCAAAGAAAACGCCTTGGGCATTGAGGTGGTCAAAGGGGTAAGCCCCGACCAGCAGTTCATCAAAGTGGTGAACGACGAACTCATCCGGCTCATGGGCGACACCAACGCCCCTCTGGCCGACTCTCCGACTAAGCCCACCGTGGTGCTGATGGCGGGCCTTCAGGGTACGGGTAAAACCACTGCTACTGCCAAGCTGGCCCTGCACCTGCGCAAAGAAAACCGCAGCACCCTACTGGTCGCCACCGACGTTTATCGCCCTGCGGCGATCGATCAGCTGGTCACCCTCGGCAAGCAGATCGACGTGCCCGTGTTTGAGCTGGGCACCGACGCCAACCCAGTGGATATCGCTCGCCAGGGCATTGAGAAAGCCAAAGCCGATGGCGTTGACACTGTCATTGTCGACACCGCCGGTCGTTTGCAGATCGACCCCAAAATGATGGCCGAACTGGCCGACATCAAAACTGCCATTCACCCCGACGAAGTGCTGCTGGTAGTCGATGCCATGACCGGCCAGGAAGCTGCTAACCTCACCCGCACTTTCCACGACGAGATTGGCATTACCGGGGCCATTCTCACCAAAATGGATGGCGATGCCCGCGGTGGTGCGGCCCTGTCGGTGCGGCAAATTTCGGGCCAGCCGATCAAGTTCATTGGTGTGGGCGAAAAGGTAGAGGCTCTGCAACCCTTCTACCCCGATCGCATGGCCTCCCGCATTTTGGGCATGGGCGATGTGCTTACTCTGGTCGAAAAAGCTCAGGAAGCCGTTGACATTGCCGATGCCGAAAAGCTGACGCAGAAAATTCTCGAAGCCGAGTTTGACTTCGACGACTTTCTCAAGCAGATGCGCTTTATGAAGAGCATGGGCTCCTTGGGCGGCATCATGAAGCTGATCCCAGGTATGGGCAAGCAGATTACTGGAGACATGCTAGAACAGGGCGAGGCTCAGCTCAAGCGCTGCGAAGCCATGATCAACTCCATGACCACCCAGGAGCGCAAGCAGCCCAACTTGCTCTCTAGCTCACCCAGCCGCCGCCGCCGCATTGCCAAAGGCTCGGGCCATCAAGAAAAAGACGTGGGCAAGCTGGTCAGCGACTTTACTAAAATGCGCACTATGATGCAGCAGATGGGTCGGGGCGGTGGCTTCCCTGGTATGGGTGGTATGCCCGGCATGGGTGGCGGTATGCCGGGTATGGGCGGTGGAATGCCGGGGCTACCGGGCATGGGCGGCGGGCCTCAGCCAGGGTTTCGTGCCCCCAGCAATAAGAAGCAAAAAGCTCATAAGAAAAAGAAGGGCTTTGGCCAGCTTTAGGCTAGTTAAGGTGGCTGCGACCGCCGCCACAAATTCAGATCTAGCCCATCCACCACCCCAATACCTGGGGTAGTGGATGGGCTAGATGTTAGATCAATAGATCGTTTCGTATTCCCCATTTTCAGCAATGTGGAGCTTCCAGTATTCTTCAGCAATCAGGTCGCTGCTGTACTTGGGGTCATCGCCGTTGACTGTGCCGCAGATGGTGACAGTACCGACTTTAATTGGCGAATCCTTCAGTGCAGCGTGGAGCGTACTGGCCAGCACCCGAATGCCCGCTTTGCCTAAGGAAAGAGAGACAAAGTTGGGGTCGGGGTAGAGGACAAACCCGCCGCCCGTGAACAGCAGCGTGCCTTTTTGCTCAGTCTGCATCGCGGGCAGGATAGCTTGAACGCAGGCGATCGCCCCCGCTACATTGGCTTTAAAGTCGTTGACCAAGGTGTCGTATCTGGTCTGCAATACGCTTTCCATGCGGGGCACCGCGGCGTTGTAGATTAGCACTTCTGGCGTGCCCGACTGGGTTTGAATAGCGGCAAACGCAGCCGTTAGGGCGGCCTCATCCCCTGCATCGGCTAAGAAATAGTGGGAGGTGATACCCTCGGTTTCAAAGGTGGCTTGGTAGGCTTTCAGCTTGGCTTCGTTACGGGCGACCATAGCGATCGCAAAGCCTTGACTAGCAAACTTGCGGGCGATCGCCATGCCGTTGCCTTCACCCATACCTACAATGACGCACAACTTTGCCATAACTTTTCTCCTGGTTTGAGTGGGTAACTAAAGCTGGGGATAGAGCCAACTAGCTAGTAACTTGGTCAGCCTAGGCATGACTACATAGGTCATTAGCGCCGTTGTAATAAACACTAAAATTAGTAACTGCACCAACGGCGGAAATGGTGCTAACCAGGCTGTAGGCAGCAACACCAGCACCCGGTTGATGGCAAAAATGGCCACTCCAGAAACTAGAACCATCTTGTAACGGGCGGGAGGTTTCACACCTGGTTTCGCAGGCAGCGTAAACCAGGTTTCTAAGCCAGTAATAATTGAGAATGTGCCATCATCAACTGTGAGTTCTTTGGCTACGCTCAAAAACTTTTGACGAGCGGTGGAGTTTTCCCAACGCTTCAAATTTTCTAGCCGATCAAACTTGAAAATGATGCGATATTCCGACGGGTTTTGTTCATTAGGTCGAAAGACCGAGGAGCCTAAATAACCTTCAAAGGTGCTGGCGGTGCCGATAATTTTCTCTAATAAAGTCTCAAACTCACGGTCTTTGCCGGGTCTGACGCTTTGCATTACATCCACCGTTACGGGAAGGTCACTAATCATGGTGTGGCTTCCAAGTGGGGTGCGCCGGTAATGCCCACCTCAAGCCGTACGATTTGGGCCGGCTCAACGCCCCCTGGTAGCGGTAAAAACATGCCTCCATTGTTGACAACGTACAAATCTGTGCCGTGAAAGGCTACAGCGGTGCAGCCAGTGACCCCCTGCTCAGATTGAGCGATAATTGTCGTTTGGCCATCGGGCTTGATGCGCAGCACGCTGTTGTAGACATGGGTTGCCCCATAGAGATTGCCGTGGGCATCAAAGGCAAAATCATCAATATTAGTGTCCGACACAAAAATTTTGGGCTCTTGGGGTGCCAAATTGTTGTTTAGGGGAATGCGCAGCAGCAGCTTTTGCTGCGTGTTAGATACATATAAATCGTTTCCAAATCGCTTCAACCCGTTGGCGGCTGGGAAGGGATCATCGCTGTCGCTACGGGCCAATAGCGGGTGCTCTAGCCAAACTTTAACGGCCTTAGTTGCTAATTCAAAGAGCCAAATTGCTCCTCGGTAGGAATCGGCCATGAGGTACAAGTCGGGTGCGATGGCTGTAATGCCATTGAGAAAAGCGCCCTCAGGAACAGTTTGCAACGACTGAACCGTTCCTTGCGCTAGCGTTGCAATCAATGGCACACCCTCCGCAGTCCATCCGTTGACCAAAAGGTTGTCTGACCCGGTGATAACAATGCCCGTGACTTTGCCGTCAAGCTTGGCATATTGAGTGAGGTTGTGATGGGTGTCGAGCTTAAAAATTTCTCCGGCTTCGTGGCTAGTGACAAAGATATCGCCATTTGGGGCGATCGCCAGGTTTTCTAAAAACGTATTGATTGGAAAAGTCGCTAGAGATTGAGCTGAAACTAGCTCAACGGGTGTGTTGGCATAGAGATCTGGAAGGGCCATAGCTATAGCGCAGAACAGAATACAGTTCGGGCATTAGATATCGTTAAGTTATGTTGGCGCATAACCAACAAATAGTCATGTATCCTATCCGACAAAGTTGAGCAGTTTTTAATTTAGGTAGCTGCTGACTTCATAGAAGATGTCATGACATTCTCTAAACGGTTAGTTAAGAATCAAAGGCGCTAACACAGGAGCCATCAGCATTTCAAATTCTAAGTTCGTAGCGCTGACAATGTTTCCCACAATCTTGCCTTTGAGAATGCGCATAACGTGAGTTTCGTGAAAGGTAATGACGCGATCGCTCTTGGGAATGCCAAAATAGTCTTTCACATGCTGCTGAAATGACTTGAAGCGCACTACTACGCGATCGCCTGCCGCAAAACCGTCTTCAATAGTTAGGGGTTCCACATCGGGAAAGGCCGCGTAGAAATCAGAAAACACCTGTGTGTATTCTTCAATACCATTGATGGGGCCGCTGGGCTTCAAGCCAGTAGTCACCTGCACGTTTTCATCGAGTAGTTCCGCTGCGATGCTCAGATCGCCTTTCCCCAGAAATTGGGCGACAAATCGATGAGCAATTGCCAAATTTTGAGATTCTATATCACTCATGGTTTGCTTTCTTTACGCCTTACGCCCACGATAGAGGCAGGATTAAAATAAATCAAATTGATAGTTAAGATGCAATCCATCAACCAAAATGATTGAGCTAGGGGCTATCGACCTCAACCTATTGGTGGCTTTTGAGGCGCTGTATGATTCGAAAAGCGTTACAGCAGCGGCTCAAAAGCCTTCATGTAGGGCAACCTGCTATGAGCGCAAGCTTGGGCAGATTGCGATCGCTCTTTGATGACGACCTGTTCGTGCGGGTAGGGCGAGAAATGCGGCCTACCGCCAAGGCTAATGCGATCGCCCCCCAGATCACCGCAGCCCTAGATACCATTCGAGCCACCTTGGCAGAACCGCACTCCTTCACCCCGCTCAGTTCGCAACGGGTATTTACCTTCGCTACATCTGACTATTTTGCCAACTTGATTTTGCCAAAAATACTAGTCGCATTTAAGCAACAAGCACCGCACATTGGTCTACGCTTGATTACTGTCGAAAAAGAGTCATTTGTAGAGTTAATTGAAGGTGAAATCATCGACTTGGCACTGGGAACGTTTGCAGATTTGCCCAGCCATGTTCTTGAAGAAAACCTGCTAATGGAGCGATTCCTTGGAGTCTGTCGATTAAATCATCCCGCCCTTGAAAATGACAAAGTTAGCCTAGAGAATTTTGTTGCATTTCCCCACGCGCTCTTTACGCTGCGGCGGGATGCCGTCGGTATTGTTGACCAAATTCTGGCTGAGCAAGGTCTACAGCGGCGCGTTGCGCTGACGGTGCCCTACTGGTTGGCATTACCAACGGCGATCGCCACCTCTGATCTCCTTGCAGCCATTCCCTCCTGCCTAGAACAGCACTTTCTCCAGTACTATCCCCTACAGGTCTTTGAACTCCCCCTTGATGTGCCCCACTGGGTAATCTCGATGGCTTGGAGCAAACTCAGCGATCGCGATGCGGCCAATCTGTGGCTGCGGCAAACCATTCGAGAAGTCTGTCAAAGTATCGAGCTTGAATTGTATGGATCAAGGCATGCAAGTGGCGCTTAAAGAAGCGGTTGACCAAACGCTGACTCAGGCTCAAATGCTGGGGGCGGCGATCGCCATTCGTATAGAAGGCAAGCCCTCGCTCGCTATGGGCGTAGGGCATCAAGACCTGAGCCAGACGATACCGCTCTCCACCGACGCCAGCTTCTATATCTACAGTGTGACTAAATCGCTCATTGCGGCGGCGGTTCTGCACCAAGTTAGCGAAGGATGCCTTAGTCTGGACACACCTATTCAAGATTATTGGTTAGATTTTCTAGTCGCAACGCCCATTACCCTGCGTCAGATTCTCAGCCATAGCAGCGGCTTGCCCGATTACGGTGGTCTGCCGGCCTACAACGAGGCGGTAAAAGCAACCCCTAGTGCTCCCTGGTCGCCCGAGGCCTTTCTTGAGGTGGCCTCTAGTCGAGGATTGCTGTTTGACCCTGGCCAGGGCTGGTCCTATTCCAACATTGGCTATTTAGCGCTCAAGCTGCTGCTAGAGAAGGTCACAGGGCAATCTATGCAGGGCTATTTAGACGAGCTATTCTTTGCGCCCTTGGGCTTGAAGCAGACCTTTGTCGCCGCTTCGCTAGACGATGTCACGGGCCTGACGCCAGGCTATACGTCTATATTTGGCGATGAGCTTGAGGATATGTCGCAGCGCTACCATCCCGGCTGGGTTTCCCATGGAGTAGTGGTGTCTACGGCAGCAGAGCTGGCCAAGATGATGCATGCCCTAATCACAGGTCATATTCTCGACCCAACGCTGGTAGAGCAGATGGCTCAGCCGGTTCACAGCTTGGGGCCGTACTCACCCCTGCAAAATGTGGGCTGCGGGCTAGGACTGTTTGTGGATACCGCATCGCCCTATGGTCGAGTCGCGGGGCACAACGGTGGCGGGCCAGGCTATTCGATCGCAGCTTTTCACTTTTCGGCCCTAGCCGGTCGCTCCGCCACCATCGCTGCCGCCACCAATAAAGAAGGCGATAACGTGGGTGTAAATGTGGTCTACGCCCTAGCCCACGTGCTAGCCCAAGCGTGACCCATTGCTACAAATCGTGCGCCGCTGGGAATTCGTTTGCCTAGGTGGGCAAGCTAATGCTGTGAACTCTAGGTCAGCCCTCGGATAGCTTATGAGCATCAAACGCGCCCCCCGCCGAAGTTTTCCTAAGATCAGCACGATGCCGCGCCCGGCCACTGAGGCCGCCCAGTATCTCGATATGTACAAGCTCACCGTTGAGAAGACGCGTCTTGAGCAGGAGCTGGAATATATCGACGGTCGCCGTCAGCAGCTGTGCGATCGCCTCGCTGAGATTGAGCAGGCAACCGCAGGGCTCGACGCCAAAGCCACCACTCTGCGCCAGCCCACCCAGCCTGCTGCTGCCCCCAGGCCCCAAGGGCTAAACTTTGCCCCTAGCACCAACGTGTATTTGCCCGAACGCAACAGCCGCCAGGCTCCGCAAGACTACAACACGCTGATGTTGGATTATTAGAGGGTGTAAGGGTTCAAGGTTTTGGGTATAAGGTCCCTCTTCGGCTCTGTACCTTGCACCGTGAACCCTGCACCCAAGCTCGCTAAAATGGGGCTATGAAGCAAGTTTTGCTGCTCCTCATCCATGGCTATCGACGGCTGCTGTCGCCGCTGTTTCCGCCCACTTGTCGGTTTAACCCGACCTGCTCTCAGTACGCGCTGACGGCGATCGAGCGGTTTGGCCCGGCGAAGGGGAGCTGGCTAGCGGCTCGACGGATTACGCGCTGTCACCCCTTTCATCCCGGCGGCTACGACCCGGTTCCTGAAGAGCCCGCCGCTGAATCGGATATCGCTCAAAAGTAGACGAGCAGGTTTGAGCGGGCCCAATGACGCGACTGGGGTTTAGTCCTCATGTGCCACAGAATCAGAAGGCGTTGAGCCCCGCTCTAGCCACTGCTGAAAGATTGCTTTGAACCGTTCTGCAATCGGGGCGTTGAGCCCTTTGCGAAGCAGATCGGGGTGGCGATCCCTGTCATGCCACAGGTCAGATAGTTCTGTTAGGGTCGGAAAGCCGGGGGAAGCATACTCCATGGTGACTGGATCGTTTACCTGTAGATCGCCGGTTGATAACACTCGGGTGTAGGCTCCCGGTCGCCGGGCCTGGATAAACTGCTGGACGAAAGTGGCGTCACTCATCCGGGCTGCGAGGGTGGAGCATGGAATGCGCGGGAAGGTGACTTCAAGCAAGACGGCGTTGATCGCGATGCGATCGCCAGCCCGGAGTGGTTGAGGCCCAAAGCTTGAGAGTGTGAGGTTTTCACCAAAAGTACCAAAGGGAATCGGGCGCTGTAGCTCAGCCTCCCACCAAGCGTAGTCTTCGGCGCTGTAGAGATAAACGGCCTGGTCTACGCCCCCGTGGTGGGCTGTATCGGCTATCGTATCTCCCACCAGCCCTTGGGTACTGACGTGCACCTGCCCTGCGATCGGTGTCTTAAAGATGCCTGTGGTAGCGACCCGTTGCCCAATGGTTATGGTTTCGGGCCGACCGCTGTTGATAGATAGAATCTGCATCGGTACTACGCCACTGATGGCTGGGCAGCAATAAGGTCTAGGGTAGCTCCATTCTTCTAAGCAGGGTGCATCCGCGCAGCGATGCACCACTGGACAATTTCTAATGCAGGAAATGCCGTACGCCGGTCATGGCCATAATCAGGCCCAGCTCGTTGGCCGCTTTAATCGAGTCGTCGTCGCGGCGGCTACCGCCGGGCTGCACCACCGTCCGAATGCCTGCAGCGGCGGCGGTGCGCACCGAGTCGTCGAAGGGAAAGAAGCCATCGCTGGCTAGCACCGCGCCTTGGGCTTTTGCCCCCGCCTGCGCTAGGGCGATGCTGACGGAGCCCACGCGGTTCATCTGCCCGGCCCCAATGCCGAGGGTTTGCTGCTGGTGAGTGACGACGATCGCATTCGATTTCACATGCTTCACCACCCGCCAAGCAAACAGCATTTCGGCCAGCTCGGCCTCGGTGGGCTTGGCCTCCGTAACAATCTGCCAGGTAGCGGGGTCGTCGCGGTAGGTGTCGGGAGCCTGGAGCAAGAAGCCGCCTGCGATCGCATTCACCACCTGGGTTGGCCCGGTCAGTAGATCCTCTAGCACCAGCACTCGCAGGTTTTGCTTTTTGGCGAGGATGTCTTGGGCGGCGCGATC
This sequence comes from Leptolyngbya subtilissima AS-A7, assembly GCF_039962255.1. NCBI lineage: Bacteria > Bacillati > Cyanobacteriota > Cyanophyceae > Leptolyngbyales > Leptolyngbyaceae > Leptolyngbya > Leptolyngbya subtilissima. Next base: position 142,242 of record NZ_JAMPKY010000006.1, on the reverse strand, counting down.
GCACCCCGGAGCCACAATGCACTCTAAAAACGTACCCGTCAGCTGCTCGGCGGTGTCGGCATCGATGGGGCGATTGAGCACCACAATGCCGCCAAAGGCCGAGACATCGTCGGCATCGTAGGCGCGGCGGTAGGCGCTAGCTAGCGTATCGCCCATCCCCACACCGCAGGGGTTGGTGTGCTTGAGCACGGCGGCGGCGGGGCGATCGCTGGGGAACTCGGCAATAATCCGCCGCGCTGCCTCGAGATCTACCAGATTGTTGTAGCTCAGCTCTTTGCCCTGGAGCTGCTCGGCCCCAGCCCACCCAGTGGGAGTGGAACCCGTGCGATACCAGGCAGCGGTCTGGTGAGGATTCTCGCCGTAGCGCAATGTCGCCTGCTGGCGACCCGTCATGGCCCACTGCTGAGGTAGGGTATCTGGTTCGCTAGTGGATGCGGTGAGGTAGGTAGCGATCGCCTGGTCGTAGCTGGCCGTGTGCCAAAACGCCGCCCGCGCACACTCTTGGCGAAACTCTAGCGGCACCTGGCCATCGCTAGCGCGTAGCGCCTCCAGATAAGGCTCATACTGCTCGGCACTGCATAGCACGGTCAGGTGGGCGTGGTTTTTGGCGGCCGCCCGCAGCATGGCTGGCCCGCCGATGTCGATATTCTCGATCGCATCGGCCATGGTCACGCCTTCTTTTGCGATCGTCTGCTCAAAAGGGTAGAGGTTCACCACCACCAGATCTAGGGGGCGAATGCCATTGTCGGCCAAATCTTTCTGGTCTTCGGCCAGGTCTTGCCGCGCCAAAATGCCGCCGTGGATTTTGGGGTGCAGCGTCTTGACGCGTCCGCCAAGGATTTCGGGTGAGCCGGTGTAGTCAGAGACTTTGGTGACGGGGAGGCCTGCCGCTGCGATCGCCTTCGCCGTACCGCCGCTGCTGACTAGGTCAAAGCCAAACTCTTCTACCAAAGTTTTGGCTAATTCTACCAGCCCGGTTTTATCCGATACGCTCAACAGTGCCAGGCGCGCCATAGCTCTCCATCCTCGATTTTGCAGACCCCTACTATACCGAAAAAGCCTGCCCGCCCCATCTTCCTCACCTCCCTCACTTCCCCGTCTCCCTTACCCCCTCCTATGGCACCATAGCAATGCTCCTCTCACCGCAGGATGGCACTCCATTGCTCAGCTCAAACCTCGGTGGGCCACTACTATGGGCATCAATGATCACTCAAGAGCCCACGCTCAACACCCCACGGCTGCGGCTGCGGCTTGGCAAACCCAGCGACATTACCGAGATTTTGCGCTACTACCACGACAACAGCGACTATCTACAACCCTTTGAGCCCCAGCGGCCAGACGACTTTTACACCCCAGACTTTTGGCGAAATGTGCTGAATGCCCGCCGCAACGATTTCTACTCTGGTCAGGCGGTGAAGCTGTTTATCTTTTCTCGCGATGAGCCGAGCCAGGTGATGGGCACCATCAATCTCAACACCATCATTCGCGGCGCGTTTCAGGGGGCTACCTTGGGCTATGGCCTCTCTGCTGAGCACCAGGGCCAAGGCTATATGACCGAGGCTGGCAAGGCGATCGTTGCCTACGCCTTTGACAATCTCAATCTGCACCGGGTAATGGCCAACTATATGCCCCACAACCACCGCAGCGCCAACGTGCTCAAACGGCTAGGCTTTCAGATCGAAGGCATTGCCCGCGACTACCTATTCATCGACGGCCAGTGGCAAGACCACGTGATGACCAGCTTGATCAACCCCAACTGGCAGATGCCAGAGCCTTAAACTTTTAGCACTGAGAATGTCTAAGCTGGCAATGTCGTGCAGTCAAAAATTAAGCCTGTCACCGCCTTGCATTGCTATAGCATCGCCCGACATTGCAGTATCACAGTGCAGATCAAGCACATCCCTTATCGGCATTGCCCTGGGAAAAGGGCAGCTTAGGCCTGTTACTGCCCCAGATGGCATTCCCTCCACTAACGCTGACTTGCATTGAGGATAGTCAGTCCAACGATGGCTTCGGCATCGTTGTAGCGGATCACAATGTCATCATCGGTGATTTCGCTATCGCCCGCAGACTGAGGCGGATTGTTGAAGTCAATATAGAGAACATCAGCCTGCGCGTCATACACCACAAAGAAAGGCTGCTTAGGCAGATCGTGCAGCAGGGGCAAAAATCTGAGGTAAGGTAGGGCTTCTTGATAGTTGGCTATAGCCATAGCTGCTGTCTCCGGTTGAGTGAGTTTGCCTTGCGAGTTGAGAACGCGGTCACCACAAAGCCATCCTGCTGCGTTTCTTTATAAATGACTACAAGCCACTTACCAATCTCTAGCGTTTGAATGGCCATCAATGCACCCTCGTTGCCTGCCAGCAAACGCTCTGGTGCTGCGATCGCTCCTAGAACCAAGTCCTTCCGGTCGGCAATGTCAGCATGGCGTTGAATGATATGTTGCCACCGCTCGTCAGGCAGGCGAATAGGAATGCCATTGAGAGAATTGACGGTGTCAGTCATTTATGAGGCGTATCGACCTTTACTCTGCCGCTAAAAACGCCAGATAGTCGCTGGTGAGTTCTTTCACCGCTGCCTCGTAGAGCTGCTGCCCATGCTCGGGGGTGGCTAGAGCCGGGTTCGAGCCCATGCGGCCATCGGGGTAGCGCAAGCGAAAGTCTGTCGGGCTGTAGATCGCATGGCCCGACGGAGCTACCTGCGGCTCTAGCGGAGCCTGCTTAATGAAATCAGGATAGGCGTACTGAGTTAGAGCCACCTCGCTGGGGGTAGCGTGGGAGCCTTCTTGGTCGCCGTAGAGTTCCTTCGCGAGAGTGTAGACCGATCGCGCCATAAACCAGTTGGCCGTCTTGCAGCGCACCCGCTCAGCATTGGGAATTTGGTCATGGGCTAGGGCAGTGTAGGCTTCGGCAAAGGCCGCCTTCAGAGTAGCGATATTGCCGCCGTGGCCATTGACAAAAAAGAACCGAGTAAAGCCGTGGCGCACCAGGGGTGTGAGGTAATCCAAAATGACGGCGATGAGCGTGCTGGGGCGCAGGGTCATAGAGCCGGGAAAGGCCGTGTGGTGCAGCGCCATGCCGACGTTGATGGTGGGGCCAACCAGGGCATTGGCGGCTTCTCCTACGCCCTTGGCCACCACCTCGGCACAGATGGCGTCAGTGCCAATCAGGCCAGTGGGGCCGTGCTGTTCTGTAGAACCAATCGGCAAAATAATGCCCGACGACTGAGTCAGGTAGGCCTCAACTTCGGGCCAGGTGCAGAGGTGCAGCAGCATAGGGCAAGACCGAGAATAGGGCTAATTTCTCACTATAGCGCTCTGCCCCAGCCCCCTGTGGGCAAGCGAACGTAAGGCTTGTTACACTACAGTCTTCGCTTCACTGATATGAGAAGAATGAATGCCTCGGGGAATGTTAAGGTACAGAACCAGGATTAGCTACGACCAGTAGCTGCTGGTCATCTACCCAAACTGCTGATGCGTAGTTTAGCCAGAGCGAGGGCACAACTACGTGGTAAGGCAAGGCCTATGATGTAGGGCAACCTCGTTTCAGCTGGGTGAGCGCTCCCCTCCGCTAGTGAAGCGATATGAGCGTTGATGTTACCTGTGAAGGAGCCGCGATTATGCTACACCGCAAGATCTATCAACTCTGTTGTGATGGTCAAGATGTGTGGATTTTTCTACGGGATCAACAGCGTTGGATTGAGCGGGCGAAGATTTTAGACATTGAAGGCGATCTGGTCACTTTTCGCTACGAAACTGAGGAAGAAGACGAGATTTGCTCTTGGGAAGAAATGGTGCGTCTAGAGAGCATTGGCGCAGTCACCAAGCGCCTCGCCGCTGTCCCCCGAGGCGATGTCGAGATTAATGTCTCTGAAGATTGCCCCGAGACTGAGCAACTGAGTGACCCTTACCCAGAGTCAAACGCTGACTAGATCCGCCATCTTTTGAAATTCTTAGTGAGGATGACTGGGTAGAGGCCTAGTCATCCTCTTTTTGTATTGAGAAATAAGCCGTGTCAGTATGCTTCGATGCGTACTTCACCGTTGAACTTCCGAGTGAACCGCCTGAAAGGGTTAATCAGGCTGTCGCTTTTGTCTAATTTGCTGGCCCGCTTGGGTCTGAGAACGTGTTGATATAGCCGTTGCCAGTGTAAACGCCGGGTGGCCTTGGCGCTGAGAAGGGAGCAGGTTCTGGTTGAAGAGTGGAGCTAGGGACATTGCTTGGCACACCAGACGTAGGCTGCGCCGTTACCCCCGCAGAGGGCGTGGCGGCTGGAGCCCCAAGGTTTAAGTTGAGCGCAGCTGGCGCCACTGGCGCCGCTGGCGCAACTGCGGCTGGGCTAGGCGCTAGCGTTGGCGGCAATGTATAACCTGTTGTCCCCGGCGGTGGCGACATTTGTGGGGTGGTGCGAATAAATCGTTGGTCTACCCCAGGCAGACTGCCTTCGACCATCCAGGGCGAGGACGTGAGATTGTCGGTAGGGGCAGCTTCAGCTACCGGATTGCGCTCTTCGGATACTGTCTCGGAGGGAGGAACGGTGTTGGCACGGCGCTGGTTGAGCGCTTGTTGCAGGGCGCTGGGTTGTAGTGCGTTCTCGCCAGACGCTGCCAGATCGACTGACGAAGGACCAAGCGATCGGGTGGCATCTAGATTGGCTTCGCTGCCGCTGGCTGAGGGGCTAAATCGAAAGCGGCTGCGCTCTAAATAGTTGGCAAAGGGGCTAGTGGGGGCCTGCTGCTCTTCTGTCGCGGTGGGCAGCGCCAGGGCATCAGTGTTGGGCGATCGCACCTCCTCCTCCTCTAAAGCCGTAGCCGTGGTGGGCTGCATTTGGTCAAGCAACACAGCTAAATTGTCAATTTCGGCCAGATCGGCCAAATCGTCGCTCGATAAATCGCCCACATTGGTGTTGGGGTCAACGGCGGCACTGTCAACGGCGGGGTTGTACTGACTGCGCCACTCGGGATTGCGCCAGTACTGGGGCACGGCCACGGCTAGCAGCCCCAGCAGGCCAAGGCCGCCCCACACCGTCGGGCGATTAAGCGATCGCCCCAAGAATTGCAGGCGGACCAAGCGATAGCGTAGTGCGGGGGGTAAAGTCATGGGTTAGCCCGCGTAGACAAGGTGAATAGAACTACTGCCATTCTAGAACCTCCACCATCCCATGCCGCAGCCTCACATAGCGTGGGATGGCTTTAGCACCAGCCAGTCGCCCTCCACCACGGCAACCAGCCCACCGGGGAAGGGATCGCTCTGGCTGCCCTGCGGGGCGGCAAGCAGGGCGACGAGTTTCTCAACATGCTCAAAGCTGATCTGAGCTGGGGTCACCTGCTGAAGCAGCCGCCGCAGCACCCGCCGCTGGAGGGCCAACGGCGCGGTTTTGAGGGGCGATCGCTGAACTCTCCACGCTTCGCTATCTCCAGTGGGAAAGGAAACCGATGCCCCATACAACTCGCCTGCCATCGTCTCTAGCAGCTCAACCTCAGCGGTGAGCAGTTCCGCTGTATGGGCCAGGGTCACGTCTACCCCGGGGTTGAAGTGCTGTTGCAGGTAGGGCAATAGCTCTAGGCGAATGCGGTTGCGGGCATAGCCGGTGTCTTGGTTGGTGGCATCGGGCCAGATGGGAAGGTCAAACTGGCGGCAAAACTCTCCGGTCTGCTGACGCGTCAGCCCGAGCAGGGGGCGCACCACGGCAACGGGGCTGTCTTGGGAGAGGGGCCGCTGCCAGGCCAGGGCTTGAAGGCCATCGGTGCCGCTGCCCCGCAGCAGGTTGTAGAGCAGGGTTTCGGTGCGATCGCTTGCCGTATGCCCCGTCACCACGTGGCTACAGCGTGCTTGTCTGGCCAAAACTTCAAACACCCAATAGCGCCAGTGCCGAGCCTGGGCCTCGGTGGCGTAGTCGGCATCGGCGGTAACCACCTCACAGGGAACGCCCCAACCTTCGCAGAGCTGCCGCACAAAATTGGCGTTGGCCGCCGAGTCGGGCCGCCAGCGGTGATCGCAGTGCACCGCCCGTAGCTGCCAGCTCCACTTGGGCCGCAGATCGACCAGCAGTTTGAGCAGGCACACCGAATCTTGCCCGCCCGAGACCGCCAACAACCCTGTCGCCCCTCGCGGTAGCAGCGGACGAACTTTCAGCAGCCGATGCACCCCAGCGTGGGTCGTGCTCCACGGAACCCCACCCATAGCTTTAAGGGAATTGAATGCGCTTTTCCCAGGCTACCTTACCCTAGGATTTCGCCGGGCTTTGTTTCCTTGTGGCAAAAAAAGAAAGTAGAAGAGCGAAAAACGAAAAAATACTCGATGGGCCTGAATCCTGGCGTTTTAGGCTGTCCTAGCCCAGGCTTCACCGGCTATGGCACTCTACCGCTAGCGGGCTGAATCTCAGAAAAATCTGTGGCACACTTGGGCAACGGCTCCTCCACAGTTTTAACGGCATGGCGATCTATGGCTCAACCCTACCAGGCCCTCATTGATGACATAGTGGCCGCTACCCTCAAGGGCAAAATTCAGTCAAAACAGCAGGTCTACCGCATGCTGCAAGCAGGCATCGAGCCGGGCGGTGGCGAACTGTTTGAGCGGGCCTTGGCCACGACGCTGGCGGCTCTAGAGCCTGACCTGGCCCCCGGCAGTGACGAATTTAAGCAGGCCAAAGCCCTGCGCCAACAGCGTGCCCTCCGCACTATTCAGGGTGAATGGGAGCGCTGGCAGGCCGGCAACCAGGCTACAGCGGTGCTGACTGGCGTAGAAGCCGAAATTCTCAACGCACCGCCTGAAGAACGGCTGTCTCGCCTCCTCGCCGCCCTTGACCCCAACCGCGATCAGCCCCTCTCTCGAGAACAGCTGGGACAGCTGGTGCGGGCACTCAAGCAGGCTCCTGTGCCGTCCGAATCGGTCTCAGCTGCCGAGACTGCCCCAGCCCTGGCTACCCTGGCTGATGGGCTTGACCAGGGGCTGGCCGCTTGGCAGCAGCTCGAAGGCGACGTGGTGGGGTGGATCTATGCCCAGGGCCAGCAGCTGGGCTTTAGTGAACCTGGCGAGCAGTCTGGTCCGTGGCAGCACTGGGGCAAAATTGTGAATAACCTGGCGCTAAAACGCCTGTTTGTTGATCTGGCTCAGCATCAAACGGTCACTGCCGCTGGCGTGACGGCTCCCCTAGCCGTGACCGACTGGATTGCCTGGGGGGTGGTTTTGCAGCGCCTGCAGCTGGCCCTGGTGAACTGGTTCGATCGCCAGCCCTACGACCCCCAATCTGGCAAGCGGCTGTCGATCGCGACCTTTCTCACCTTTGCCGTGGTCTGGGGACAGATCTCTGACCGCCTGGGCCAGCAAGGGCAGCGCATTCTGTCGACGGGCTCGTTTCAGCTGGCGCTCCAGGGGCTGCGGCAGTTTGCTAACCAGAGCTATTTCCCACTCTACGGCGGTCTATTTACCGCTTTATCTGGGGAACCCCTCCGCGCCCTGCTAGAGTATCTTGATCAACCCCTGCAAGCCGTGCCCAACACGGCGGTAAAAGCCCGCATTCTCACCCTGCTGGGCTATTCACAGCGGGCGCTGGGCAACTATAGCCAGGCCCAGCGCTTTCACCAGCAGGCCCTGGAGGTGGCCCGCGAGGCCCACGATGTGCCTTGCGAAATCGCCAGTCTCAACCATCTCAGTCGCACCTCGGTGGCCCAGCAAGACTTTGAGACCGCCCAGGGTCACAGCCAGCGGGCGCTGATTTTGGCCCGCCAGAGCGGTGATCGCATCGGTCAAGCCAACGCCCTGGCCAACGTGGGCTACAGTCAGGTCGCCCAGGGTCAGTCTCAACTGCTGGAAGCCGAACAGTACGAAACCGTGCTCAGCTACCTAGAGCAGGGGCTAGCGCTGTCGGAGCAGGTGGGCGATCGCCCCAGCCAGGCCCTCTGCGCCAACAGTCTCGGCATCGCCCAGCTAAAGCTCGGGCAATATCGGGATGCGATCGAGTCTCTCCAGCAAGGACTCCAGGTAGCCCAGGCAATCGGCGATCGCTTTCTAATGGCCTCCAATTTTGCCCACCTCGCCGCCGCCTACCAGGGCGATGGCAACCTCGAACAAGCGGTGCTCAGCGGCTGCCTCGGCATGTACCTGCATCACCAGATCGACTCCCCCGAATGGCGGCAGCCCGCGGCCCTGCTCAGCATTCTCTATGGGCAACTGGGGCCAGAGACCTTTGAGGGCATTCTCGCCGACCACCGTCGCCAGTTTCTCGCCGTGATTGGCGTCGATGGCTACGACTTTTTGCAGCCCCTGCTGGCGCGCTATCGCGAGTCGCTGGAGTAGGGGCTGGGGCAAAGGAAATGGCTTCTAGAGAATCTGCTTGGCCCAGAGTGTGAGCATGGTGCCACAGACCGGGGTGGCGGCGATCGCACTAGAGCTTTTTGAAGTATCTAGCGACTGGCCACAGATCAAAGCCTGCCTTTTCGTAAGTATGTCGGGCTGGGGCATGGCCAGGATCACCACCGGTCTCAACCATCGCGATCGCCATGCCAGCCTCTTTCATCCAGCCCAGAGCAAAGTTTGTCAGAGCGCTGCCAATGCCACGACCCTGAAACTCTGGATCGACGGCAACCATATAGATCTCATCCATACTGTCTGCCGGGTGCAGCTTGACGGCGACAAACCCCACAACAAAATCGGCGTCTTTGGCAACCCACACATGGGTGTCTTCTCCAGCGCAGACGTCCTCGACAGCCTTTTGCTGACTCCTCCGCCACTGATCGGGATAGAACGCTTGATACACCTCGGCATTCATTGTGGTTTGAATTGAATCAAAGACGGGTGCCCAGACCCGCAGCGCCAGCCGAACAACTGCATCGAGGTGGTGAGAGGCATAGGGTTCGATTTCCATGTTTTGCAACCAAAACTTGGAGCCGATGACTTTGGCGAACCTATTTTAGGGCGAATTTCTATAGCTCTAGCAGTTCTGAAAGCCTACAGCTAGTGAAGTCGGGTTGGAACGGCCAAGCTATTACGATTCAATCTAGCGAACCTTTTTCGCTCTTCTATTTTTATTCTTTTGCCGTCACCCCGTGGCCTCCCTCGGGAACCCGCCGACGGTTCCGTGCGTCACCCTAAAATCGGCCAAGTCGGCATCTGTGGCCATCGCTATATTTAGGGTTATGCTGCTGAGCGCTACCCTAGGGGGGGTAACGATACCCGCTAGACTGTCGTCTAATAGTTCAAACGTCACTCGTCCATGGCTATGACCGCTTCGTTTCCCAACCTTCCGCCAGAATCTAGACCGCTGGGGGGCCGCTATCGGCTCGTGCAGCCCTTGGGCTCTGGGGGTTTTGGTCAAACCTTTAGCGCCCAAGACCTGCATCTGCCGGGGCATCCGCTCTGCGTGGTAAAGCAGCTCAAGCCTCAGGTGACCAGTGCTGAAGAGCTGCAAACGGCGCGGCGGCTGTTTGATACTGAGGCTCAGACCCTCTATAAGCTGGGGACGCACCCGCAGATTCCGGGACTGCTGGCCCACTTTGAGGAAGGGCAAGAGTTTTACCTGGCGCAGGAGCTAATCGAAGGTCACTCCCTGGCAGAGGAACTGGGCATCCCCTGGACCGAGGCCCAGGTCGCCGCCTTCCTGGGCGATTTGCTAGGAATTTTGGCCTTTGTTCATTCCCACGGTGTCATCCATCGCGACATCAAGCCCTCGAATTTGATCCGCCGCGCCAGCGATCGCCGCCTCGTCCTGATTGACTTTGGCGCAGTCAAGCAGGTGAGCGCCCAGGCCACCGCCCTGCGCTCTGGCCTCAGCCACACCATCTCCATTGGCACTCAAGGGTATATGCCCAGTGAGCAGGTGGCCGGACGGCCGCAGTTCAGCAGCGATATCTATGCCGTTGGAATTTTAGGCATTCAGGCCCTGACCGGCTACCCGCCGACCGAGCTGCATCCCGACCCCCATAGCGGTGAGCTAGATTGGCAGCACTACGCGCCCCAGGCTAATCCTGCCTTGCTGGATGTGTTGGAGGTGATGGTGCGCTACGACTTTCGCACCCGCTATACCACCGCTGTCGAGGCTCTGGCTGACTTAAGAAAATTGCCCCCAGCTCTGAGTCGGTATGTGCCAGCTGCTCCGACGCCCCAAGGGCAGTCTCCCCGCACCACTGTTGCCACCGTGGCGGTAGGGCGGCCGCGAGAACGAACTCAGCTGACAGCAGCAGCCCAGGTGCCAGCGGCTCAGGTGCCGGCAGCTAGGGTGCCAGCAGCTAAGGCGCCGATGCAGCGGCGAGAGTCGTCGTCAGCTAGCTGGTTGCCCTTAGCGGCAGGAGCCTTGGCGGCGTCTGTGCTGGCGATTGCCGGTCTGCTCGGCTGGCAGGCGTGGCGCTCAGCCTCCTCAGACCCAGAGGCTGAAACCCCTGTGGCCACGACTCCCTCCGCTGAGGCACCGGCCGAAGCTGAGCCTACAGTCGTTGAATCTGAGCCCGAAGTGGAAGCGCCTGCCGCACCCCCCGAGGCAGCTGTCGAATCGGCTGAGGCCGAGCCTGAGGCACCCACTGCCCCAGAGCCAGAGGTGGTCGATGCGCCAGAAGAAGAGGTTGTAGAACCTGAACCACCGGCTCCACCAGCTCCAGAGGGTGGCGAGCTAACGCCCGAGGCAGCTCAGGCGACGGTGGCAACTCTATATAGCCATGTTTCGAGTAAATCTTGGGATGCGGCGCGATCGCAGTTTAGCGGTCCGCTAGCGCAGCAGTTTGACCCAGGCTTTTTTGCCCAATTTGATCGTGTTTCAGTTGAGAATCTGCGAGTGACGGGGCAAACTGCCGACAGCGTTGAGTTTGTGGGCGAGAACACCTATGTTTATCCCGATGGCTCTACCCAACGAGAACAGCGATCGTTCACGGTACAAATGCTGGACGGGCAGCCTCGAATTGTTGGCTCTAGCTTTGGCGGGGTGCTGGAGTCTCGGTAGGCAAGGTTAAATCTGGGCCTGCTTTTGTTGCGTGAGCTGAGGCGATCGCGATTAGCAATGCATCCACCGTGTTTTTTACCTCTGTTGAGGTCGTCTAGACCAGAGAGAGACAACTTTCCTTTCGGCAATTCGCTGAGAGGATGTTTGAAAAGTCCTATGTCTTGTGGCAAAAGTGGAGATCCCTCTAAGTTTGCCAGTGTTCTATAGACCCATCTTTGCCCCGTTGGCTTCTGTCTAGCAGGGCAGTTTTTTGTGAGGTTAGTAATTTCTTTTTGCTCCACCGGTATGATTTGCATAACTTTGGAGCCTGGATACCCTTTCGTTTGTGACTATTGCTGACCTGACCCAACTGTCTCAATGGCCCGAGGCTCAGCGGGGCAACATGGCCGCGATCGCCGATCTGCTCACCACCGCCCTGGATGATCCAGCGCTGCGAGTAGAGGTTTCTTGGCGCGATCGCACCCTCTACGTACTGCTCACCACCCCTCACCGCGATGGACTGTCCCAGCAGCTCGATCGCATTCACGCCGTAGTGACAGCCCTCGCTCTGCCTGACATCGCCGAACTCAAGGTGGTAGATGGCACCGATCGCCCCCTGGAACACCGTTGGCAGCAGGTCTTTAGCCTAGATGCCGCTGCCTCAACGCCTTCAGTCACCGCCCTTGCCGATAAGCCGTCACCGGAGGAGCGGGCCGCGGGAATCGCGCCCACCATCGATCGCCGCTCAGTGGAATCAGCGCCAGCGCCAGCGGCCTCTAGTCCTCACCGCTGGCGCTGGAGAGCATTGCCTATAGTGATGGTGCTCGGGTTTGGCTTGGCCGCTGGGGTTACTCAATGGCGTTACGACCAGCAACGCGTACCTAGCTCAACCCAGTCACTACCTGCCCCTGCAGCAGATGGTGTGTCTCAGGCGATCGTGCCCCTGCTGCCGGCAGCATCTACCGCAGCCTTGGCGCTCCCCGATCTGGCAGTTCCCGTAGCCCTAACTATCAAAGCCGTGGGCGACATCATTCCCGGTACTGACTACCAGCGCTACCGGCTACCCGAAGACTGGCAATACCTGTTCGGCAGCATTCAATACCACCTAGGCGAAGCCGATATTACCTTCGGCAATTTTGAAAGCACCCTCACCGAAGTGCCCAGCAGCGCCAAAGATACAGGCAGTGCCAATACCTTCGCCTTTCGCACCCCGCCCTGGTACGCCAGTGTACTCAAAGAAGCCGGCTTTGACGTTCTGAGCGTGGCCAACAACCACTCCATGGATTTCTTTGAGCAGGGCTTTACCGATACCATCGCCCACATCGAAGCGGCGGGTATGAAGGCCGTGGGCCGCAAAGGCGAAATTCTGTACGTCGAAGCCCAGGGGCAAACCGTAGCGTTCATCGGCTTTAGCAACTATCAAGAGCACAACCAGGTGCAGGATATAGAGGCTGCGATCGCCTTAGTAGAGACCGCCAATGCCCAGGCCGATATCGTCGTCGTCTCCTTCCACGCCGGTAAAGAGGGTACCGATGCCACCGTCACTCGCGATCAAGACGAGCTGTTCTACTCCGAAAATCGCGGCAACGTCGTGCGTTTCTCTCGCGCCGTTGTTGACCACGGAGCCGACTTAGTGCTGGGCCATGGTCCCCACGTTCCCAGAGCGATCGAGCTGTACAGCAACAAGCTGATTGCTTATTCCCTCGGAAATTTCCTCGGCTACCGCAGCCTCTCTACCGTTGGCCCCCTGGGCACCTCGCTGATTCTGCAAACCAACCTCGATGCCCAGGGCAACTTCGTTAGCGGCCGCATCATCCCCGTCGCCCTCGATCGCAACGGCGTCCCCTACCTCGACGATCACTTTGGCGGCGTGGTGTTGGTGCGCCAGTTTACCCAACGCGACTTTCCTGATACACCTTTAGCGCTCGATGATCTGGGCTACATCTGGCCCCGGTAATATCAGCACCGCACCTGACGAGAAAAGTGTAATGAAGAGAACCGGCAAAGTTCTAAACTCTTTGTCCTTCGTACGACCATGCCTGAAGCAAGGTTTCACAGTTCCTTATAACTAGCGGCTCTAGGCAGATGCAATCTCTGCTGCCTGCCAGTTCACGCCTCAATTTAGTCATACCAAATCGACCTTCTGCTCCGTTTCTATCTTCAGGAAGACGTTGGAGGCCGTATTTTTACTTACGCTACTTACATCTGAGAAGTCATTAGCTGTGAGCTTGTAGACTGATTGATCGCTTTTTCATAGTTATCAGATATTTCCGTTTCACGGAAAAAATCTGTGACTCAGCGGTATTTTGCGCAGTTTTATTTCTACTTTTAGAAGGATAAAAACATGACAACTCGTAAGCTGTATATCTCATTAAAGATGATCGCCAAGCGCCTTACAGTGCTGTTTGTGACTGTAGTTGCACTGTTTGGCTTCTCCCAAATGACAGCTCTAGCTAGTCCTACCCCTAGCTCACTAGTAGCCCTAGCAGCATCGTCTAGCTTTGCTGCTCAAACAGAATCTCAAGCCCAAAAGCCAATTATTTCTGAAGAAAAACTCAGTGAGATGAGAGAGCAGCGCCGAGAGTGGCAAAACCGAGCCGCTACTACCGCCGCCGCTGCTGCTGAAACAGACGAGAAATCTACAAGCTCAGCTGGTGAGTTAATCAAAGAGAAACTCAACCTCGATGAGATTACCCAAGAGAACGAAATTGTAGAAACAATAACCAACTCTCAAGAGAAATAGAAGCTTTTTCTCTAAATAGATAAGATTAGTGGGCACTGGGTTAAGAAGGCTTACGCCATCATGCCCAATGCCCACTTAATGCGTTATTAGAGCCTACAAACACCGTATCAATGGCATAAAGCTTCTTGCCATTAACAGGAATTGCACAGAATTTACTCTTCTTCTTCGCTCTCGTCGTATTCTTCCTCTTCCTCTGCTTCAGAGAAAAGTTCGCTCACGATTTCGTCGGCTCGTTCAACAGAGATCCGGAGGGCCTGGCGCAAGTCATCGATAAACTCTTGCTCATCTTCGGGCACTTCGCCGTCTGCAACGAGAACAACTAGCGCAATAATAAAGGCGGCTTCTTCTACGCCCTCATCTTTAATCGTCTCAATGGCTTGGGAGACGACAGCTTCAACCCCAGCTTCGTTGATGAGGTTGCCGATCTCAGCACCCAAGTCGGCAAAGTCTTCTTCCGTATATTCAGAATAGAGATCGATGCAGCTGACCATCTCACCCAGCGCATAGGCTTCTGCATCGCTAGACACTTCACCGTCGGCAAACGCTGAAAATAGACCAATCATGGCCACTGCTAGCTCTGGGCTCAAGGCAACTTGAGTACCACCACCACGCGGTAATCTGCGTTTAGGCATGTTTCTCCAATCCATTAATAATGTTGTGCGGCCCTTGGTCGGTTGATGGTCAACCAGGCTTAGCTTCAGCATTCCCAGAATGGGACGGGTCGCACAGCCCGGAACTATTCTGGGCAAATAAATAAAGTTGAGTAACAGTTTGCACGATGGCGTTTGGTAAGCCTACATGTTCCATCGGCCAGGTGCCGCAGAGCGATACTCGGCAATCAGCACTAGGGCAGCACCGATCGCATAGGCCAAAATGTCTTTGCTATCAAAGGTGGTGCCGAGCACGGTTGCTATCAGCCGGTTGTCGCGCAGTCCGAGGCGATCGACCAACTGAAGATATTGCAGCCCTTCAATAAGGCAGGCAAAGGCAAAGACTCCCAATGCCGCAGTGATAGGCCGAATTTGCCAAAAGACTTTGATGAAGCAGTAGATAAGAACGACAACCAAAATATCGCCAATGAGGGGGCGAATGATGCGATCGTCTAGAAAAATCGCGATCAAGGTTTCAACCAGAAACAACAAAACCGCGAGATAGAAATACTTGGCATTAAATTTGCTCATAGGATTTATACATAATCAGCCCCCGCCTCTTGATTAAACCCTGTCGCCAGCCAAGGCATGATCTAGTTTTAGTGCAGCTTGCCAGTGCACAACTGTAGACAGTCAAACCTAAAACGGCTGGTGCCCAGGTCGTCTTTGGGTACCAGCCGTTCAAAGCACTAGCGCGATTTGTATGAGGTCGAACCTCTATCGCTAAAAATTTGTTGGCCCGCTGTAGTTTGTCAGCTCCGCCAGACGCTCCAGGCTTTGGGTGCCCGGATAAAACTCGCCGTTGATCTCCCAGCTGGGGAATCCGGTGATTTCGGGTTTTGATCGACACACAGCGACCTGAGAATTTTGGCCGTCTTCTGCACATTCTACATAGTTGATTGCGGTGGCAGCTTCGGCTCCAAACAGCTGTTTTTGGTCGTGGCAGTGGGGGCACCACCAAGCGCCATACATCGTCGCGCCGACCTCTTTAAGGTGGTTAGCCAAGGCAACTTCGGCGGGGCCAGAGGCGCTGGTAATCGGTGGCCCAGCCTGCCCGGCAACGTTGCTGCTAGGGCTACCTGCGGCGTTGATAGGGGCGTAAACAGCCAGAGTAGAGATGATAGTGACGACACCCACAATCAGGCCAATAAAGGCGATCTGACCTAGGTCATCCCAGCGATTGCCCAGCAAAATAATCACAAACATGGAGAGGGCGAACAGCGCCGAGCCAATGCAGTAGGGGCAAACCGCCTGTAGCTCAAAGGCCAGCACCGTCATCAAATAGCCGCTAAACACCAGCATGGCCGAGGCCAGCATAAACATCAGCGGCCAGGTCCAAGTTTCAAGCTTCTGGCGCAGGGGTTTGTTTGTATCGGCGTTAACTAGGAGGGGGGCAACGGCCAGCACTAGCATGGTGCCGTAGGCCAAGCAGCCAAACAGCGTCAGGGGTAGGCCAAATACGGTGCCCCAGGGGCTAGAAAGCACGCGATCGCACCCTTCTGTAGGACAGGTTCCCCCGCCAGTCAGCTTGGCAACGGTCAGATAACCCGTACCCAGAACACCAATCAAAGCGATCCCCGCCACCAGCCAGCGCGACCAGCGATGAATCCAACGGCTTTCTTGACGACGACGTCTCATGATGCGCCTCTCTTCCAAAACAGCTAACCCAAACTCTACAGCAACACAAAATAGCGGGGTGTTACCGCCCGTTTAGTGTCTATCTTAATGCCTCAGTTCCGGCATGGGCCGCAACCCCTAGGAGGCCACCATGGTCGGTAGAGTGAGATTGCCCTCCAGCGCTTGCAGGCTTTCCTGCATGGCCTCTACAAACTGCCCCACGCGAATGGGATCGATGGGCTGGTTAACGTCGCCCTGGCGTTTGAGGGAGCTGGCGACAATTACGCCGTCGGCAGCTTTCATTAGAGTGCCGATGTTGTCGACATCGGCACCGCTACCAATGAAGACAGGGCGATCGCCCGCTGCAGCCTTAGCCAGTTCTAAATCTTCTAGGCTGGGCGGGCTGCCCGTCGCCCAGCCCGACAAAATAATGCCGTCCGCCAGACCTCGGTGGATCGTCTCCTGCACCGCCGTGGTGAGGTTGGGCGATCCCAGGGGTCGGGCATGCTTGACCAGCACATCGGCCAGAATCTGCACTGAGCTGCCCAGCTCTTTGCGGTAGCGCAGCAGATCGTGGGCGCAGCCTTCGATCAATCCCTGGTCAGTAGCCATCACGCCCGTAAGCACGTTGACCCGAATGAAAGCAGCCCCAGTGCAAGTGGCGATCGCTAGAGCACTACGGGCATCGTTGCGCAGTACGTTGATACCGATGGGCACTGTGACCAGGGTCTGCAAGCGCTGCACCACCAGACCCATGGCGCTGACCACCGCTGGGTCCACGGCCCCCTTAGTAAAAGGGGCGTCAAAAAAGTTTTCCACAATAATGCCGTGCACGCCGCCCGAGGCGAGGGCCGTGGCCTCCTGCTCGGCGCGATCGACAACAGCCTGTAGGTCTCCCTGCCAGCGGGGAGACGTTGGCAGGGGCAGCAGGTGCAATACCCCAATGACCGGGTTGTGGGTGTTAAAGACTTTGATTAAGTCCACGTGAATTTTGCCTGGACTCGCCTAACGTATAGAACTTCAGGTTGACCTAGCCCGCCGCAGCAGACTCAGGCCCAACCCACCCTATCAGCATATCAATCCCGGGGACGCGATTTAGGCCATCCCCTGCTTTTGTGATGTATTATTTATGAGTGTTAATTTGTATTGCCCCCTGGTGCCATTGGCCAAAAGATTTGCTGGGCAATTCGTCAACACAGGATTGATGGATGCCTGAGCGATGGTGTTAGTGGTGCTGGTACCGAGATGGAACGGTTTACCAGTGGCTTAGCGTGGTTAAGTCTACTCTACAACCCAAAGCTTTTGGCATGATTGGCATGTTACACACTGAGAGACACCATGGGGCTGAAGCCAACGGTTGCGTTTAACCACCTGGGCTGCGAAAAAAACCGGGTTGATACCGAGCACATGCTCGGTTTGCTAGTGCAGGCGGGCTATCAAGTCGATGCCAACGAAGAGTTGGCCGACTACGTTGTAGTCAACACCTGTAGTTTTATCCAAGAAGCGCGGGAAGAGTCGGTGCGCACCTTGGTTGAGCTGGCTGCTGCTCAAAAGAAAGTCGTGATCACAGGCTGTCTGGCCCAGCACTTTCAAAATGAGTTGCTAGAAGAAATTCCTGAGGCCGTGGCCTTAGTCGGCACTGGCGACTACAACCGCATTGTGGAAGTGATTGAGCGGGCCGAAGCGGGCGAGCGGGTGAAGATTGTTTCTCCTGAACCCACTTACATTGCTGATGAAACCGTGCCTCGTTACCGCACTACCGCCTCTAGCGTGGCCTACCTGCGGGTGGCGGAGGGCTGTGACTACCGCTGCGCGTTCTGCATTATTCCGCACCTGCGCGGCAACCAGCGATCGCGCACCATTGAGTCTATCGTGGCCGAGGCCCACCAGCTGGCTGCCGAGGGCGTACAGGAGCTGGTTCTGATCTCCCAAATTACCACCAACTACGGCATGGACCTCTACGGCAAGCCTCGCCTGGCCGAGCTGCTGCGGGCGTTGGGTGAAGTAGACGTGCCCTGGGTGCGCATGCACTACGCCTACCCCACCGGCCTCACTCCCGAGGTGCTGGCCGCCATTCGAGAAACCCCCAACGTGCTGCCCTACCTCGATCTGCCCCTGCAGCACTCGCACCCCGAGGTGCTGCGGGCCATGAACCGTCCGTGGCAGGGACAGGTTAACGACAATGTTATCCACCGTATTAAAGAGGCTCTTCCCGAGGCTGTGCTGCGCACCACCTTTATCGTTGGCTTTCCTGGTGAAACCGAGGCCCACGTTGAGCATCTGCTGGAGTTTGTAGAGCGCCATCGCTTTGACCACGTTGGCGTGTTCAGCTTCTCCGCTGAGGAAGGCACCCCTGCCTACAGCCTGCCCAACCAGGTACCCCAGGACGAGCGCGATCGCCGTCGTGAGGCGCTCATGCTGGCCCAGCAGCCCATTGCTTGGGAGCATAACCGCGCCCACATTGGCCGCGTAGTAGATGTGTTGATTGAGCAAGAGAACCCAGCCACGGGCATGGCGATCGGTCGTAGCGATCGCTTTGCTCCTGAGGTTGACGGTCTGGTCTACGTGACCGGCACCGCTCCCCTCAACCAGATTGTCCCTGTGAAAATTACTGCCGCTGACACCTACGACTTGTTTGGCGAAATCGTCGCGATCCCATCCGCAGAGTCCTTGCTAAGCCTGGCTCGCTGAGTTTTATCAATATTTCGTTTTTTGTCCACTGCTTCAAGGAATCATCATGACCTTATCGTTTGCCAGTTTGGGGTTATCTGCAGCCCGTGTTAGCCATCTCGAAAGCATGGGCTACGACGAACCCACCGCTATTCAGGCAGAGGCCATTCCTCACCTGCTCTCAGGGCGAGACCTGATCGGTCAGGCCCAAACCGGCACCGGCAAAACTGCTGCCTTTGCTCTGCCCTTAATGGAGCAGGTCGATGCCAGTAATCCCGCCGTGCAGGTGCTAGTGCTGACACCCACCCGCGAGCTGGCTATTCAGGTGTGCCAAGCCATGCGCGGCTTTCGCATCGACGGTCGCCCTAAGGTGCTAGCCATCTACGGCGGCCAGTCCATCGAGCGCCAGCAGGAGCAGCTTCGGCGGGGGACTCAGATTGTAGTGGGCACTCCAGGCCGCGTGCTCGACATGCTCAATCGAGGCAGCCTCAACCTTAAAAGCCTGGGCTGGCTCGTGCTTGACGAAGCCGATGAAATGCTCAACATGGGCTTTATTCAAGACGTTGAAAAAATTCTCAGCAAAGCCCCCGCCGAGCGGCAAACGGCCTTCTTCTCTGCCACCATGGCTCCCGCTATTCGGGAGCTGGCCACCAAGTTTTTGCAGTCTCCCGTGACCGTCACGGTGCAGTCGCCCAAGGCCTCGCCTAAGCAGATTCAGCAGGTGAGCTACATCGTGCCCCGGGGCTGGACCAAGGTGCGCGCCCTCCAGCCCATCCTGGAGCTAGAGGATCCCGAAACCGCAATTATCTTTGTGCGTACCCGTCGCACCGCTGGCGATCTCACCCGCCAGCTTCAAGCGGCGGGCTACAGCGTCGATGAGTACCACGGTGACCTTAGCCAGTCCCAACGTGAACGGCTGCTGATGCGGTTTCGCCAGCAGCAGGTGAAGCTGGTAGTTGCGACCGATATCGCTGCCCGGGGTCTGCACGTTGACGATCTCACCCACGTGATCAACTTCGACATGCCCGATGCCATGGAGAGCTACGTGCACCGCATCGGCCGCACCGGACGAGCGGGCAAGAAAGGTGTTGCGATTTCCTTGGTGACACCCCTAGAAAAGTACAAGCTGCGGCAGATTGAGCGCCATACTAAGCAGCCTATGACTCTGGTCAAAATTCCCACCCGGGCTGAAATTGCCGCTCGCAACCTGGAGCGGCTACGCAGTCAGGTGCGCGAGGCAATTACCAGTGAGCGGCTGGCGTCATTTTTGCCGATAGTGTCTCAGCTCAGTGAAGAGTACGACCTGCGTACCGTCGCTGCTGCTGCTTTGCAGATGGCCTACGACCAGACTGTCCCAGCTTGGCAGCGCGAGCACCACAGCAGCGAACCCGAGGTGTCTGAGGGTGGTGTGCCCCTACCCAAGAAACGCAAAGGCATCTCCCCCGAGCCGCGCGAAGTCAGCAAGGCTAAGGAATAGAGGGATTACTTGCCGGCAAATCGTTGTCGGACGCTGCACGCAGCGTCCGACAACGATTTCCTAACTCAACAATTTATATTGTGGGTTGCGTTGACCGATTGAGTTTGATTGCGTATGCCAGCACACAGCATCTCCCGTAAGGCATCCTAAGATTAGGGAAAGGTCAGGTTAACCCCGAAATTAGGGAGGTGACCATTATGCTGGTGCTAATGACCGACAACCAACTCATCTCGCCCCAGACCGTGTGCTGCAACTGCCTGATGGCCGATCGCCACGGGCAGCCCCGCTGGCAGCAGGGTAAACTGCGCTGTGGTCGCCCAGTGACCAGTCTAGACCAGGCTCAGCCCGCTCAATTTGAGTGCCAGATGGGCTTTCGGGTGGCTGATATTGGTTAAAGATCACAAGTTGAGGGTGGAGATACGGAACCCCATAGGGTTGTTCTCCGTACCCTGAACCGTATACCTCGTCTCTCCGGCAAATCATAGATTTACGATATGGTAAGGCTATAGCCTGGTAGCCCTTAGCGTTTGTCTGGAGAAAACCAATGACTTGGAGCAGTTCCCCAAATCCCACTATCTTGGATCGCATTCTGGCGGCCCTGCCCTATATTTTGCCGGTTACGGCTGGGCTACCCTACGGCCTTCAGCTAATCAGCCAGTTTCCGGTGTTTGGGTTTTTGCTGCTGCCCCTGTCTCCCCTAATTGCCGTCTATGGCACCCTAGAAAGCACAATTCCCTTCTTTGGGCTAATCGTGTTTTTTGCGTTAATCTTGCTGGTTGTGCGCAACGAAAACATCAGCCGATTTATTCGCTTCAACACTATGCAAGCGATTTTGCTAAGCATCATTTTGGCGGTGTTTAGCCTCATTCTCAGCCTGCTAGACCCTAGCCTGTTCGGGGAACTGCTGTTTAGCACACTGTCCAATATGTTGTTTCTCGGCATGTTGATTTCGGTTGGCTACTCTTTGGTGCAGACCTTCCGGGGTCTCTATGCCGAGATTCCAACGATTTCCGAGGCTGTGCACATGCAGGTGCGCTAGGGGCGCAAAGCCACAGTATTCTCGAGCGCGCCAATACCTTCGATTTCTACTCTGATCTGGTCACCAACCCTAAGCGGACCGACCCCGGCTGGGGTACCCGTTAGGATCACGTCTCCGGGCAGCAGAGTCATGATCTCGCTGATGTAGGCCACCAGATAGTCAGGGCTATAGATCATTTCTTCGATCGAGGCTGACTGTACGGGTGCTGCTTGGCCGTTGAGAAAGGTTTGAAGCAGCGCTCCAGCGCTGAGCTCCCGCACAATCCAGGGGCCGAGGGGGCAAAAGGTATCAAAACCCTTGGCGCGGGTCCACTGGCTGTCGCGCTTTTGCAGGTCACGGGCGGTAACGTCGTTGGCGATGGTGTAGCCCCAAATTTTGGCGCGGGCGGCTTCGGGCGGTACATGGGCGCAGCGATCGCCGATTACCACGGCCAACTCGCCTTCGTAATCGACTTGGGTCGATTGGGGCGGGTAGTAGATGGGAGCCCCAGTGGCGGTAACCGCCGTCGAGGGTTTGATAAATAGCAGGGGTTCGGGCGGGGCTTCGGTACCCATCTCGGCGGCGTGGGCGGCATAGTTTTTCCCCACAGCCACTACCTTAGAAGGAGCACAGGGGGCCAGCAGGTCATAGCTGCCGGGCAATAGCTCGACCTCGGTAGGCTGTCCCTGTAACCAGGGGGGTGCATCTAGCACCTGCACACTGCGATCGGGGCGCAGCAGGCCATAATGCAGTTGCCCGGTTTGAGACTGAACCCTAACGTAGCGTTGCGCCATAATTTTCTAACTCTTGGCCTGCTAATTCTTGGTATGATTGTAGATCCTTGTCTTTGCGCCAATACGTGAGGCATGGGTAAGCGAGTGGCTAAGCGGCTACAAAGGCTTATTTATGCCTATTTTTGGCTGCAAAGGCCATTATGTCCACAAGGAGTTTTCATGACAGCCTACATGTACGAGACAATGTACATCCTGCGCCCCGATCTAAATGATGAGGCGATTGATGCGACTATTGGCAAATATCAAACCATGCTGAAGGACCAGGGTGCTTCAATTTTGGAGACCCAGCACCGGGGCAAGCGCCGTCTGGCCTACGAAATTAATCGCCACCGCGAAGGCATCTATATTCAGATGAACTATACCGGGCCTGGGGGGGCGATCGCACCTCTCGAGCGCGCCATGCGTTTGAGTGAGGAAGTTATCCGCTTTCTGACCGTTAAGCAAGAGTCTGACGAACCTCTGCCTGAAGCGGTCGAAGAACCCGCTGAGGCCGTTGCCGCTGTTGCCGCTGACGACGTCACCGTCGCTACTGGCGAAGAAGAGTAGAACTGACTTCACCGTAAAATGTCTATCTGCCGCTGGTCAGTCTGCCTTAGGGAAGAGATTGACCAGCGGCTTTGATTTAGAGGTCGGCCAGTTTAATTTTGAGTGTGCCAACTTTTCAAACAGGTGCTATAAATTAGCAGCAACTCAATCCAACCCTGCCAAAGTCTTGCTGTGGTCACCCAACATTATTTTGGGCGCAGCTAGTTGAGCCGGGATAGAGGGCATAATTCAGGCTTTTGGTGCATTGGGTAGCAGGTTAGTCGTTTGGTGTGGGAGTAATCTTGTGGCGCAGTCTTCATATGCTGATATGAACGAGCAGCAGGCAGAAATTGCCCGGCTCGAATCTGAGCTGGCCATTCGTGACCAGCTAGTGCAGCAGCTTTCTCAGGAACTGTTTCGCCTAGTGAAAGGCAACACTGGGTTTGTGCCCAGCCCCGAGATGTCTGAACAGCACCAGGCAGAGATGACCGCTCTGCGCGAACAGCTGCGGGGGGTTGAAAAGCAGATTGACTTTTACCAAGGGCAGCTGGAAGAACGTGACGGCGAAGTGCTGCAGCTGCGGCAAACGGTGCAGGAGTTGACCGATCGCACCCGCATGTTGGAGCAGGTCGTACAAGAACTTCCCACGGTCTATCGACAAAAGTTTGCTGACCGCATGGCGGCGGTTAAGCAGCGGGTAGCCGAAATTCAGCGCGAAAATCGTCAGCTTCAAGCCGAGCTTCAAAGCGTCAGCTACCGCTTGGCCATGCGTACCCGTCGTAGCCAGCGATTAGAGCTGCCTACCCTAGAGCAAGATGGCCTAGATGGCATCTCGCTACCATCGTTTTAAGAAATCTGGTGTAGTTTCTCGGCTGTCGGCATACCTGGGCTCCAGTAGGGCTAAGGCTTATCGCTATGCCATGATGGCAGCTTGGCCTTTTCCACAATGTAAGGCGAGGGTATGGCTTGCAGACTGCCTGTGTAGACCAGCGATCGATGCAGCATGGCGGCCACTTCGGCTCGGCTAGCGGGGCGGTTGGGGGCCAGCGTAGTAATTTCTGGATAGTTAACCACTAGGCCTGCTTCAGTAGCTGCGACTAGCTGACGAATCGCCCAAACTGGTACCTGCTCTCGATCGGTGTAGGGCACCAACGCTTCGGTGGCGGCGCGGCTAGACGTTAACGCTAGCCCATCAGCCAGGGCCGTGATCACTTGAATGCGGCTGATCGGTTGGTCGGGCAGGAAGTCTCCTTCTGGATGGCCGCTGAGAAACCCCATGTTTACTGACTTTTGCACGCTCCTGTAGGCCCAGTGGTCTGGCTTCAAATCTGAGTATGAGGTCTGCACCGGAAGCGAGGAGTGAGCGGGGGGGAGATTAAAGAGCTGGGCCAGCTGGGCGGCAAATTCAGCTCGCGTCATTGCCGCCCTGGGGCGAAAGGTGCCGTCGGGAAAACCCGACACCAAATCCCGCTGGGCCAGGTCGGCCAGCAGCGGCCAGGCCCAGTGAGCCCTGTTGAGGTCGTTAAATTTGGGCTGGGCCTGCACCAGCGGTAGTTCGGGCCAGGCTTGCTGGGGCGGCAGGGGCTGAGGTATCACTGGGGGCGGCACTGTCAGTGGCAACGGTTGAGGGTGGCGACGAAACAGCCTCTTGAGGCCCCGCACTGGCACAGGACTAGTTGCTGGTATCAACGCGGCGCCAGCGTCTATGGGTTGTTTGCTGGTCCAGGCAATGAGGGTTAGGCCGGTGGCGATCACCAACAGCCCGGCGGGCACCAGCGAGCACCACCGCGGGCGATAAGTTGACGGCATCTGGGACCGCCGGGGCAAAGGACGCAATGGCATTGGGGACAGATGGCTGCGGCTGCTACACTAAAGCGAGGTTAGGTCACACCATTGACCAGACTTGCCCCCCTATGATAAGTCTTGCCTAGGGGTTGAGCCGGTTTAGGTCTAACGTAAGTTTTGGCTGGCTGGCGGCATTACGTGGAACGCCGCCAGTTTGTTGCTGGTTAAGCCATGTATCGGACTTAGAAGTAATGGTCAAGGGGAAACAAAAACGCCGGGGAGCCCTGGCTGCGATCGTGGTCTTTACCTCCCTAGTTGGGCTGGTAGCAGCCAGCTACGGTCAACGGTCCCAAGGGGAGGCCCAGGCCATCCTTGCTGGCACCACTGCGACTACCGCTCAAGCATTGCCCTCGTACAGTCCCCAGGCCGGTGTTCTACTTGATGGTGTGCTCGCTCCCCTCAGCTCGCTACGGGTGATGCAGCGAGCGATCGCCCTAGCCCCTGGGGTCAATGCCGATGTTGCGCCAACCCTGGCGCTGCTAGCAGCGCCTCTCAAGACTACGGGGCTCGGTCCCATTCGCGTCGGTATGGAGATAGACAATCTGCGGGCAAAGGGGCTCACTCCAGTCCTGATCGAAGACGCCAGCAATGGCCAATGTCAGTACTATCGTATTAAAGATCATGGGGAACCCCTTGGGCTGATGGCCATTGACAATCAGGTGCTGCGGGTTGACATTTGGCCAGGCAGTTTAACGACCACCCGCAGCGGCATTCGGATTGGTTCAACCGAGCAAGACCTAGTGCGGGTCTATGGTGAGCAGCTAGAGGCCACCGCCAACCCAGTAACCCTCGGTAAAACAGTTATTTTTACCCCTCAAGACCCTGGTGAAGACGTTTATCGCCTGGTATTCGAAACCGATGACCAGGGCCGCGTTACCCAGTTCCGCGCCGGGCAGTTTCCCTCGGTGACTTGGGCTGAAGGCTGTGGCTAGGCGCGATCGCCGCTGTTGAACAGAGCTAGCTCAGGCATCGAATCGCTTCTAACATGCCTCGGGCTTTGTTTAGGGTTTCTTGATACTCTGATTCGGGGATAGAGTCGGCCACCAGTCCGGCCCCGGCCTGCACCGCAACGCTGTGACCACCCCCGGGCAGCGCCCTCACCACCATAGTGCGAATGGTAATGGCGGTGTTGAGCTGCCCCTCAAAATCGTAGTAGCCGTAAACCCCAGAGTAGGGGCCACGACGGCAGGGCTCTAGGTCATGAATGATCTGCATAGCGCGGATTTTGGGCGCACCGCTGACAGTGCCCGCTGGAAAGCAGGCCTTGAGTAGGTCCCAGGCGGTTTTGCTCGGGCTAAGGTGACCCACCACGTTACTGACAATATGCATGACGTGAGAATAGCGCTCGATCACCATCAGCTCGTCGACCTGCACCGTGCCGCTGAGACAGACGCGGCCCAAGTCGTTGCGGCCTAGATCGACCAGCATGACATGCTCAGCTCGTTCTTTGGGGTCAGCCAGCAGGTCCTGTTCGTAGGCGACGTCTTCGGCGGCGGTTTTGCCTCGGGGGCGGGTGCCGGCGATAGGGCGCACCGTAGCCACGCGGGGCTGACTGGGGTCGTCGGCTAGGGTAGCCTTAACCATGACTTCGGGGCTAGAGCCAATCAGCTGCCAGTCGTAAAAGTTGAAGTAGCACATGTAGGGGGAGGGATTGATCTGCCGCAGCGAGCGGTAGAGATCGAATGGATTGCCCCCATAGGTGGTATTTAACCGCTGAGAAATCACGACCTGAAAAATATCTCCAGCCTGGATATGGGCCTTGGCCTGCTCAACGCTGGCGCAGAACTCAGCCGGGGTGCGATTGCTGGTGTACTGGACCGAGGGCGTATCGCGGTGGGGCGGGTGCCAGGACAGGGCAGACTGGGCCGGGGGTAGCGGCAAGGTGAGCTTGTGGAGCAGCTGCTGAACGCGATCGCAGGCCCCCTCGTAGGCCGCCTGCACATCCGTACCGGGGTGGCGCAGGTCGGCATAAGCCACTGCCCAGATTTTGCGCTGTACCTGGTCAAAAATCAGCAGGCTATCCACCTGCATCCACAGACCGTCGGGCAGGTCGTCGGGGTTGAGGGGGTAAATGGGCACCGTGGGCTCAATCCAGCGGATCAGCTCGTAGCCCCAGAAGCCAAACAGGCCACCGATGCCGGGGGGCAGGGCGGGCAGCTTCACCGGCTGGTAGGGGGCCAGGCAGTCGGCCAGGGTATCGAAGGGGTTGCCCTGGTGGTCAATGACGGTGCCGTCGCGGTGGGTTTGGGTAGACTGGTCGCCCCGGCTTTCTAGCACCCACAGTGGGTCGCAGCCCAAAAAACTGTAGCGGCCCAGGCTTTCGCCTCCCTCTACCGACTCCAGCAAAAAGCTGTAGGGCTGTCCGGCACAAACTTTGTACCAAGCTGATACTGGCGTATCGAGATCGGCCAACCACTCTTGGTAGACGGGCACAAAGTTGCCCTGGGTGGCGTAGGTTTGAAACTGCTCAAAGGCTGGAAAAATCATGGCACTTATTTTACAGCGCGATTGGGGCAGCGCAATGGTTTAAGAGCTGGCAGAGGGGGCGATCGCCACCCATGGGCCAGCCCGTCTAGATAGCAAAAGGGGCCTAGCCGCAGCTACGCCCCCCTACAACACAACAGTCACAGTCAGAACTCGGTAACAGTTGGCTCAGCAAACCGAGCCAAACGGGCCTAGACCTCGTAGGTAGTCTTACCGCTAAACTTGATGGTGGACGGGTCGGGGTTGGCCCCGATGTTGCGACCGATGCTGCCCACGGCTGCGCGGCCCTCGTTCACCTTCTCAGGGAAGACGCCGTCGGCGGGGTGCAGATACTGGGTTTCACCGCTGGGGAAAACGCGGTAGATCTTGTAGTTTTCGATTCTGGGCTTAAATCTGTTGCGCAGCTGTCTGCTAAGGGCAAGGCACTGCTCTTTGCGGGCCAGATAAAGAAGGTTATCCCCTTCGTTCATGAAGGCAGCGCCACCGGTGGGCATTTCAAAAACCTGCTTCTTGGGGCTGGTCCAGGTAATGGCGTATTTCTCTTCGACAGCAGCCTTGGTGAGGAGACCGCCGGTGCTGCCTCCAAAAATAGGTGTTTGACCTGTTAGCGATTCAGTCATGAAGTCCTATCTCTCAACCGTTTGATGGGCATCGTATCATCGCAAGAGCAGGGGGTAATACCGATTGTTGAGGAAGTGTAACAGTTCTTCAGGTAAGGGTTGGAAGACTTGATAAATGGGTGGATCCGTTGATGGTGAGGTGTAAGGTGCAGGGCCTAGGGTTTCAGGGTAG
The DNA here is from genome assembly GCF_039962255.1 of Leptolyngbya subtilissima AS-A7. Classification (NCBI taxonomy): domain Bacteria; kingdom Bacillati; phylum Cyanobacteriota; class Cyanophyceae; order Leptolyngbyales; family Leptolyngbyaceae; genus Leptolyngbya; species Leptolyngbya subtilissima. Next base: position 114,720 of record NZ_JAMPKY010000006.1, on the reverse strand, counting down.
CCGTAAGCCTTAAACCCTAAACCTTCAACCCCTTTTTTTAGGCCGACCAGGCTTCCCTGAAGTCTGCGTAGAGGGTGAGACCGCCATCGATGTAGAGGGTCTGCCCGGTGATGTAAGTGGCCTCATCGGAGGCCAGAAACGCTACAGCGGCGGCCATTTCTTCGCTGGTGCCGGCCCGACCCATGGGAATGTGGCTTTCGACCTCAGCTTTTTTGGCGGGATCGTCGGTCCATTCGTCATTGATGGGGGTGACGGTGGCCCCGGGGCCAATGCCGTTAACTCGAATGCCCTTGGCCGCATATTCCAGAGCCAGAGTGCGGGTCATGTTGCCCATGCCCCCTTTGCTGATGGAGTAGCTGAGGTACTGGGGTCGGGGAATGATCTCATGCACGCTAGAAATATTGATGACGCTGCCGGGGCGATCGCTGGCTAGCAGGTGCTTAATGGTTTCGCGAGCGCATAGGTAGGCCCCCCGCAGGTTGACCCCTAACACCCAATCAAAGCTGTCGGCTTCAAGCGCCTCCGATGGACTGTCAGCCTGAACACCAGCGTTATTGATCAAGATGTCGAGTTGGCCGAAGTGCTCGATGGTCTGCTGCACCAGGGCGATCGCATCTTCTTCTTTAGAGACATCGCCTTTGAGCAGCAGCGCTTTGACGCCACAGTTCTCTACGTCGGCGCAGGCTTTTTCCATGGCTATGCGGCGGGTGTCTTCAGCGGCATCGGGGTTGCTGCGGTAGTTGATCACAATATTGCAGCCCTCCTCCGCCAGGCGAATGGCGATCGCCTGGCCAATGCCTGACGAAGCGCCAGTGATCAGCGCGGTTTTGCCAACAAGTCCTTTCATAGAGTAGCTCCGGAGGATGAAGAATGAGCGAGTGAGAGGGAAGGGCTGTGGCCTAGACCAGACAACGGTCTGCATCCCTACAATGGATGCGGTGAGCATACTAAAAGGCTGATTTTTGGTATATCCCCCTAGGGGGTTATATCCCTGGTCCAGCGTGACTACTAGATCTTAAGGGGGTTGTGCATGTACGTATTGATTGGCGGCGCTGGCATGTTGGGCCTTGACTTGGCCAAAACCTTGTTAGGAGAGGGGCATACCGTAGCCGTGGTCGACCCTGACCCGCTGGCCTGCCAATATGCCCGCGAAAAGATTGGCGTCATGGCCTTCGAGGGCAGTGCTGTGAATACCACTACTCTGCTGGAGGCGGGCATTCGCAAGGCTGATGCGGTGATTGCAGCCCTGCCCGAGGATGCTCTCAACCTGGCCATTGTCACGTTGTCGAAGCACTACGGGGTGCCCCAGACAGTGGTGCGTATGAGCGATCGCGATTTTGCTGAGCCCTACCAACTAGCTGGGGCGACCCACACCGTGAGCACCACCGAACTCACTATCAACCGCATTGTGAATGCTATTGAGTATCCCCAAGTGGAGGCCATGATGCATTTTGAGCAAGGCCAGGTGGAAGTGCTCAAGCTGCCCATTCCGCAGCAGTGCACCATTGTCGGTCGCACCGTGGCCGAAATTGCCCAAGATACTCGCTTTCCGGCAGGCACGCTAATCATCGGTTACCAGGCCCATCCCCACGAAGATTTGACCATTCCCAACGGCAGCACGGTGCTTGAGAGCGGCTCGACCATTCTGGCGGTGACTAAGCCCGGTCTAGTGCGACAGATGCTCGACTTCATGGGGCTCTGCGCCTGAGGGCTGGAGTGAGCGACAACAGTGTTCTTTGGGGTCAGTCATCTTTCAGGGCGAGCAGCTTTTCGTTGAGGGCCCTAACGTAGGACTGGCTGGTCTCTTCAGATAACAATCCTTTGCGCAGGGCGTCGTTGACGGCCCCCTTCTCAGCTAGATAAAGGCGGCGGCGCAGCCCGTCTAGATGACTTTGGTCTTCGAGGTGGGCGTTGTCGTCAAGGGGGCGCTGGTTGTAGAAGTCACGCAGCTCGCGGTCGGCGCTAGCAATCTGGGCTTGGTAGGCGGCAAACAACTCTTCATAGAGGTTTTTGGGCAGGCTGCCCGATTGCAGCAGGGCGGCTAGCTCTTGCTGTCCCGCTTTGGCGGCAATCAGATTGAGCTGTAGCGTTTCGAGGTGTTGCCTGGTTGCTGAGGGGATTGTGAGGCGCAGCCGCTTCACCAGCCATGGCAGGGTTAGCCCTTGACCCACTAGCGACACCAATACGGTGCTGAATACCAGGGCGACCACCTGCGATCGCCCCGGCAGATCGGCGGGCAAACTCAGTGCCAGCGCCATCGACAACGACCCTTTGACATTGCCCAAAATCAGCACGTGCTGCCAGCGCAGGGGCAGGGGGCGATCAAAAAACCTCAGCAGGTACAGCAGTGGGTAGGTCGTCAGAACGCGGCCGGTTTGATAGGCCAGCACCGCGAACAGTGCCGCTGGAATGGTTTGCAGCAGCACCTCTGGATCGACCTCAATACCCACCAGCAAAAAGATAAAGGTGTTGACCCCAAAGCCTGCATACTCCCAAAAGTTGAGCAGAGTGACCTTGGTTGAGGCTGAGGTCTGGCGAAAGCCCAATTCACCAATCACCAGCCCAGCGACCACGACGGCGATCGCGCTCGATACACCGATTTCGTGCCCAATCTGAAACGTGCCCAGGGATACTGCCACCGTCAGCAAAATATTGCTGAGAGCATCGTCGAGCTGTTGAAATAGCCCCACACACAGGTAACCCAGGCCTAGGCCCAGCACCCCGCCTCCCACAAAGGCGATAACGATCTGCTGCAACCCTTCCCCTACCGTGAACGATCCCTGAGTGTGAACGGTGGTGATCAGGCCCAAGAGCACCAGGGCCGTGCCGTCATTCAGCAGGCTCTCGCCCTCTACGATGGTGGCCAGCCGAGGGGGCACCGGCACCGTTCTAAAGGCGGCAATGACCGAAACCGTGTCGGTAATGGTCAAAATTACGCCGATGGCGGCGGCGGTAATGGTTGCCAATCCCAGTCCCCACTGGAGTATGGCCGCAGTAATCATTGCGGCCAGCAGCACCCCTGGCCCTGCGATCAAGGCAATCAGCTTAATGGTGCTGCGCAGCCGACTGATGTCGGTGTTAATGGCCGCCTCAAAAATCAAAATGGGCAAAAACAGGTTGAGAATGATTTCCGGGTTGAGCCCCACTGACTCCGGCAGCACCGATTGAGTAATGCTGAGCCCCGCCAGCACCAGCCCCACCACGTAGGGAATGCGCAGCCGGCGAGTAATCAGGGCGACGACCGTAGCCATCAGCAGCAGCACGATCAGGGCATTGACCAAGCCAGTAACGTCGCTGGTGGTATTTGCCAGTGCCCCTACCTCCAACGGCTCCTCGGCCAGCCACAAACCCATTGCTAACGTTGTACCCATCGGGGCAAATATCCGCAAAACGCCAAAACTACTCCCCATCCTAAGGGGGTAGCTCTGCCCTCGCACCACGCAAACAAAAATTGCGTAGGGCTTTCTCAGGCAGCCTAGGCCGTAAGATGTGCCCTAGGGGAGTACCCATTTCGACAGGTGTTCCCTATTTGTGGGGTCGCTGGTTACACTGGGTTTAGCAACTGTCATGGGGCTTGGGTTTAGATTCGATCAGGACAGGCTGTTGTTGTCAAGTCGTCTGGGGGTTTTGGAGTTTTGCAGATGAGCGACCAAAATTCGTACGAACTGCTGGGGCTAACTGAAGCCTCAACCTTTGAAGAAATTCAGGCGGCCCGCGATCGCCTGGTCGATCACTATGCCGAAGAGCCCAAGCAGCAGGCTGCCGTCGAAGCGGCCTACGATGCCATTCTGATGGAGCGCCTGCGCCTGCGCCAAGAGGGCAAGATCAAGGTGCCCGATCGCATTCGCTTTGCCGAAAACGTCCCCGAAACCCCGCCCCTAGCCAAAGCTACCCCCTCCCTACCCCGACCCGACTGGCTCAATGGCCTAGTCGACACCCCCAGCCGCGACGACATTCTTTGGCCTGCCGTGACCTATGCAGGGCTAGCCCTATTGGGTTTCGCCGCGCCGTCGCTATCGCTGGCGGTAGCTATTGGGGCTGCCATCTACTTTCTCAACCGCAAAGAAAATAAGTTCTGGCGATCGGTGCTGCTCACTATCGGTGGCCTGGCTGCTGGTTTGGCCCTCGGCATGACCGTAGGGCAGCTGCTCATTCCCCAGGGAGCGCAGTTCGCCTGGGCCACCCCCGATGCGATCGCGGCAGCGGTCACCTGCCTGGCGCTGTGGACGATCAGCAGTTTCCTGCGCTAGCTGCCTGGAGAGAATTGCCGGCTCAAGGTCTAATGTATTTCAAGGTTTAAGGTGTAGGGTGCAAGGCTCAAGATTGGCCCTGCACCTTATACTTTGTACCCCTGCTAGTCCTTCCCTGGCCTTTCCTTGGGCAGTCTCCTAAGCGAGACTGCCCCGCTTCATCTGCTCTCGCTCAATCGCCTCAAACAGGGCCTGAAAGTTGCGCTCCCCAAACCCTTGAGCCTTGGCTAAGTCGCCGTTGACCCGTACTACCTGCCGCTGAATCAGCTCAAAAAAGACGGTGGGAATGCTCAAAAAAGGCTGCGTAAAAGTTTGCAGCAGGCGAGCCTGGGGCAAATGAGGATCCCAATCCACTAAAATTTGTAGTCGAGCAATGGCGGCTTTCCGCTGGCTGAGCCACTCTGACGGCATATCACCCTGGGTTTGGTACCCCGGGCGTTGCTCAAGGGCTTCGTAATAGTTTTGGGGCACCGGCAAAAAACTCACTCCGCCGCTGCGCAGTTGCTCGACCGTATGGACAATATCCTCGGTGTGGAGCGCCACATGCTGAATACCGCCGCCTCGGTTGTAGTCGAGAAATTCCTGCACCTGGGAGTTGGCTGTGGTCGGTTCATTAATGGGGAGCTGAGCGCTGCCTTCGGGATGGGCCAGCACCTGGCTTCGCAGGCCTGAGCGAGAGGTATCAATAGCAAATCGCTGCCGGGGTTGAAAACCGAGCTGACTGGTGTACCAAGCCACCGCCTGGGTCAGTTCTCCTGTGGGCACGTTGACCACGGCGTGGTCGATCGCCGTCACTAAGCTGCTGGAACAAGCTGCCTGCTGGCGATCGCTGGGGGCAATGCCCGGTACCCAAACCTCTCCCTGCCAAGTCTCTACCAGGGTGTGGCTGAGGGAGCCCCAGCCCTGAATTTGTCCCCAGCACCCTCGCCCCCAAGCATCGGTTTGGATAGGCTGGATGACCTTGCCCCCGGCGGCGGCCACCCGACGCAGAGTTTGCTCGAGGTCGGCCACGCGGAGGGCAATATCGCCAATGCCCGGCGGGTGGTGTTGCAGGTACTGGGTTACTGTCGAGGGCACAGCCACAATCAGCAGTGGCACCTGCCCCACATAGACCAGGGCTTTGTCTTGAGCCGGTTGCCCTGGAGATGGGCTCAGCTCTGGCCCAACCCAAACACCCCCCCAGGCATGGACAAACCAGTCGCGCCAGGGGGCCACCTCATCCACGTAAAAACTCAGATGGTTGAACTCCATAGGGCTATGTCACCGTGCTGATCCCGCTGTTATTGGAGCACAAACCTACCCCTTCAAGTCTCACCCCTGAGAATATTTTCGTTTAGATACTTAATAACTTGCTGTTTTCAATGCCTTTTTTACAGCTTCAAGGGCTTATTTCAGCCAGCGTTTCTTCCTGCCCAATCTCTCACCGCTATGGTCGGAGGAAACCACGGTGAGCCTTGACTAAGCAGCAATTTTTTCTACCTATCCGTCTGCCGTGCTACCTAGCTGGCGGCATTCCCCGCCACCGCTATTACCTGATCTTGGTTTTCGGCGGTGTAGCTGTTGGGTGGGTAGCGATCGAGATGGCGGAACAGGGCAATAGGCTTCTGCACCCGGCAGGTGTAAAACTCGACAATAATCTCGGCATCCTGGCGGAGAACCACTTTGGGAGAAAAGTCTTCGGGAATTTTGGTGCGCCACTGCCACGGAATTTGTTGGGGAGGCGCGGCTACAAAGCGATGGTGCACCCAGCGGGCGTAGCGGTTGAAGCGGCCAAACTCCCGCACCTCGCGGGTAAAAATTGAAGCCGCCAGAAAGGATGCCAGCGAACCGTCGCCGTCTATACCCGCCATCAGGTTGGGTAGGGCTCCCATGGGTTTAGGCACCTGGTCGGGGGCCGTCACTTTGCTGATCGCGTCGTCTAGATATTCTGTGGTGCTGAGCAGGCCGGGTAGGGCAACGGTAGTGCCCATGCCGCCGTTGGCGTCTTGGCGCAGGTAGGTCACCAGGCGTGTGCCAGGGCGCATCCATAGGCCGGGCAGCTTGACTAACGCCTCGGCCGGGTCAAGGGTACTGACAAACCAGCGCCCCTGGGTGTTGGGGGCCGGAATGTTGTCCTCGGGCATATCCCCAACTCGAAACAGGTCGCCTAGGGCGTTGAGTGAGTCTGGTAGGGGGCCATCGTCTACCTCTTCTCCGCTGACGCTCGGCTGCTGTTCGTGGGGGGGGAGCACCAGAGTCTCGCGAATAAACTGGCTAACTTTTTGAACTGTAGCTAGGGGATATCTTTGAAACGACATGGATCACCGGGGCGGTGGCTAAGGATGAGGTGATAGAACTGGCTAGAACGCTGCACCGTTTATAGGTTAAGGATGCCCTGAGGATACCCCTTACCCCCAACTCTGAACGGTAGGCCTGCCTAAATCACGAACATTTCTACACCTGAAATAGGGGTTTGGGCACCTCAACCCAGGCATTTTGGCGGTGAGACTGATGGGCTAAATCCATCAGGTGCTGCGATCGCACCCCATCCCAAATCGACGGCTCGGTAGCCAGGCCCCGATCGATATCGCTGACCCAATGATTGACGACGCGCACAAAGGGAGCGATGCGGCCATCGCTGTAGGTGGTAGGAAACTGGAGGCGATCGGGAATCGGCAGTTCTGCGAGGGCTGCGCCCCCTTGGCTGCCCCAGAGGCGAAAGCCGTGGACGTAGTCGGTGAGGTTGTCGCTGCCCAGCACCAGGGTGCCACCGTCGCCGTAGACCTCGACCCAGTGGCCCCGCCCAGCATAGGTAACGGAGCTGATCGCTACCTGGCAGGGGGCACCGTTGGCCAAATCGAGAATCAAACTACAGGTGTCGTCAGCGTCGACCGGCTGGAGTTGGCCAGAGGGGTCGGGCCGCTGAGGAATGGCGGTGCTGAGGCGGGCGCTGAGCCGCTGAATGGGGCCAAACAGCCAGGTGATGTAGTCGAAGCTGTGGGAGGCAAAGGCCCCCAGGGCACCGCCCCCCTGGTCTTGGCGAGAATACCAGTTCCAGGGGCGGCTGGGGTCAGCGCGGCCCGGCACGGTCCAGGTGATGTTGACGAAGCGCAGGTTGCCGACGTAGCCCTCGGTCAGCAGCTCGGCCAGCCGCTGCCAGGCAGGCACAAAGCGAAATTCAAAATCCATGGTGGCGACTAGATTGCGATCGCGCGCCAGTTCGGCGATCGCCTCGGCCTCCGCCCCCGACAGCGCCGTGGGCTTTTCGAGCAGCAGGTGCTTGCCCGCCTCAAGCACGGTTTTGGCCTGGGAGTAGTGCAGAAAGGGCGGGGTGGCAACGGTCACCGCCTGCACCTCGGGCAGGGCCACGATCGCCTCGATGCTGTCGCAGGCGTGGGGAATGCCGTGCTCGGCCGCGATCGCCTGCGCTTTCGCTAAATCCCGGTGATACACCGCGACCACCTCGGTGCGATGGTGGGCCTGCAACCCCGGAATGTGAACCTTCTGGCCAAAGCCGGTGCCCACCACCGCCACCTGAATCGGAGTTTCTGCCATAGCGACCTCATCCATGCCCTTGTCGATGCTCTTATCAATGCAGGGGGCGGGCTAGATAGCCAATGCCCTACCCCAGAGTAAGGGGCGAGCTGCGATCGCTACAATTAAACTGAGCAGTTTAGTTCTGGCCAAAATCTAAAAAGTTTTTATGCAGGTTCCCTTAATTGGTAAGGTGCGTCGTCCGCTGGTGTGGCTGTTGGCCGGGCTAGCGGCGGCGGCCGTAGTGGCGGGCTCGGTAGGGTTTGGGGTTTGGCGCAGTCGCCAGAGCGCTTACGATGTCGAGGCCTTTACAACCCCGGCGGCGATCGAGCCCTTGACGGTGCGGGTGGCGGCCAGTGGCACGGTGAGGCCAGTGCAGACGGTGAACCTCAGCCCTGAGAATGCCGGTGTTTTGGAAGAACTCTTCGTAGAGCAGGGCGATCGCGTCGAGCCTGGTCAGGTTATCGCCCGCATGAAAAGCCGCGACACCGCTGCCCAGGTGAGTCAAAATCAGGCCGCCGTGGCTGAGGCCGAAGCGGCTCTGGCTGAACTGCGCCAGGGCAGCCGCCCCGACGAAATTACCCAGGCGGAGGCGACCGTTGAGGCCAACCGCGCTCAAGTGCGCGACGCCCAGGCCCGTCTAGATCTCGCCACCAGCGATCTGGCTCGCCGCCAGGAGCTGTTTGATCGGGGAGCTGTGGCGGCGACGGATCTCGACACTGCCGCCCGCGAGCAGCGCAGCGCCCAGGCAGCCTTAGAGCAGGCCCAGGCCCGCGTCACCGAGTCACAGCGGCGAGTGGATGACCTGCGCAGTGGTCCGCGCCAGGAGGCGATCGCCCAGGCCGAAGCCCGCCTGGGTCAGGCCCGTGCCCAGCTCGACGGTGCCCAAATTCGACAGGATGAAACCCTGATTCGCGCTCCCTTTGGCGGCATTGTTACCCAAAAATTTGCTACCGAGGGCGCGTTTGTTACCCCTACCACCTCGGCTTCTGAGCTGTCGTCGGCCACTTCCACAGCGATCGTGGCCCTAGCCGAAGATCTAGAGGTGCTGGCCGAGGTGCCCGAGGCCGACATTGCCCTGATCGAGCCGGGGCAGACCGTAGAAGTGGTGGCCGATGCTTTCCCGGATCAGACCTTTGCCGGTCGAGTTAAGCTGGTGGCCCCCGAGGCGATCGAGCGGCAAAGCGTCACCCTGTTTCAGGTGCGCATCGAGCTAACTGACGGCAAAGATATTCTGCGATCGAACATGAACGTCAACGTGAATTTTGTCGGCGATCAGCTGGCCGATGCCCTGGTGGTGCCTACGGTGGCGGTGGTGACCCAGGCAGGAGAAAGCGGCGTGCTAGTGCCCGGCGATGACCGCGATATTGTGTTTCAGCCCGTGACCCTCGGCCCTCAGGTAGGCGACCAGATTCAAATTTTGGATGGTGTTGAGGAGGGCGATCGCGTCTTTGTCGATCTACCCCCCGGCAAATCCCTCGAAAACATCACCGTTCGCCAAGAGCAGTAGCAAACTGCCAATGCACCTGCCTATCAGCTTGCCAATCGCAGCCGTTGGCTTCTTGATCTAAATATTGCGCTGCTAGATCGCTGTGTTCAGCTAGAAGCTGGAGAAGCCCAGTCTCAATTCTTAGCTGCCCTGACAAATTCCTAGGCATATTTTCTCTATGAACCTGCAAGAAAGCCTGTCGATGGCGACCAAGACCCTGGCGGCCAACCGCCTCCGTAGCGCCCTCACCATGCTCGGCATTATCATCGGCAATGCCTCGGTGATTACGATGGTGGGACTTGGCGAAGGGGCGCAGCGGTATGTTAACGGCCAGCTCGAAACCCTAGGGCCAAACGTGCTGTTTGTGGTGCCGGGCAGCCGCGAGACTCGCGAGCTAGGTTCTCTAGAGGTGCCGCGCACGCTGGTGCTGGATGACGCGACGGCGATCGCTGAGCAAGTGCCCTCGGTTAGTGGCGTGGCGGCTGAGTCGAGCGGTCGTCAGCTCGTCACCTTTCGCAACCGCAACGCCAACATCAATGTAGTGGGCACTACGCCAGACTTTCTCGCGGTGCGCAGCTTTGAGGTGGCCAACGGGCGCTTCATCAGCGATTTGGACGTCACCCGTAGTGCTCAGGTGGCGGTGGTGGGCGAAACCCTGCGGGAGCGCCTGTTTGATGACGAATCAGGCCTGGGTCAGCAGATTCGGGTGGGGGGCATCAACTTTGACATCGTCGGCGTGCTGGAGAAAAAAGGCTCTAACCTGGGCCTTGACTACGACGACGCGGTGATGGTGCCGCTGACCACCAAAGCTAGCCGCCTGGGCGGCAGCGAGCGATCGCCCTACGGCATTGAGGTCTCGTTCATCACCGTGTCGGCTCGCGATCGCACCAGCATGGACACTGCCGAGTTTCAGATCACCAACCTGCTGCGCCTGCGCCACAACATTCGCGACGAAGACGACTTCTACATCAGCAGTCAGGACTCGCTGCTCACCATTGCCAACACGATTACCGGGGCGCTGACGCTGATGCTGGCGGCGATCGCCGGCATTTCCCTGTTTGTCGGCGGCATCGGCATTATGAATATCATGCTGGTGTCGGTGCGAGAGCGCACCCAGGAGATTGGGCTGAGAAAGGCGATCGGCGCCTCCCAGGGCGACATCTTGGGGCAGTTCTTAATTGAGGCAATCATTCTGTCGATCGCAGGGGGCGTGATCGGCACCGCCGTGGGGGTGAGCGGCATTCTGCTGATTGGGTTGCTGACTCCTTTTGAAGCCGGCATTTCGGCGGGGGCGATTCTGCTGACAGTGAGTGTTTCTGGCGGAATTGGCCTGTTCTTTGGTGTGTTCCCCGCCCGTCAGGCCGCTAAACTGGACCCAATTGTGGCCTTAAGAACGGCTTAACAGTGAGTGCCGTTGCGGATAACGACATGGCGTTTGAACTCGATCACCTGTTTATTTACACTGCTCCCAACGCCCCTGCTGCCGAACAGCTGCTCCAGTTTGGGCTAGCGGAGGGCAGAGCCAACGTGCATGCTGGCCAAGGCACGGCTAACCGCTGCTTTTTCTTTCACAACCTAATGCTGGAGCTGCTGTGGGTACACAATGCCGCTGAGGCCCAGTCTGACAACACTCGCCCCACCTATCTGTGGGAACGTTGGTCTGGTCTGGCCCAGGGCACCTGCCCCTTCGGAGTATGCCTACGCCCGATCGCAGGCCAAGCCTCCGCAACCCTTCCCTTCCCCACATGGAATTACCAGCCCGCTTACTTGCCGGCGGGCGTAGCCATACCGGTAGCGACCAACATATCAATGCTGAGCGAGCCGATGCTATTTCGTTTGCCCTTTGCCACGCGACAAGATAGCTACACTGAAGCCAAGGCACAACCCCTTGATCATGCCTTTGGGCTACGCGAGGTAACGCGGGTCAGTTTGACCTTGACCCAACCGCCGCCGCGATCGAGGGAATTAGAGGCGCTCTCTGCCACCAACTTAATCGCAATCCAAACCGGCCCGGCCTATCTCATGGAACTTGGCTTTGATGGCGAGACCCAGGCCCAGCACCGCGACTTTCGCCCCGCCCTACCGCTGATAGTCCACTGGTAACTCAAGCATGAATCTTCGCACCGCAATTGAAGCCGATTTACCGGCTTTGGCAACCTTATTTCGAGAGACGGTGCTAGTTAACGGCCCGCAGCACTACAGTCAGGCTCAAGTTGAGGCTTGGGCCGCCGTCGATGCCGCTAGCCCTCGGTTTCACCAATTCATCTTAGGGGTGACCACCTACGTGGCCGAGGATGATGATACCGCCATCCTCGGTTTTGCGGGCGTTGACGACAACGGCTATGTAGCCTCCACCTACGTGCGCCACGACTGTCTGCGCCAGGGCGTGGGCTCGCTGCTGATGCAGGCGGTGCTCGCCCATGCCCAGGAGAAGCACATCCAGCGCCTCTACACCGAGGCCAGCGAGTTTAGCCTGGGGCTATTCCAAAAATTTGGCTTCAGCCAGTACGACACCGAAGTGGTCGATCGCAACGGCGTTCAGTTCACACGCTATCTGATGGAGCGACAGTTGGATTAGACCGGGGGAGTGGGTATTAGGGTTTAAGGTACAGGGCCGCCCCTTGAACCCTATACCTCAAACCCTAAACCCCGTTTACTTCCTAGCTACCCCATCCACCCGTGCCGCATGCTTGACCGCCGAGGCGACCGCTGCCGCCACGCGCTCGTCGAACACCGAGGGAATGATGTGCTCGCGATCGAGCTGCTGAGGGCTCACCAGGGCCGCGATCGCGTAGGCTGCCTCTAGATACATCGACGGCGTAATCTCCTGGGCGCGACAGTCAATCGCTCCCCGCAGCACGCCTGGAAAAGCCAGTACGTTGTTGATCTGGTTGGGGTAGTCGCTGCGGCCCGTAGCCATCACGGCCACTTTGTGGGTCACCAGTTCGGGCTGAATTTCAGGGATCGGGTTAGCCATGGCAAACACGATGGGGTCTGCCGCCATGGAGGCCACCATATCCACCGACACGACCCCCGGCGCGCTGACGCCCAGGAAAATATCGGCTCCCACCATGGCGTCGGCCAGGGTGCCCGATGCTTCCACCGCAAATTCTTGCTTCTGGTCGTTTAGGTCGTCGCGGCTCAGCGAGAGAATGCCTTTGGAGTCGCACAGCACGATGGCGGTAGCCCCGGCCTTTTGCAGCAGTTTGGCGATCGCCACCCCCGCCGCTCCAGCGCCGTTGATCACCACCTTGACCTGGGTGAGAGATTTGTTGACCAGCTTGAGGGCGTTGATCAGCGCCGCCAGGGTGACAATGGCGGTGCCGTGCTGGTCGTCGTGGAACACGGGAATATCTAGCTCCTGGCGCAGGCGAGCCTCGATCTCAAAACAGCGGGGAGCGCTGATATCTTCGAGGTTGACGCCGCCAAACACAGGGGCCAGCTGCTTGACGGCGGTGACGATGGCGTCGGTGTCCTGGGTATCCAGGCAGATGGGGAAGGCATCCAGCCCAGCAAATTTCTTAAACAGCAGCGCCTTACCCTCCATCACGGGCAGGGCGGCGGCGGGGCCAAGATTCCCCAGACCCAAGACGGCGCTGCCATCAGTGACGATCGCCACCGTGTTGCCCTTGATGGTAAGGTCAAAGACGCGATCGGGGTGCTCGGCAATTTCGACGCACACTCGCCCGACGCCAGGGGTGTAGGCCATAGCGAGGTCATCCTGACTGTGCAGCTCTAGCTTGCTCTCCACACTGATCTTGCCGCCCTCGTGGATTTTAAAGGTGCGATCGCAGATCTCCAAAATCTCGATGTCTTCAACGGTTTTGACCGCCGTAATGATGTCTTCGACATGGGCCTCGCTAGAAGCGTCGACGTGCAGCACCCGCACCAGATCGCGGCGGTTGCGGCTAATCAGCTCAAAATCGCCCAAATTGCCCCCGGCTTCGGCAATGGCCTGGGTAATTCGCGCCAGCATACCGGTTTTGTTGGGAATTTTGAGCCGTAGACTGAGACTATAACTAGGGTTAGGGGTAAGAGTTGCCATGCCAGAACCTTTGGGCGATCGCCAGCGAAACAAGACTGCTGTCTTGAGGGAATATTAAGACCAGCTCCCTAGTTTAGGCGACTAAGTCTCTCCCGTCTGTGTCTCTCAGTGTGTGTGAAGATAGCAGTAGCGTCTGTTACCTATGCACGGTTTCTAGCCCCCGGTTCCTGGCTAACCCCCTCACCGCCATGCCCAGTTTCTATAGCGAAGTTACCATTAACGCTCCCCGGTTTGCCGTTTGGGACGCCCTCGTCCGCAAAGAAGAGTGGCACCGTTGGAATACCTTTCTCTACGACTGCGATCCCAATCTGCCGATCCGCCCCGGCGGCGAAATCTTCCTCGCCCTGCGCCGCCTTGAGGGCGAAGACGAAACCGAGTTTCAGCCCCGTATCGTGGTCGTGCAGCCCAACCACTGCCTGCGGTGGATTGCTAAGGGCCCCGGCTTCAAAAGCGAGCATGTGTTTGAACTGGAGGATGTTGGCCCTAACCGCACCAAATACATCCACCAGGAACGCCTCTCTGGCCTGCTCTCCCAGGTGTTTTTGCCCTTCATTCGCCGCGACGAAAAGGAAGGCATTCGCCGCATGGCCCGGCAGATTAAGCGCTACGTGGAGCACCACTACCGGCGACAGTGGTGACGGGCATTAGGGGTGGATGAGTATTGGGGTGTATGGGTTTTGTATGCCTCAGTGAGCCACTGTCCAGATTAGATCTTGACTGCAATTGCAAGCGATCCCTAGGACGAGGTCAAAAGCTTGGAATTGAGCCTGAAGGTAGCTCGATCAGAGCGGGTGGGGCGATCGCTGCGCAGAGGATGGGGTTCGCCCACCAGAATGACCGAGCCGGTCAGCTGATCGACTAGAGACGTCGTCTGTGAGCCCACAGACAGCCCATTACCAACTCGACGACGCTGTAGACGCAGCATCACCACATCGTGCTGCGACGCCGTTTTGACAATGGTAGACACCGCGTTGTCTCCCGCTACGAGGCGAATATCGATATCACTATCTGAGGAGGGAAAACGGTCAACTAGCAGCTCTAGCTGCTTGGCCAGCCGGCTGCGCTGGAGTTCTGAGGCCCGCGAGCCGTGCACATGCAGCAGCGTAATTTTGGCTTGGTAGGTTTTGGCCAGCACCTGGGCAAAGCGCAGGGTGCGAAGGTTAGCAGGAGAGGGATTCTCAATGGGCAGCAAAATGGTTTTAAAGGTTGTAGGCGAATCTAGCAGACGGGCCACCACCACTGGGCAATGGGCGGCCCAAAGAATACTGTCCTGAATGTTGCTAAATAGTCGGGTGTTTAGGCGCGATCGCTGCCCCATACCCAGCAAAATCAGGTTGGCATTTTCCTCGCGACTGAGGTGAGAGATGCCTTGGGCCACGTTGTAGTCAATTCTCAACCTGGGGTCGATCTCGGCTTCTAGGGCGGCGCTAATCGCCTGAGTAGCCTCTAACCGCTGGCGGCTGTGGGCTATGGCCCTGGACAATTGGGGCGAATCCATTTGGGGCTGAGCCAGGGCCACCGCCAGGGGGATCACCCGCCCGTTTTCATGACGAGCGACCGCCGCCGCCAACTCAATCAACCACTGCTCAGTGTTGGGGTTGTAGATCGGCACCACCACCGTAAACGATTCTGGAATGTCGCTGGGGGCAGGCAGCCAGTCGAACACTTCGTTTTCTCCCAGGCCGTCTACAGCGATCAGATGTTTGCCGGCCCTAGTGGTGACCAGCGGGCCTAAAATGGCCGTCACTAGCATCAGCAAAATGACGCTGTTGAACACCTGTGAGTTAATGATTTCTGCTTCGTAGCCCACTAGTGCCGCCGCCAGTGTAGCGGCCACCTGCGGAATCGACAGCGACCACATAGTCCAGGTCTCGGGCCAGGTGTAGCCATAGAGCATGCGGGCACCGAGCGAGGCCAGCCCCTTGGTGAGCAACAGCATACCGACGATGATCAAGGGCAGTTCGATCGATCGCAGAATGTCGCCAAAGGCCTCTAAATCGAGCAGCAGCCCCATGGCCACAAAAAACATAGGAATAAATAAAACGCTGCCCAAAAATTCTGTTTTTTCTTTAACCGGGCCATCGCCAATGACGCTGTTGATAGCTAGCCCCGCCAGAAAAGCCCCAATAATGCTTTCTACCCCAATTAGCTGGGCTCCCAAGGCGCAGAGAAACACAGAGAGCATCACAAACAGAAACTGGTTGCCCTCGTCTTTACCCGTTTTGCTAAAGAACAGCCTGCCGAGCTGTTTGAGACCCACTAAGACTGCGATCGTGTATAGAGTTAGTGACCCCAACAGCGTGGCTAGCTTAAGCGCTGAAAAGTCTCCCTGATTGATACCCAGACAGATGGCCAGCACCAGCAGCGACCCAATGTCTGTAAAGATTGTCGCTCCAACGGTGACGGTCACTGCTTCATTATTCACAATGCCAAACCGCTGCACAATGGGGTAAGCCAGCAGCGTGTGAGAGGCCAACAGCGAACCAATTAACACCGCCGCCAACCAGCCAAAGTTAAAGAATAAACCAACCGCAATCCCGCCCAGCATCGGGACAGCAAAGGTTAGCATCCCAAAGCCGAGGGAGCGATCGCGCGTTTTTTCAAATAGGGCTAGGTCAATTTCAAGACCAGCCACAAACATCAAATAAATTTTGCCGATTTCTGCAAACAGTTTCATGATGTCGGCGTCAGCATTTAGCCACCCCAAGCCGCTGCTGCCAAATAACACCCCAGCTAGCAATAGTCCGATTAATCCAGGTAGCCTGAACCGTTCAAAAATGGGCGGTGTGATCAGCACAATCGCCAGTAACAACACAAACGTTGTAATTGGTTCTTTTAACGTTTCTGAGACGGGTTCTACTAGGAAGAGAAACATAATGCGGCCCTTGGCATAAAGAGAGCCAGGACGTTCAAGACCTGGCTATCGGTGTTACTTAAATAGTGACTTTGATTGAGTCTGCTGTTCTAAGGGTCGTACTCCTAGGCTAACTCTGTCTCTCTGCCTGAAGAAAGAACTTGGCGCTACACCTCGTTTACAACAAAAAAGCCGCCCTATAGTTTAGGACGGCTTTTATGTTAGCGGCTTGTTGCTAGAAACCAGATTTTACAAAGTAGCAGCCCTGTGGCATTTTCCTAATCTCGTCTGGTTGCTAACGCAGCCGCTTAGTAGTCGAAGTCGCCGCCCATGCCAGCGCCTGCGGGGGCACCTTCTTTGGGTTCGGGCAGATCGACCACGATGCACTCGGTGGTCAGCACCATACCGGCGATGGAGGCCGCGTTCTGCAGAGCAGAGCGGGTCACCTTCGCGGGGTCAACGATACCGGCGTCAAACATGTCGACGAACTCACCGTTGGCGGCGTTGTAGCCGACGTTGAAGTCCTTCTCTTTGACGCGCTCGGCGATTACGGCACCGTTTTGGCCAGCGTTCTGGGCAATGCGCATCAGAGGAGCGGCCAGGGCACGGGCCACGATCGCAGCCCCAGTGTGCTCTTCAGCGGTGAGGTTGGCTTCGAGCCAGGTGGTGAGGTCGGGCACCAGGTGGGCCAGAGTGGTACCGCCACCGGGGACGATGCCTTCTTCAACAGCTGCCTTGGTGGCGTTGATGGCGTCTTCAAGGCGCAGCTTGCGGTCCTTCATCTCGGTTTCGGTGGCGGCACCGACTTTGATGACGGCGACACCGCCGGAGAGCTTAGCCAGGCGCTCTTGCAGCTTCTCTTTGTCATAGGTCGACTCGGTTTCGTCGATCTGGCGACGAATCTGCTCACAGCGGGCCTTGACATCCTGCTCGTTGCCTTCGGCGACGATGGTGGTGGTGTCTTTGGTAATAGTGAGGCGACGGGCCTGACCCAGCATGTCAAGCTTGGTGTTGTCGAGCTTGAGGCCGGTGTCTTCAGAGATCACCTGACCGCCAGTAAGCACAGCGATGTCTTCGAGCATTGCTTTGCGGCGATCGCCAAACCCAGGCGCTTTCACAGCGGCCACATTCAGCACACCGCGCAGACGGTTGACTACCAGGGTAGCCAGAGCCTCTTTCTCGATGTCTTCGGCAATGATGATCAGGGGACGACCGGAACGAGCGACTTGCTCCAGCACGGGCACTAGATCCTGCACCAGAGCAATTTTCTTGTCGGTGATCAGGATGTAGGGTTCATCCAGCACCGCTTCCATGCGCTCGGTGTCGGTGACGAAGTAGGGGGAGACATAGCCCTTGTCAAAGCGCATCCCTTCGGTGACCTCCAGTTCGGTGGTCATCGACTTGCCTTCTTCTAGTGAGATGACGCCTTCGCGGCCCACTTTCTCCATGGCTTCAGCGATCATGGCGCCCACTTCTTCGTCGTTACCGGCGGAGATGGAACCCACCTGAGCAATGGACTTAGAGTCGCCGACGGGACGGGCGTGCTCAGCAATTTTCTCAACCAGGAAGGCAGTGGCTTTGTCGATGCCACGCTTGAGGGAGATGGCGTTGGCGCCAGCGGCGACGTTGCGCATCCCTTCTTTAACCATGGCGTGGGCCAGGACAGTAGCGGTGGTGGTGCCGTCACCAGCAGCGTCGTTGGTTTTGGAAGCGGCCTGACGAATCAGGGCTACGCCGGTGTTCTCGATGTTGTCTTCGAGTTCAATTTCTTTGGCGATGGTGACGCCGTCATTAACAATCTGAGGAGCGCCAAACTTCTTCTCGAGCACCACGTTGCGGCCTTTGGGACCGAGGGTGACGGCCACGGCCTCAGTCAGAATGTCCATACCTCTTTCGAGGGCGCGACGGGCGTTTTCGTTGTAGACAATGCGCTTAGCCATAGATTCAATGTTCTCCGGGAAGATTTAGGAGTGAATGTGAAAACGTTAAGGGAAGAGAGTTTCAGATGCTAGGAATGAAAGTTTGGAAGCTTAGTCAGTTAGGTGAAGCAGTAGCGAAACCCAACCAAACTCGGCACAGTTAGCAGTGGACACTGCCCACCCTACGGCCAATTCCAAAATTCCAAGTCCAGAATCGGTTTAGCCGAGAACGGCGAGGATGTCTTTCTCAGACAGCAGAACAAACTCGTCGCCGCCCAGCTTGATGTCGGTGCCGGCATACTTGGAATAGAGCACCTTGTCGCCAACTTTGACTTCCAGCGATTGGCGGGTGCCTTTGTCGTCGGTTTTACCGGGGCCTACGGCGGTGATCTCGCCCACCTGAGGCTTTTCCTTGGCGGTGTCAGGTAGCAGAATGCCGCCAGCAGTGGTCTCTTCGGACGCACTTACTTTAATCAAAACTCGATCGGCTAGGGGCTTAACGCTAGATGCCGCCAAAGTGATAGCTGCCATACAATGCTTCTCCGGATTTGCTATTAAGACAGCGTCTGGGGGAGTTAGCACTCGGCCCCGCTCAGACGCATTACACGAACTTTCGAAGCTTAGCACTCGCAAGCTCCGAGTGCTAATTTACGACGCCAGGGGGGCGATCGCAACAAAGCCCCCTGTACGGGTTCCCGAACTGGTTGGCGCTGTGTAGGATTGATCGATGCTCAAACTCAAGGTTTTGCTGCCCATTCTCACCAGCTTTTTGTTTGCGGGCAGCTTTGTGGCGGGCAAATACACTACGGTCGATCTGGGGCCGCTGACTACCTCGCTGCTGCGCTACGTCATTGCTATGGGAGTTTTGGGTCTATTTATCAGCGGCAGTGCCCAGCCGGTTAAAGCCCTCACCGTCGCCCGCGCCGACTGGGGATCGATGGTGCTATTGGGTCTATTTGGGGTGGTGGGTTATCACTATTTTTTCTTTAGCAGCCTGCGCTACACGGCTACGGCTAACACCGCCATTATCAACGCCTTCAATCCAGTGGTGACAGGGGTGATGGCGGCGCTGTTTATTGGTGAGCGGCTGAGCCGCCGCCAGTACGGCGGCATAGCGCTGGCGCTGTTGGGGGTGCTAACCCTGCTGACTCGGGGCAACATTACCACCCTGCTCACCCTAAAACTCAACCGGGGCGATGGGCTGATGCTGTGCGCCGTGCTGTGCTGGGTGGTGTATTCCTTAATCATCAAACAGCTGAGCCAGCGGTATTCGGGATTGACGATTACCTTTTATGCCGCTGTGGCCGGCGTTGGGCAACTCCTAGTACTGGCCTCGTTAGAACGCTGGTGGCTACAGCTGGCGACTCTTTCTTTGGCTTCATCGATCGCCATTCTGTACATGGGTGTGGCAGCGTCGGGTGTGGCCTATCTATTGTTTAACCTCAGCATTCAGCAGGTTGGCCCCACCCGCACCGCCAGCGTCGTCTATAGTTTGGTGCCGATCTTTGTGGCGGGGCTAGCCTGGCTGTTTTTTCGAGAGCCCCTGACGGCGACGATGGTGGCTAGCATGGGGCTAATTTTGCTGGGCGTGAATGTGGTGCTCAGTCAACCTAGACTATGAGTCAGTCAGGTGTGCTATTCGCTACTCTGGGCATAGCTTTTTACTCAACCCACTGCACTTTCTGGAGGCGTTATGGCATCGCTTTTACCGTCTTTTTTGAATCCGTTTCTTACTAGTCTCAATCCCCTTGATATTTTTGGCAGCACCGTTTTAGTCAGTGGCTTTGGCGATGACGTGCTCAATGGCGGCACGGAAGACGAAATTTTAGTAGGCCTCTGGGGCAACAAACAGCTGTTTGGGGCCGAAGGAAATGACTGGCTTTTGGGTGGCCTGGGCAATGATGCTCTCGATGGGGGTTTGGGCAATAACCAGCTCTTTACCGGGCCGGGGCAGGATACCGTGGTGCTCAAAAACGATGGCCGGGTCGATACCGTGGTGGATTTTGCTCCTGGAAGCGATCGCTTTTTGCTGCCAGGGGGCTTGAGTTTTGGGCAGATTGCGATCGCCCAGCAGGGGGCAAACACCACCCTGCGCTACTTGAATCAGCCAGAGCCCAGCGTCATTCTCCTGAATGTGGAAGCGACCAGCCTTACTGCCGAGAATTTTCAAGCCCAGGCGCTGGTGCCCAGCTTTGATGGTCTGACGATCTTTGGCGACAGTCTGTCAGACCCTGGCAACCTGTTTGGGCTGACGGGCTTTTTCCCGCCCTTTCCCTATTCTGAAGGCCGATTTGCGAATGGCGATCTTTGGGTTGATTACCTGGCTAGCGATATCGGACTAGAGCCTGCCGAGGTGGAAAACTTTGCCGTGGGGGGAGCCACCACGGGCCGAGACAACGGCCTCGACCCCCTAATTACCTCGCTCACGGGCACAGAGACTAACCTACCGGGCTTGCTCGACGAAATCGACAGCTATCTGGGCGGCATCGGGGAAGGCGCGGCTGACCCTGACAGTCTTTATGTAGTGTGGGCCGGGGCCAACGATTTGTTTAATTTGCCTAGCGACCCCAATGCAATTCCAGCCTTTTTGGCCAACTCGTTGCAGAACATTGCCACGGCGATTGGCAGCCTAGCGGCGCGGGGGGCCGATACATTTTTAGTGCCTAACCTGCCCAACCTAGGCCTGACGCCCCGCGCCCTGGGTGATGGCACCAGTGCCCAGGCCACGGCGCTCAGCCAGGCGTTTAATGCTGGCTTGGCCAGTACGCTAGAGGCGCTGGAGCAAAGTCTGTCCGCTACGATCGACATTATTCCGGTCGACCTGTTTGGGCTGACCAATGAAATTATTGGGTCTCCAGCGGAGTTCGGTTTTACCAATGTCACTGACCCGCTGCTGAACCAAGGGCTACTTGACGACCCCGGCTACTTCTGGTGGGATCAGCAGCACCCGACTACCACTGTGCACGCGCTGCTGGCAGATGTGTTTCAGACTAGCCTCCTAGAGGCAGGGTACTTGCAGCCCAGTAATGGTGCGATGCCAGCGCTGGCTGCCGATGATTTGGCGCTGTCTGGAGCGGTTGCCCAAAGTGAAACTCTGGGAATCTCCGATTGGGAAAGTAGCTGGGCTGCGACCTCCCTCAGTGCTCTTCAGCCTGCTCCTGCAGTGATTTGAGACTATACATGGTTGGGGCGATCCGACCTGGCCGCCCTTTGGGAACCCAGCCAAACGCCCAGCGGAGACTTGCTCCGCCGGGCGTCATTGGGCTAACTCCAGTTGTGAATGAGCTGGGTTCAGCCGAGGGTTATTGGATGTTTAGTAGCTGTCTTCGCTGCTGACTGTGTGCAGGGCCAGGTCGTGGTTGGCTCGGTTGAGGCGATCGGCGATCGCCCGTCGCCACTTGAGACTAACGGTGTCGTCGGCCAGTAGTGCCTGGGCTTCTTCACGATATAGGGCGCTTTGTACTGTACCGACTTTTTCGAGCTGCTTTAGGTGCTCAAGCACTTCTTGGGGATTGTTCATAACGATAGTCCTTATACATAAGAGGAACCAGGCCAGCCTTGGGGCACCGGACCTGGGTACATGACCCCATTCTCCGGGAACCTACCGATATCGGCCACTGTTCAGGCTGAACCTTTACGCCTCGATAAAGTTTGTTGTGCTTCGCAATAGGACGTTGCACTTAACGCCAGCAGAAATTTACTGGATCGTGCTCTGTAGAAGCCGTGAAGCTAGCTTGAATTGCTCGGCATTTCCCCGGTGAATGTTTTACTTGCCACGAGTTAATAATTGGAGGTTTCCCGTCTTAATGGCCCGGTCAGGCCATAGGCTGAGAATAGGAAAGGGGCACTGTTCTAGGGGAGAGTCAAGCATGGAGACTGCTGCCAATGGCGCGATCGCGGCGGCGTATTTCATTATTCCCCTGACTTTATTGCCGGTGCTGCTAAAGGCCAAGCGCGACATTTGGCTCAATCTGCTGCTGCTGATCCTGTTCATCTTTAGCTGCGGCATCGGCCACACCCTCAGCGCCATGAACCTCCACAACGTCTTCTGGCATTGGGTAACGGCGGGGGTATCTTGGGCGGCGGTCTTAACTTTGCTCACCAGCCAGACCCGGCTGCGCTATCTGGGGGAAACCTTTCACCTGCTAGAGGCCACCTGGGAACAGGCGCTCACCGGCAAGCTGCTCTGCCAGCGTACCGGCGACGACCTGACCATGCTCAAGCTCAACCCCGCCGCCAGGGCGATCACCAAAGATCTGCTCAAGCCGGGCGATCGCCTCTGCGAAAAAATGCCTACCCACCGCGAGCAGGTCTACCCCTATCAAGTTTCGCTAATTGACCTGTATCTGGCGGCCCTGGAGTCGGGTGAGCCCAAGCGGCTTGAATATCAGTACAAGGGCGAAATTTCTGGCTGGTACATGACCCTGGTTACCCCGCTCTCCCCAGACCTGCTCTACATGACCTTTACGGAGGTGAGCGGTGTGATCCACGATCCGCTGACCGGTCTTTACAACCGTCGCGTGCTGGAGATGGAGCTAGAGGCTTGGGAGGTGTGCCTCTTTATCGATCTCGATCGCTTTAAGCTGATCAACGATCAGCGGGGTCACTACCTGGGCGATGAGCTGCTTAAGGCCGTGGCAACGGTGCTGCAAGACCATGCCCAGACCTACAACGGCATTGCGGTGCGCAACGGTGGCGATGAATTTTTGCTGCTGCTACCCGATTCCAATCCGGTTCCACCTGAGCCCTGCCCAATGCCGGTGGCCATTGCCACCAGCGTGCTCGAAGCGATTTTAGCGATCGAAGTCGAAGGGGCCAGCGTCGGGGCTTCCATCGGCGTGGCCAGCGGCACCATCGACGCCTTTGAGGAAGATACCTCGATTAACCGACTGCTCCAGGCCGCCGAAACCGCGTTGCGAGAGGCCAAGCGCAATCGCCGCTCTAACCTACCTCAGCACCGCATTCAGATGTGGAACAGCGACCTGGCCCGGCGAAGACTGCGCCAGATCACCCTCGAAGCCTACCTAGAGCAGCGCAGCAGCGAAGCCGAGTTTTGGCTTGCCTACCAGCCCATCTGCAACATGACCACCGGCGCCATTGTCGGGGCCGAAGCTCTCATCCGGTGGGATTCAGCTCGTCTGGGTAGAGTTTCACCTTCAGAGTTTATCCCTGTGGCCGAAGCGACTGGGCTAGTGCACCGCATTAGCGACTGGGTGCTCTGCCATGCGCTAGAGCAACTGGCCCAGTGGCAGGAAATTGCCCCCCAGTTTACGCTCTCCGTCAACATCAGCCCCCTGGAGCTTGAGGACGACGACTTTTTGGACCGCATCATGCAGCGGGTATCAGGAGCGGGCATTGCTAGCAACCACTTTGGCATCGAAATCACCGAGCGCGGCATCTACAACAACCTCGATCGCTACCTGCAAAGCCTGCAAGGGCTGCGGGATATGTCGCTGCGGCTCAAGGTCGATGATTTTGGTATGGGGCAGTCGGGCCTGGCCCAGCTGTTGCAGTTTCGCTTTGATGAGGTCAAGGTCGATCGCTATTTCATTCCGACCAATGCTCAAAATCTGGAGAAAGTGGCGATCTGCCGGGCGATCGCAAATCTGTCAGAGGGCATCAACTTTAGCTTGGTGGCTGAGGGCATTGAGCAGGCCAGCCAGCGCGACCTCATGCTGTCACTGAACTATGCCTACGGCCAGGGCTATCTATTCTCCCGACCCATGACCGCCCTAAACTTGACGACCCTGCTGCGGGAAGGAACCTGTTTGGCCGCACTGTGAAAGGGCAGGCGAGAAAAACGGTAGCTGACAATACAAAATATTGCTAATTGGCGGAGCCGATTCGCCCTAGCGGCACCTTAGTAACAGCAGCACAATTCGCTGCTCACCAATCCCTTCATCCCTGGTGTTTGTCTATGGCCTCTATTTTGTCTGATGCTAACCGCCGTCTAGAGCGGGCGCTCAAGTACGTTTCGATCTCTGAGGATGCCTCCGAACGGCTGCGCTATCCCAAGGCCAGCCTCACCGTGTCGATTCCGGTGCGAATGGACAACGGCACCCTAAAGGTCTTTCAGGGTTACCGAGTGCGCTACGACGACACGCGCGGCCCCACCAAGGGCGGCATTCGCTTTCACCCCGATGTCAATCTCGACGAGGTCCAGTCGCTAGCGTTTTGGATGACCTTTAAGTGCGCGGCGCTAAATTTGCCCCTGGGTGGAGCTAAAGGCGGCGTCACCGTGAACCCCAAGGAGCTGTCAAAGTTTGAGCTAGAGCGCTTGAGCCGCGGGTACATTGATGCGATCGCCAACTTTATCGGCCCCGATGTCGACGTGCCCGCCCCCGACGTCTACACCAACCCCATGATCATGGGCTGGATGATGGATCAGTACAGCATTATCTGCCGCAAGCTGAGTCCGGCGGTGATTACCGGCAAGCCCCTCAGCATGGGCGGCAGCCAGGGTCGCGATACCGCCACCGGCACCGGAGCCTTTTACGTGCTGCAGGCGATGATGGCCAAGTTTGGCCAGGTGCCGCAAAACACCACCGTTGCCGTGCAGGGGTTCGGCAATGCCGGCAGCGTGATCGCCCGGCTGTTATTCGATGCTGGCTATCGGGTGGTGGCGGTTAGCGACTCCCAAGGCGGCGTGTATTCCCCGTCAGGGCTGGATATTCCTAGCATTCAGCAGTTTAAGACCTCAACTCGCAGCCTCAAAGCGGTGTATTGCGAAGGCACCGTGTGCAACATCGTGAACGATCACTCCGTGGTCACCAACGAAGAACTGCTGGCTTTGGATGTTGATATCTTGATCCCGGCGGCGCTGGAGAATCAAATCACCGCTGAGAATGCCAACAGCATTCAGGCTCGCTATATCTTTGAGGTAGCCAACGGCCCCGTGACTTCCGAGGCCGATCGCATCCTAGAAGACAAAGACATCTACGTCTTCCCCGACATTTTGGTCAACGCGGGCGGGGTCACCGTCAGCTACTTTGAGTGGGTGCAAAACCGTAGCGGTCTCTACTGGTCGGTTGAGGATGTCAACGCTCGCCTCAAAACCATGATGGTGACCGAGGGCGAACGCATTTGGCAAATTGCCCAGGAGCTAGCAATTTCTCCGCGCACTGCTGCCTACGTGCACGCCCTCGATCGCCTGGGCGATGCCCTTAACGCCAAGGGCACCCGCGACTACTACGTCAGCGGCATTTAGACCCAGCGCATGCAGGATAGGCCTACGCTGACTGGGGCAACATCGCCGCCATTGCTTTCTCTAACCCCTTGGGGTCACTGAGCAGTTGGGCGGCGATCGCCTGGGCCTGTTCACCGGGGTAGACATCTTCAAGGCTATCAATGACGGCTTGCAGCGCGGCTTGGGCCACTGTCTCTGGGGCTACCTTGGGCGGCGGAAAATCTTGGCTGCCCTTGGTGTCTACCGTGGCTGGCATGACGCCGACTACCAGAGTGTTTTGCGCCGCCAGCTCGGCCCGCACCCCCTGGGTCAAGATATAGCCCGCTCCTTTAGACGCGCTGTAGGAGGCATTCATGGGAAAATTCACTCGGCCTAAAATGCTCAGCATGTTGACGATCGCACCGCCTCCATTGGCCTTGAGCACAGGTGCAAACGCTCGACACATCGCCAACGTACCAAAATAATTTACCTCCATTTCGGCTCGCGCGGCGGAGAGATCGGGGGCAGAGATAAAGCCTTTGAGTAAGCCTATGCCGGCATTGTTAATCAACAAATTGACATCGCTGCACTGGGCGGCGACAGCCTCTACGGTGGTTTGATCGGTAATATCTAACACTACAGGAATAATGCGGTCTGGGTCGATAGCCACCAAATTATCTAAGCTGCTCAGCTTGCGCGCCCCAGCATAAATTCGGGCTGCACCCAGCGATCGCAGGCTGTCGATATAGTATTGCCCTATACCACCGTTCGCTCCAGTTACCAGTGCTACAGCGTTCTCTACCTGCATGTCAGCGGCCTTTTTTCTAACCCATTTTCACAACGGTATACTGGGTGCCAAGGTTTGCAAAGTACTTACTTTCTCGTAAGTATCTAATCACCGCTGCGATCGGCCAACATTTGACTATGTCAGAGACAACTCCTGAAGGAACAGAGTTTGTTGAAGCAACTCTGAAGGTGCTGGGCGGCAAGTGGAAAATTTTGATTCTCTGGCATTTGCGCGATGAAACAAAGCGGTTTAGTGAGCTAAAGCGCCTCATGCCCGAAGTGAGTGAAAAAGTTTTGACTCAGCAGCTGCGAGAGTTAGAGGGTGACGGCATTGTGCTGCGGGTTTCGCACCTGAGCAAATCACTCAAGGTAGAGTATTCTTTCACCGACTACGGTCGAAGCTTAGTGCCGGTGTTGCAGTCGCTGTGCCAATGGGGAGAAGCGCATTTGGCTCTTTACCGTGCTCCCTCCTGATCGCGACAGGCAGCGTTCTCGGGGTTCGAAAGTCTACCTGTCGTGATATCTCGGCCTTCTTAACCAAAGTTTTCTTGGTATAAAACGTGTCTGAGCCTAAGCCGCAACAGCTACTTTTTGCGAGGTCCAGCGCTCAGCGGCGACGGCGATGCGCTGGCCAAACAACTCAGAGGTGAGGCGATCGCCCGAGTCGAGGGTGGCAGGGCTACTGTCCATCGTCATGGGGCTTTGGCCCATAATCCCTAAAAATGACCCCAAGCGGTTGATGCCGTCGGTTTTGCCCTGATACTGACTGGGCATGTCGGCTGCTCCCACCCACACCATGCCGTGTTGGGCCGCGTTGATGGATAGATACAGCAGCGTGCCCTGCTTGTCGCCGCTGGGAGAACTGGAGTGGGTAAACCCGGCGGCGATTTTGTCCTTCCACTGCTGCACAAACCAAGCCGAGCTAGCCCCGTCGATAAACGCTTTGAACTGGGCCGCTACGCTGCCCATGTAGGTGGGGGAGCCAAACACAATGGCGTCGGCAGCGCTCAGGCGAGCCATAAATGCGTCATCTTGCCAGCGACCAGCCGTGATTTGCCCGCCAGTAATGCGCAGTAGGTCGGCGGTGTGGCCTGCTGTGCGCACTCCGGCGGCGATCGCTTCGGCCATGAGGTGGGTGTGCCCACCCCCAGAAAAATAAACAATTGCGATGGTTGACATAGGGCGGTACGGCGAAAGCTACGCCTAGATACTAAAAGTAACTACTTACTGAAGTAAAGTAGGAACCCCAAAGTAACCAGTGGCTTGCAGGAGGAAGTATTCTGGTAGAAGAGCGGGTTAACGGGTGAAGACCTGCCCACGCCCTGCTCACGTCATTTTGAACCGTCCCCAACCTCCTATGGCCCGATTGACCAACGATCGCAGTCCCTGCCCCGTCAGTGTTTTGATGAACCTGCTGTCAGGGCCCTGGACTATGTACATCATCTGGACGCTTTCTACCAGTGGCCCCACGCGGTTTGGAGCGTTGCGCCGCCAGGTGGAAGGAATCTCAACCAAAATGCTCACTGAGCGCCTGCGGATGCTAGAGCAAGAGGGCATTGTCTACCGCCACTACGAGCCCACTGTGCCGCCCCAGGTGACCTACAGCCTGACGGAGCGCGCGGGCGAACTGGTGACCATTCTCGACCAGCTCAATGGCTTAGCCCAGCGCTGGTACGGCGACTTGTCTAGCTGTGGGTCATCCCAGGTCCAACCAGAGGCGCTAGAGAAAGCTACAGTTTTGCTTTAAGGCTACTTTGAGCTGGCTTTTGTACTCGCGATCGGCGACGACATAAGCCCCAAACCGCTCCAGGTGGGGGTTCATCATTTGGGCATCGAATAGGGCAAAGTGTCGCTGCCGCAGGTGCTCGACCAGCTTGACCATCGCCACCTTAGAGCCCTCAGAAATGCGAAAAAACATTGACTCGCCAATAAACGCGCCGCCAATCACTAGGCCGAGAATGCCGCCCGCCAGCTCATCCCCCTGCCAGGTCTCAAAGCTGTAGGCCCAGCCCGCCTGGTGGAGTTCGGTATAGACCTGTCGGAGTTCGTCTGAGATCCAAGTGGTGTCGCGATCGGCGCAGCCGCTGACTACCTCCTCAAAGGCCTGGTTGATGGCGACTCGAAAGCGGTTTTGGTTGAGCGATCGCCGCAGCGATTTGGGATAGCGAAAGCGATCGTCCAGCGGAATCAGCGTACGCTGGCGGCTAGAGTACCAGCCCAAGTCATCGCCCTCGCCATCGGCCATCAAAAAATACCCTTGGGAGTAACCGCGAACGATGGCGTCTAGGTCGTACTTGATGGAGGTCACAATGGTTTGAGTAGATGGGTGCTCAAGGTGCGGGCAAGTAATGATTTTTGACGCTTATCCGCCTTCACTCTAAGGCAGGAATCTAAGACGGTAGTATTGAGTGTACAAAAGGTTTTCCTGGTTTCCTCACCACTCAAGATGACTGACCCCCTTAGCCCCATTATGCTGCCGCCGCCAGAGGATGCTCAACAGGAGGGGCAGTGGCTAAAGGCAGCGTTGTTGACCTGGCTGAATGCAGAGTATCTGCCGGAACCGGCCAACCGCAAAATCGCCGAGCGTGTTTCGCAGGTGTTTGTCCGCCAGCGCATGGAGGGCGAAAACGATGTCGGCTCGCTAGTGATGGCGATCTTGACTGAGCTGCAAGCCTTCGATTTTTCTGAGAGTTTTTACGGCGAGTTTACCGTCGCCAACGCCGTGGGTGACCTCCTGTTCGATAGCTTGGGGATCGATCGCTGCTGCGGCCGCTCCACTACCCTGGAGGCCAGCCGCGTGGGCAAGCTATCCGATGGCGGCGATACCGAGAGCGAGATTACCTAACCCAAAGCGATCAGTCGTTATCCTAGGGCTATGACTTCACTGACCCTAACCCTCGACCCGGTGGTGCGGCTTACCCGCGAACAGTTCTATGAACTGTGCAAAGTTAACCATGACATTCGCCTTGAACGCAGCAGTACAGGAGATTTAATTCTCATGCCACCCACCGGCTGGGAGTCTGGTCGTCAAAATTCTAAACTCAACTTACGGGTGGGTGCCTGGGCCGAGCAAGATGGCACAGGCTTTGTATTTGACTCTTCCACTGGGTTCTCTCTCCCCAACGGAGCCGATCGCTCGCCCGATGTCGCTTGGGTAGCAAAATCGCGTATTGAAGCTTTGGCCCCAGACCCGGCTAAGTTTTTATCCCTAGCCCCCGATTTTGTGATTGAGTTGCGATCGGCGACGGACAAGCTGGCTACCCTTCAGCACAAGATGGCAGAATATCGCGACTGCGGCGTGCGGCTAGGCTGGCTAATTGATCCTAAAGAGAAACGAGTAGAAATCTACCGCTTGGGGCGACCTCCAGAGTATTTGAGCCAGCCGGAACAGCTTTCTGGAGAAGAGGTTCTGCCCGGTTTTGTGCTGGTGATGGCCGAGATTTGGGGATAGATGGTTACGCAATTTCTATAAATTCCCAAACAAAAAGGTCTTGAGCATTGCTCAAGACCCTTTCGAAAAACAAACTCTAAAGACTTTTACAGAAGCCCTAGGTTGATTCAAAAAGCGAAAGTCTGCCTTACCAGCTTGACTTGACGACTCCGGGCAACATACCCTGGTGAGCCATTTCGCGCAACTTGTTGCGGCACAGACCAAAGTCGCGATAGTAGCCCCGGGGGCGACCGGTCATCCAGCAGCGATTGTGCAGGCGAGTCGGCGCGCTGTTGCGGGGAAGTTGCTGAATTTTGCGGTGGACTGCCACCTTCTCTTGCTGGTTGGCAGCTTTGTCAAACTCTTCTAGCAGAGCCTCACGCTTCTTGGCGTACTGCGCTACCATCTTTTCCCGCTTGCGCTCCCGCGCAATCATGCTTTTCTTAGCCATTTGGTTTCTCTAGCCGTAAGACCTTTTTATCACAGACACAGTCTACTACTATACGCGACTCAACCCAGGAGAGTAAACCCCAGCACCCAGGTTTTTCCCGGCTCTTTTCTCGGTGGCCCCAGGTGGAACTATCTCATGGGTGACTCCACCTATGGAACGGGTTCGGTTTTCTGCCCTCTAAATGGCTGAAATAGCCAACTACATTAGAACGAGAGGATTTTTTATTGCTGAAAGAATTGTTTAGCAGGAGTAACGATGACAAGCTTAATCACCTGGATTTTCTTTGCCTGGGCCATTGGCATTATTGTGGTGCAGTTTATTAGTTAGCAGTTAGCACCCGTACTTCAGTGCAGCCCTATGTCTGTTTTAGCCTCGGTGGTGGCTGCTCCCAGCGATCACTTCCACTATACCCCTCCCGCCTCTGCTCACGCGGCTCAACGCATTCTAGTCAAACCCAATCTGGGCTACCCCGTTGGGCCACCTGTTACCGTCAGCATGGCGGTGCTGCAAGCAGTCATACGAGGGCTTCAGGAATACAGCCCCAGCGCTGAAATCTTCATCGTTGAAGGGGTTTGCTCTAAAGTCTCCTTCGACACCGTGATGGCTAAGCTTGGTGTCCAGCAGCTTTTGTCGACGAAGGTTCAGCTGCTCAATGCCGATGAGCTAGAGCTGGCCGAATACCCTAACCGCTCTCCCAGCCCGGTGCGGTTTAAAACCATATGGGCACCTCAACTGCTGCAAGAGGTCGATTGCTGCCTCTCAGTTAGCGCCTTTAAGCGCACTCAGCTGAAAGGCACACCGCTGATTTCAGCGTCCCTCAAAAACCTCTACGGCCTCTTTCCTAGAGAGAAATACAAAGCCCGTAGCGCCAGTTCACGTGGACAGCTACATCGCCCATCGGTGCCCCTGGTCTTGCAAGATGTCTATTACACCCTGGGCCACTTCTTCGCGGGTGGAGTGGTGGATTGCACCGAAAAGTTCATCAGCCGTGACTGGAAGCCCGATCGCGGCGACGGTGTTCCCATTAGCCAGGTGATCTACGGTGATGACCTGTTAGCGGTAGACAGAACAGCCTGCCAAGTGGGGCAAGAAGATGTCCCCGATTACATCACTGTTCTAGAGCATCAGCGCCAGGGCTAACGAGAAAAAATGAAGGTGGGAGCGACATCCTCTGGACGGTAGCCGGCAGCAATGCATTGGCTCATGGAGTCGGCCACAGCTAAGCTAGCTGCGGTAGCCACGCCCACGACGCAGTCAGAAAACCGCACGGGCAGCACGCTGCGGCGGCAGTTGTTTAGCACGGCGGTAGAGTTGGCGACCTCTAGACCCTGGTGAATGTCGCTGACGCAGGTGGCTAGCTCCTGGGGACGGCGATCGCTCTGGCAGGCCACTAGAGCCTGCTCGGCCTCTACTTCGGTGACACCAATGACGTCAACGGTGCAGCTAGCCAGATCGACGGGGTATAGGGCTTGACCACAGGCCCCGGCGGCATCCGGCCCGGCAATGCCAGCCCCAATTAAGCGGCTGGCGCAGGATTCAAAATCGTTGGCGATCGCTTGAGGGGCAGAGAGGATCACCATGGAAGTTGTCAGCCCTGTGATCAGGGCAAACGGTATTGCAAGGCACTGGCGATGGGTAACAGAAGTTAGAAAGTGAACCATAACAGAACGTTAAAGGTTATATCGCTTGGTTAACGGGCGTAATTAGCGGTTACAGTCTGTTGGTCAATTAATTACAGAGGATTAGTCCTCTAGATTAGCTTGGGCTTCATTGGCTTTAACCAATGCTTGCCCTCCTCAATGTTTCTGGTCGTTGAATCTTCTACAGTGAAGAGTAGCAGGAAAAACTCAATTTCGTGACGCAGAGGTTAAGGCAGTATGCACCTGAGTGACATAACTCACCCCAATCAACTCCACGGTCTATCTATTCGCCAGCTCGAAGACGTGGCCCGCCAGATTCGCGAAAAGCACCTGGAAACCGTGGCGGCCAGCGGTGGGCACTTGGGCCCTGGGCTAGGGGTAGTGGAGCTGACCCTGGCCCTATATCAAACCCTCGACCTCGATCGCGACAAAGTCACCTGGGATGTGGGCCACCAAGCCTATCCCCACAAGCTGATTACCGGCCGCTACCACGACTTTCACACTCTGCGCCAAAAGGATGGGGTGGCGGGCTACCTCAAGCGCAGCGAGAGCACGTTTGACCACTTTGGCGCCGGCCACGCCTCCACCAGTATTTCAGCGGCCTTGGGCATGGCTTTGGCCCGCGATCTGTCCGGCGACAACTACAAGGTGGCTGCCATTATCGGCGACGGTGCGCTGACTGGCGGTATGGCTCTAGAGGCCATCAACCACGCCGGGCACCTGCCCCACACCAACCTGCTGGTGGTGCTCAACGACAACGAAATGTCGATCTCGCCCAACGTCGGGGCAATTCCGCGCTATCTCAACAAAATGCGCCTCAGCCCGCCGGTGCAGTTTCTCACCGACAACCTTGAAGAGCAATTCAAGCACCTGCCCTTCTTAGGTGAGTCGTTGTCTCCTGAGCTCGACCGGGTCAAGGAAGGCATGAAGCGCCTGGCGGTGCCCAAAGTGGGGGCCGTGTTTGAGGAGTTGGGCTTTACCTACATGGGGCCGGTGGATGGCCACAACCTGCAAGAGCTAATCACTACCTTCAAAGAAGCTCATAAGCATACCGGTCCTGTGCTGGTACATGTGGCAACTACCAAGGGCAAGGGCTATGCGATCGCCGAAAAAGACCAGGTCGGCTACCACGCCCAGTCGCCCTTTAACCTCTCCACCGGCAAGGGCATTCCTTCTACCAAGCCCAAGCCTCCCAGCTACTCCAAGGTGTTTGCCGAAACCCTGATCAAGTTGGCTGAAGACAACCCCAAAATTGTCGGCATCACCGCCGCTATGGCCACCGGCACGGGGCTAGACAAGCTTCAGCAGGCACTGCCCAAGCAGTACATTGATGTGGGCATTGCCGAACAGCACGCCATTACCCTGGCCGCTGGTTTGGCCTGCGAAGGCATGCGCCCCGTCGCTGCTATCTATTCCACCTTTCTGCAGCGCGGCTTTGACCAGATTGTTCACGACGTGTGCATTCAAAAGCTGCCGGTGTTCTTCTGCCTTGACCGGGCGGGCATTGTCGGGGCCGACGGGCCAACCCACCAGGGGCTCTACGACATCGCCTACCTGCGTTGCATTCCCAACATTGTGCTGATGGCTCCTAAAGACGAGGCCGAGATGCAGCGGATGATGGTGACCGGGATTGACTACAAAGAGGGTGCGATCGCCATGCGTTACCCCCGAGGTAGCGGCTACGGTGCCCCGCTAATGGAAGAGGGCTGGGAGCCCCTACCTATTGGTGAAGCCGAGGTGCTGCGCCAGGGCGACGATGTGCTGCTGCTGGGCTACGGCTCGATGGTTTACCCCGCCATGCAAACCGCTGAAATTCTTAGCGAGCACGGCATCGAGGCCACTGTGGTCAACGCCCGCTTCGCCAAACCCCTCGACGAGGCGCTGATTTTGCCCCTGGCTCGGGAAATAGGTAAGGTGGTCACCTTCGAAGAGGGCTGCCTAATGGGCGGCTTTGGCTCCGCCGTGGTGGAATCGATCATGGATGCCCAGGTGCAGGCTTCAGTGCTGCGTATCGGCGTACCCGATGTGCTGGTGGATCATGCCTCCCCCGACCAGTCGAAGGCCTCTCTGGGCCTAACTCCGCCCCAGATGGCTGAGCGCATTCTCGCCACCTACCAGGTCGAAAAACCTGCCCTGGTTCGATAACCTGTACAACAAAGTCCCTCAGTGAATCACTCACTGGGGACTGTGTTTTTCGCTGATTTACTATTCAATCGCTAGGGAAACCTGGGCACCGCCCACGGCTCGCATTGGCCCGAGCACTTCGACAATTTGCTGATAGCTCAGCTGATAATCGGCTTTTAAGACAATAACGCCCTGCGGATCTTCAGCGAGATACTGCTGAATTTGCTGGGCCATCGTGGCTGGATCAACGGGCTGCCCTGCTAGGTAAAGCTGCTCTTGTTGGTCTAGTTCAACGATGAGCGGGTCTGGCTGGTCAACGGCGCTGCTGCCCGATTCGGTCGAGGGCAGCTGAACATCGACTGCCTGCTGATTAAACTCAGCCGTCATCGAAATAATGATGAAAAATACCAGGATCGTCATTAAGACGTCCATCATAGGCACGAGGTTGATCTCGGGCAAATCACGTTTGTCAGATTGAGCCTTAAATCGCATGGAGGTCCTTCAGGCGTTACTAGAAGAATAGATGAGTCAAGCGAACTCCAATCCTGACCGCTTAATCATAGCAACCCTTTAGCTGACTCAAGAACTCCTCCATTCACGTTTGACCTAGCGACTGGAACGTTAGGGAGTAGTTGTGCGATCGCACCTTTCAACCGTCTCGTCATGGGGAAACTGGGCAGGGCGAAGGTGGCGATACCAGTCGCATAGCGAGGCGTCCTTCGATGCTTCCATGCTTTAGGTCTCAACCGGGTTGCAGCGAATTTCTACCATAAAGCCGTCGGGGTCGTAAAAGTAGACGCCGCGTCCGGTGGGTCGGGTGACGGGGCCGTGGGCGATCGCAATCCCATTCACCTCCAGGACTGCCAACGCCTGATCGAACTCCGCCGGGGTGATATCAAAGGCCAAATGGTAAGCACGAGTAAAGGATTTCTCGGGATCGGGATCGGGTGGTTCCAAATCGGGGGCACCAAACAAATCGAGAATCAGGCCATCAGGGGTAACAAAGTTGGCGACCTTGCCCGTAGCTACCAGTTCCTTAAGCGTGTCGTCCACTTCATCCCCAGTTAACTCCTTGAGGCCCAGCAGTCCGCCGTAGAAGCGCCGCGAGGCATCCATATCCTTTACATTCAACGCCAGGTGGTGAATGCGGCGCAGTTGACCGGGTAGGAGGGCGGTTAACGTTGCAGGGCTAGTGCTCATAGAACGCGTCCGAGAAAAGAGCGAATTATGATGGATTATAGAACTCCTACCGCGCTCAGACTCTCAGCCATCGCCGACCAAACCCTCGAACTCACCGTCACTGTCCCCGACCCCGAACGGCTCGATCGCTGGCTGACCGCCAACGTGGACGAACTTTCCCGCAATCGCGTTCAAAAGCTGATCGATTGTCAACATGTGCAGCTCAACGGGCAGCTCTGCACCAACAAGAAAGAGGCAGTGCAGGTGGGCGATCGCATTCACCTCACCATTCCTGAACCCAGCCCGCTGGAGCTAACTGCTGAGGCCATTCCCCTCGACATTCTTTACGAAGACGAGCATTTAATCATTCTCAATAAGCCCGCTGGACTAGTGGTGCATCCTGCCCCTGGCAACATGAGCGGCACCCTGGTCAACGCCGTACTGGCCCATTGCGGCGATCAGCTATTGGGCATTGGCGGCGTGCAGCGCCCCGGCATTGTGCACCGGCTAGACAAAAACACAACTGGGGCGATTGTGGTGGCCAAAACCGACTTGGCCCACAGCGACCTGCAAGCCCAGATGAAAGCCAAAACCGCCCGCCGCGAATACCTGGGCTTAGTCTACGGTGCGCCCAAAACCACCTCCGGCACCGTTGACGCGCCCCTGGGCCGCCATCCCATCGATCGCAAAAAGCATGCCGTCGTTCCCTTAGAGAAAGGTCGCACCGCCGTTACCCACTGGCAGGTGGAAGAACGCTTGGGCAACTTCTCGCTGCTGCGCTTTCGTCTAGAAACTGGGCGCACCCACCAGATTCGGGTTCACAGTACCCACATGGGCCATCCCATCGTTGGTGATCCCACCTACGGCACCGGGCGCGATGTGGGGGTGAAGCTGCCCGGTCAGGCGCTCCATGCCGAGCGACTAGAGCTGCGCCATCCGGTGACGGGGGAGACAGTAGTGGCGATAGCCCCCCTCCCCGAGCACTTTCTCAAGTTGTTGACCGTGCTCAGGAGCCGGTCGGTTTAACCAAACAATGGCCTGAGGCAGTGGGGTTGAGTGGATCGGCGCTAGCGGCAATTACAGAATGTTTTATGGGCGACCGTGTTACATCGGTCACAATGGAGTTAAGTGTTGATTAAGCGAGCCCGGCAAGCGGCTTACGATGGGCAGACTAAACCATAATCGAGTCGGTCTAGGGCATCCAAACGGCGATCGCAGCCGTACCGCTACCAAGTTCTGACATTTACCCTTCCAAGTTGTGATGGCTATGCGTCCTCTTCTGTCTCATCTGCCACGGCCCTTGGGCAATACTTCAGAACAAAACAGACTAGGCCGTTCAGACCGGTTGCTCACCTTTGCGATCGGGTTCTTAGCCACCACCTGGTTAGGAACGGCTACAGTCAACTCTCTTTGGGCTGCACCAGAACCGCTCTCCATTACCCAAGACCTTAGGGGCAAACAAGACGCTTCGACTCCTAGTCTGCCGCCCTTACCGACGCCTCTTCCCGACTCCATTATCCCAGACGCAACGGGCATCATTGGCCTTACCCCAGCCGCCAACGACGACATCGGGATTGGGCACCTGCGTCCCGTCAACCTGTCAACCGGTACTACGGAGGGCCTCTCGGGCGCTAGCTGGCTTCGAGATGTAGCCCTACCCATTTACCCCAGTCCAGACAGTGCCCACTGGGGATGGCTGATCAACGGCTGGCTTGTGCCCAACGGCGGGACCCCTCTAGCTATTGGCCGCGATGCTGCTTTCTCTATGGTGCAAACTGAGCAGCAGATCTACACCTTTCCAGTTTTAGAAATTCGCTCCGATGGTTGGTTTCGTTTTCAATACACTCCTGCCGGAGCCGCTTGGGCCCACATCTCTCACCTGGAGCTAGGTACCCTGCCTCTCACTGTTGAAACTTGGGAGTCATCTATGCAAGATGCCTCCCGGATTGAGTTCCGGCGACCGGGCCTGGCCCAACCTATGCGACTGGCACCCAGCGGTACCGCCCCGCTTCAAGCCCTGATAGGCTCTAACAGCATCATTCAACCCCTCGATCTCGAAGGCGACTGGCTGCGGGTGCGGGTTACTCAACCGGCCCAAGGGTGTACTGCACTGCCTGGCTCTAGCATCTCAGAGGGCTGGGTCCGCTGGCGCAGCGACGCCAAGATTCCTCTGGTTTGGTTTTCATCAACCGACTGCCAATAGAGACAAGAATTGTTTTGGTGGCCAGCTGTGTCGGTTAGTCGGGCAGGCGTTCTAACAATCTTTGCAAACGAATTTTGGCCATCACGTAGAGCGGAAATTGGTAATGCTCGGCGATCAACCAGCCCACCATGGCGCCGTGGGCCGCTAATGTACCGATCGCCCAAACCAGAGACCAGTTCACTCCCGTAGCCTCTAGGGGTGGGAACACGTAGCCCCCCAAGGCAACTAGACCGGCTGGGAGAATGACCAGGGCCAACCCTACTAGCCAGAGAATTAGAGTGAGGTCTCCCCGGCTTTGATAAAGCGGTTGCCAACGCCAACCCTGCCAGCGCCAGCCCATGGGCTGCACGCTGTCTACCACATGCACTGTTTGCTGGTCGAGGTTGACTTCAAAAATGTGGCGGCAGAAGCTACAGGCGTAGGTATCCATCAATGTCATTGATTGAATTTGCCCATGACGGCAGACTGGGCACTCGTAGGCGTCCCCTTCAAGCCCCAGCGATCGCGGTGCCCCTTTTTTACCAAAAGATGTCTGACTACCGCCCATAGGTAACTCCCCCAAGCCGACTGATTGACCGCTAGGGTGTCAAGCGCTACTAACTGATTGGACTAGCGCTATCGGCTCCTAGCCACCTGGCTAACCCCTTCTGTATATCAATCCTGAGTTGGGTGAGCCGCCTAACTTAAGCAAAACTTTGCTTTGCCAGCGTTACAGCTATGGTTGGGAGTGCCAAACCGCTAGAGAGCACTCACCATGGGAGCCCCAACAGTACGAGTGTAGTCCTTACCGTCATAGGTCAGCACTACCATGGGCTCTTGCCCAGACATATCCACTAACTTAAGTCTAATGCGGCCGCCGGCCAGCATGTCGCCTTGGGCAACGCGACGGCTGACGGTGCTACCAGGCTCAGTGATAATCACGCTAATGCCGCTGCCTACCTGAACTACGCCGCTCACCACCACCTGGTCGACCAGATTTTGAAAGGCCGGGCTGCCGGTGGGTGCAACAGCAAGGTCTGTGGGAGTAGGCGGCACGTTACCGGGTAGGAAGGGGGCCGGTAGGTTAGGCAGGGTCACAGATTGGGTCACTTGGGGCAGAGGGGGCAAACTCTGAGTTGCCGACACTGGCACCGTCGGTAGCGCCTGACCTCTGGCCGTAGCAGGTGCTGGCGTCAACACGGCTGCAGCGGGTCTGGAACGCGATACTTTAGGGCCTGGCAACACCACTGAGGCAAACGGATCAGAACGACCGGCCGCGATCGCTTCTACTCGAGCCTGAGGAGAGGTAGAGCGCAGCAGGCTTGGGTCGGCCAGCCTCAGCGGGGTCGATGCCGCATGGAAAGGTTTTGATTGAAAGGGAGTAGCCGCTTCCCCAGTAGCGGGGGGCAGAGCGCTATCGGCGGCTTGGTCGGAAACCGGAGCGACCTCGGTAACCTCATTGCTGCGGGAGTCGGCTGTGGTGAGTCTTATGGTAGCCCCAGCCGCGATCGCCAGCAGCAAGCCCCCTGCGATCGCAGAGTACAGCTTCCGGTTGGCTAGGCTTTTTAGCTTGGGCTCTCTAGCTTGCCTTGGCTTGGCAGAGTAGGTCATCGCAGCATCTCCCCACAAAATCCCCCTAACCATAGCGAATTTCTCAGAAAGTGGCGCATTTCCGTTAGGGATTGGGGGCAATTCGAGGAGCGTAAAGCCTACGGCATCCCAGAAACGGGAGCCGGCTCGGAACGAGCATCCCGGCGAAAATCGCAGGGCAACAGCGCCATTTGTGTTAGACGAGAGACTCTACAGCCCCGCTCGGGGTGCTCTGGCGCCGCTGGTGCTTAGCCTGCAGCTGCAATAGCAAAGCCTCGGCCTCGGCCTGCAAGTGGAGCAGCTCGACCTGTTGATTGGGGTGGTAGGGAGCCTGGCGCACTTCAATCCAGCAAATTTTATCGTTGGCAGCGGGGACTGTTTCAAGGGCAACTGGGGCTACAGCTCCTAGAGCTTCCTGGGGGGCTGCCGCTGGTTCTAGGTCTGCTCCATTGGATAGAGCTGTTGCCTGAACGTTAGCGCGGTCTACGGAGGCGTTCATGGGCGAAGTTGGGTAGAGAATTGTACTCAGTCAGAAAGTTAAGACATTTTAACCGTCCTGTCCAGCAACCAATCTTAAACCAGGCGATCGCAAACCGCAGCGTCGGCCTGGGGCAGTTCGTGAACTGGAAATCCTCCGCGGGGCACAAATCTCAGCTCCATTGGTGCTAAAAACACCGCTCTTGAGCGGTTGGGGTCAAGGCTCACGGTAAACTAGAAAACAAAGGCTGAGCCTTGGGCTAGGTCTCACTCCCTAGGTCTCTAGCCTTCTATCCCTATCGTCAACCTACCGTGACCCTAAGCGTAAACCCAGCCGCCACAGCCGTTTCCCGCTCTCTCACCGCCGGGCTCCAGCCCTGGCCAGGTTTGATTGAGGCCTATCGATCGTATTTACCTGTTTCCGATCAGACCCCGGTGGTTACCCTGTGCGAGGGCAACACGCCGCTGATTCCCATGCCAGTCCTAGCCCAACACATTGGTAAAGATGTAAAGGTGTGGGTCAAGTACGATGGCCTCAACCCCACTGGCAGCTTCAAGGATCGGGGCATGACCATGGCTATCTCCAAGGCCAAAGAGGCCGGGGCCGAAGCGGTAATTTGCGCCAGCACGGGCAACACCTCTGCCGCCGCTGCCGCTTACGCCCGCCGAGGCGGGATGCGTGCCTTTGTGCTGATTCCCGATGGCTATGTGGCGCTCGGCAAGCTGGCCCAGGCCTTGCTCTACGGAGCCGAAGTGCTAGCCATCAACGGCAACTTTGACGATGCGCTTACCATGGTGCAGGAGTTGGCGAAGGATTACCCCATTACCCTGGTCAACTCAGTCAATCCTTACCGCCTAGAGGGGCAGAAGACCGGGGCCTTTGAGATCATTGACGCCATGGGCGATGCCCCCCACTGGCTGTGTATTCCAGTGGGCAACGCGGGCAACATTACCGCTTATTGGATGGGATTTTGTGAGTACCATCAGCAGCGCAAGTGCAGTCGCCTACCCCGCATGATGGGCTTCCAAGCCGCCGGGGCCGCCCCCTTGGTGAATGGTCACGTGGTGCGCGACCCACAAACCCTCGCCACCGCTATTCGCATCGGTAACCCCGCTAGCTGGACCAAGGCCGAAGCGGTGCGCGATGCCAGCCAGGGTGAGTTTAACGCCGTTACCGATGCAGAAATTTTGGACGCCTACCGCCTACTAGCCCTAGAGGGGGTGTTTTGTGAACCCGCTAGCGCCGCTTCGGTAGCAGGGCTGCTGAAGGTCAAAGACCAGGTGCCCGCTGGTATCGATATTGTCTGTGTGTTGACCGGCAACGGCTTGAAAGACCCTGACACCGCGATCGCCCACAGCAACAACCAGGTCAAAGGGGGGCTGAATCCAGACCCTGATATCCTAGCCAAGGCCATGGGCTTTTAATGCCGGTTAATATTTGCTACCGTCCGAAATCGGTAGGTGTGCTGCTGTAGAAATATCTGGAGAATGTGAACCGCGTTCAACGTCCTTCCAGAGCAACAACGACCTGTTTGCCTCGGCCTAGCGCCGAGGCATTTTTTGTTTCAGTGGGATGTCGGATTATCGGCTTCCTGAGGCCAGATCAGAGGCAGACTGAGCCGCCTGGGACTGGAGCCAAACCGCCTTAAGCCGCTCCAAAAAGGCATACACTGGCGGTGGCAAGAGCGCATCCCGCAGCACAATCACCCCAATCACACGCTCTAGAGGCTGGGGCAACTCCGCTACCCGTAGCCCTGGGGGGATAGGCTCCGCTGCCAAAGATGCCATGATTGTGGCCCCCAACCCTCGCTCCACCATGCTGAGAATAGTCGAGTCTTCGCGGACGGCGTAGGCGGGCTGCAACTGCTGATCCCAGCTGTGCAACAGGCGATCGAGGTACTGGCGATCGCCATCGTCAGTTGGGGTCAAAATCAGTGGATAAGCCTCCAGGTCCTGCCAGGTGAAGGGTTGGGGAAGGGGAGCATGGGGTTGGGAGCTAGGCGGCAGGATGATGATGTAGCGATCGCGCAGTAGTTCCCACTGCTCAAACTCATCGCGGCTGGGCAAATAGGTAAACCCCACATCGGCCCTTCCCTGGCGCAGATCGCTTTCCACCATTTCATAGTGGGATTTTTCATCAATGGCAATGGCTACCCCAGGGTACTGCTGCCGAAACTGGCGGATCACCTCCGGTAAAATGTGGGTCGCCACGCTGCGAAAGGCCGCAATTCGCACTTCACCCGTTTGCAGCCCCCTCGCTTCGTTAGCTCGATTGCATAGGGTGTAGAGCAATCGCAACACCTGCCGGGCTTCCTCAGTGATTTGTTCACCCACTGGCGTCAGCACCGCCCCCTGGCGGCCTCGGCTGAGCAATGACACTCCCAGCTCCTCTTCCAGAGTGGCGATGGCGTGGCTTACCGCCGATTGGGAAAGCTCCATGTGCAGAGCGGCGTCACTAAACGAACCCCGATCGGCAATAGCCACGAGCGCTCGCAGTTGAGAGAGCTTTAGGCGATGGGGGTCAGCTTTAGCCATGGGGCTGTCCTACTCGACGTGGATAAGCTAGACACTAACCCTTGATTGCCGCTAAGCGAAAGAGACCCCCTGCAATTTCTGCGGTTCTCCAGTCTTCCTAGCCCATAACGTGTTTTAGCCACTGCCCCGGCGGTCTTAAACTGCCAGGGCAATGGCCTCAGTGTTTTTGGCAATTTTTATGACCTGATCCCACTCGAATTACTGAATCTTTATCTGACGTCCAGGGGATCTACTCAGGCTCTTCCCACAGTAGCCAGATAGATTAGACCCAAGCCGTGCAACTATCACTGGCCCTAGGGCAGCCTAACTCGCCACTGCGATGTAGTCTGCTTGCCCCCAGATCCTCCCTTAGGGGCAGGTGTTCTATGTAACCCATCCACCTTTTAGCCAGGTACCAGGAGATGTTCATCAACCGTCACCTTTTAGAAGCCGGACTCGCGGCGGCCGCAGTGTGTGTCAGCGTCATGGCCACAGCTCCGGCCCAGGCTCAGCTACCTGCTGCCGGCCTCACCCCCGATCAGTTTTCCACTGACCTCGGGTTTGACAACCTCAAGAGCCTCAACATTACCAAGCCCTCTACCAGCCTAGAGGAGCTCAAAAAACTCATCAATAACGAGGCCAACGCCCTATCTCAAGGCTTTCTGGCCCAGTATGAGCTCGATACCAGCAAGCTGTTTTGGAATGGGGTTGACCCGGTTGAGGTCTACTTCATCAACGAAGGCGCGGGCTACCGCAACCAGCTCTTCTACACCGCTACCGATGCCAACGGCGGCCTGACCGGCAGTGGCAAAATCTTCGATGACATTTCGTCTCGCGATAGCAAACTGAGCGAGAGCAATGGTCCCCTGGCCCTAGGCCAAGGTGCTAGCCTCGGGGCGTTCGTCGGTGCTACTCAGCTCGACTTTATGATTAAGTCGAACGGCAAAAACGGCGGCAACACGATGCTAGGCACCGACGCTGCGGCTAACCCCAACGGGCTACAGCACGTGGTTGCCTTCCAGCACCAAGACTGGATCATCCTGGGATTTGAGGATATTGTCGGCGGCGGCGATCGCGACTACAACGACGTGATCTTCGCAGTGCGCGGCATTCAGCATGGGGCACCTCCCGCTGAGGACGTTCCTGAGCCCTCTGCCCTGCTCGGCATCGCGGCCCTAGGTATCGGTGGGTTTACCACCCTGCGCCGCCGCAAGGCCACCGCCGCGTAGTTTGGCTGGCCCCGGTGAATAGAACCGCTGGGTTAGTTTTTGGCATACACCCTGATGGTAGTCGGGAGGTGAGACATCTCACCTCCCGTTTTCTTTAGCACTCCAGTGCATGAATAACGCTGGCCGTTAGCTCTGTGATGCTGCTAACCACTTCGTTAGCCCCAGCCTTTTTGAGGGCATCGCGGTAGGCATCGCGGTAGGAGGCGGCCCCCGCTACCACATGGGGCGGCAGAATCCCCACCCCTAGCCACTTCCGCTGGGCATAGTTGGCCTGGGCCTGCACAACGGTCTGCATATCGGCGACGGTATCGCCAGCGTAGATCACAGGCAGGTCAGCGGGGAGCCCGTGCAGCTCGGTCAGGTGCTCTGCCACGGCTAGCAGCCCGGTGGGGTCAGGCTTACCAGGGGCATCTTCCATAGCTATGAGCACCGGATTGCTCAGTCCCAGACGCCGCTCCAGCACAAAGCGAGCCGACCCCTGGGTAGCCCCGCTAAAAAATCCCCAGGGAATGCGATCGCGCGTCAGCCCATTAAAGTAAGCCGCATCCACCAGCAGCGGCTCCTGGGTAATGTAGCCGGTCCATTGGTTAGGATCTTCGAGGTTAGGCCCCCGGTAGCGCTGCTGAAAGAACTCGACAATCTGGTCGTAATCGAGAGCGATCGCATCTCGACCCTTGCCCCGACGCTCAAAATAGCGATAGACCAGCTCTTGGGAGCCTTCCCAGTCATTATTCCACTGTCCCTCGCCTTTCAATTCGTCAATATCCTCCGATGTAGGTCGATATTGACCACCGGTAAACTTTTCTACAGTATCGGCCAGGGCGCGGCGATAAGAATTGCTTACATCCCGCAGTACGCCGTCAATATCAAACACCGCGATCGCCCGAGGGGCAGCCAAAGAGGTCATAGAATGCAGACTTAGGGTAGAGAGCAGGGAAGCAAGGTGATAGAATTATAGACTGTAGTATTTTTGGAATTGCAGCGGAGGTTTACTTGTCCAGATTTGTCCTAAAAGTACTCTGGCTAGAAGGCGACGTTGCGCTGGCGGTTGATCAGGTGGTAGGCAAGGGCACTAGCCCGCTCACCTCTTATTTCTTCTGGCCCCGTAACGATGCCTGGGAACAAATGAAAACAGAGCTTGAGAGCAAGCCCTGGATCGAAGAGGAGGAGCGGGTTGAAATTCTCAACCAGGCTACCGAAATCATTAACTATTGGCAGGAAGAAGGTAAGGGCAAGCCCCTGACCGAGGCCCAGGATCGCTTTCCCGAAATTACCTTTACCGGTAGTTCGTGATGGTTTGATCAGCGTTCAGCTAGGAATCAAATTCTGGCTAGGAGCTTCGGTTTAGAATATCCCTCGCTGCTAAACCTCCACTGAAGTTATGAACTCATTCAAAAGCCCACCGGTTGAGCAACCGGTGGGCTTTTGAATGTGAATGAGTGATTGTTGCCAACGGGCTACTTGAGTCCGCCAGCTGCTTGAAGCTTAGCTCTGGCGCGCTTGAGGCCCTGACGAGCCTGCATCGTGGCCGACTTATCTTCTGAGTTAACCTCATTCAGACGAGCCTCAGCTTCCTGATAAGCGGTTTGGGCCTGGGCGAGATCGATGGCATCGCCCCGCTCGGCGCCGTTAACCAGAATAATCACTTCGTTGCTGTCAACTTCAGCAAAACCACCCATCAGCGCGATGGGCACCCACTCTTTATCAGCTCTCACCCGCATCACCCCGATGTCGAGGGCGGTGAGGAGGGGCGCATGGCCAGCTAAAATGCCCAGCTGACCAG
Source organism: Leptolyngbya subtilissima AS-A7 (assembly GCF_039962255.1). Classification (NCBI taxonomy): domain Bacteria; kingdom Bacillati; phylum Cyanobacteriota; class Cyanophyceae; order Leptolyngbyales; family Leptolyngbyaceae; genus Leptolyngbya; species Leptolyngbya subtilissima. The sequence goes on along the minus strand of NZ_JAMPKY010000006.1, from coordinate 70,100 downwards.
TGGTGCTGGGCAGAATGACCTCTTCTGCCTCAGAGTCCCAGACGGTTTTGTCTGGGGCAATCACACGAACGGTTAATGCCATAGCAAGAATGCAATAGGGATTATGACAGGATGTTGGGGGCCAGAACTACGCCAAGCCCCCAACAGCAGAAGCTATTTCTCAGCCTTGATCTTTTCGGCAGCTTCGAGCACTTCTTCGATGCCGCCCTTGAGGTAGAAGCACTGCTCAGGAATATCATCTAGCTCGCCAGAGAGAATCTGGTTGAAGGCTTTGATGTTGTCTTCCAGAGAAACGTACTTACCAGGGGCACCGGTAAACACCTCAGCCACAAAGAAGGGCTGGGAAAGGAAGCGCTCGATCTTGCGGGCGCGGGCTACCACCAGACGGTCATCTTCAGAGAGTTCATCTAGACCAAGAATGGCGATGATGTCCTGAAGCTCTTTATAGCGCTGGAGGGTGGACTGCACGGCACGAGCGGTTCTGTAGTGCTCTTCGCCCACAACGCTGGGCTGCAGCATGGTGGAAGCAGAGTCGAGGGGATCCACAGCTGGGTAGATACCCTTAGAAGCCAAGGCCCGAGACAGCACGGTAGTGGCGTCTAGGTGGGCAAAGGTCGTTGCCGGAGCGGGGTCGGTGAGGTCGTCCGCTGGCACGTACACGGCCTGAATGGAGGTGATAGAGCCCTCTAGAGTAGAGGTAATCCGCTCTTGCAGGTCACCCATGTCGGTGCCCAGGGTGGGCTGGTAGCCTACAGCGGAGGGCATCCGGCCCAGCAGTGCAGATACTTCAGAACCAGCTTGCACAAACCGGAAGATGTTGTCGATGAACAGCAGCACGTCCTGCTTGTTGACGTCGCGGAAGTACTCGGCCATGGTCAGAGCCGATAGCGCTACACGCATACGTGCCCCGGGGGGCTCGTTCATCTGGCCGTAGACTAGGGCTACCTTAGACTTGCCCAGGTCGTCGGCGTTGATCACACCGGACTCGATGAATTCGTTGTAGAGGTCGTTGCCTTCGCGAGTGCGCTCGCCGACGCCGCCAAACACTGAAACACCACCGTGCTCTTTAGCGATGTTGTTGATCAGTTCTTGAATCAATACGGTTTTACCCACGCCCGCACCGCCAAACAGACCGACTTTGCCGCCGCGACGGTAGGGAGCCAGCAGGTCAATCACCTTGATGCCGGTTTCAAACACCGTGGGCTGAGTCTCTAGCTCGGTGAATTTAGGAGCAGAGCGGTGAATAGGGGAAGTGGTGTCAACATTGACAGGCCCTTTTTCGTCTACGGGCTCACCCAGCACGTTGAAAATTCGGCCCAGGGTAGCAGCGCCTACGGGCACGCTAATGGGAAGGCCAGTATCGACAACTTTCATGCCCCGCACTAGACCGTCGGTGGTGCTCATCGAAACGGCCCGCACCTGGGAATCGCCCAGGAGCTGCTGCACTTCGCAGGTAACGGCAACTTCGTTGCCAGCGGGGTTTGTGCCCTGAATTTTGAGAGCGTTGTAGATCTTTGGCATTTCACCAGCCGTAAACTTAATGTCTACAACTGGGCCAATAACTTGAGTAATGTAGCCAACGTTGGTTTGTTCTGCTGTGGTGACCATGCTTGCGCCTATTCCGTATGATCAGCTGTTTCGGTCGCTTTTAATTAACTGTTACATTCTAAAGCGCCATCATTCAGAGTATCACTAGAGCGTTACCGCCTACGACGATCGCACTGACTTTATCTGAACCTTGGGTTGGTTTGGTTAAGACACGACTGGGTTGCTACGAGGTTTCTATGGCTGGTGCAGCGCTGCGCCTTAACCAAACCATTAGGTTGCATCGCTAAAATGCCCTGACAACAATCTTGGGGGGGTAAGGAAAGCCATGGCTAAAGTGAAGGTGGCCGACCAGAGCGCTGATTTGAGTGCCCCGCAGTACTACATCAACCGCGAGATCAGCTGGCTGGGGTTTAATGAGCGGGTACTTCACGAGGCCCTTGACCCTCGCACTCCTCTGCTGGAGCGGCTAAAGCTTTTGGCGATCTACAGCGACAACTTGGACGAGTTTTTTATGGTGCGCATCTCAGGCGTGATGGAGCAGGCTGAGGCGGGTGTGCATCCTGAGACGCCGGACAAGGTAACGCCGGTCAAGCAGCTGGAGATTATGCGATCGCACCTGCTTGAAAAGATCGCGCTACAGAACCAAACCTTTGAGCACGAGCTGCGACCGGCTTTGACCAAGCACGGGGTTTATCTGCGAAACTATCACGACCTCACCCAGGAGCAGCTCTTTTTTCTGAAAGACTACTTTGAGAAGCGGATCTTTCCGGTGCTGACGCCGCTTAGCGTGGACCCGTCGCACCCATTTCCGCGCATGTCGAACCTGAGCTTGAACCTGGCGGTCAAGGTCACCGATCCTGAAACCGGGGTGGAGCGCTTTGCCCGCGTTAAAGTGCCCAGTAACCTGCCTCGGTTTGTGGGGATGCCTGAGCCGCTGTGCACCTATAAGGGCAAACCCTGCGTCTGGATTGGAGTGCCCCTGGAGCAGGTGATTGCCGAAAATTTGGGTTATCTGTTTCCGGGCATGACGATTGTCAGCCATCACCTATTTAGAATTACCCGTGATGCCGACTTTCCAGTGCTGGAGGATGAAGCCGATGACTTGCTGCTGGCGATCGCAAAAGAAATCAGCAAGCGGCGACTAGAGGGTTTTATCTGTCGGGTTGAGATCGAAAGCACTATGCCCGCTGATCTAAAAGAAGGATTAATGCGCGAGCTAGGGGTAGGCAGCGATCGCATCTATGAAATTGACGGCCTATTGAATCTGAGAGATCTATTCTTCTTTCTATCGCTGCCCTTGCCGGAGCTCAAAGATAAACCTTGGACGCCCCTAGTCCCCCCGCGGCTCAAGCCGGTGATGATGCTCGACGACGAGGGCAACCGAAACTATTCTGAACACCCGCCCAATTTCTTTGCCGCCTTACGAGATGGCGATATCTTGGTGCACCACCCCTACGAGTCGTTTCGAGCCTCGGTGCAGGAGTTTATCACCCAGGCGTCCGTCGACCCCAAGGTGCTGACCATCAAAATAACGCTCTATCGCACATCCGGTGACTCACCCATTATCAAAGCGCTAATCACAGCGGCAGAAAATCGTAAGCAGGTGGTGGCTCTGGTCGAACTCAAGGCTCGCTTCGATGAGGCCAACAATATAGAGTGGGCTAAAAAGCTGGAAGACGCCGGGGTGCACGTGGTCTACGGCATTGTGGGGCTTAAAACCCACACTAAAACTACCCTGGTAGTGCGCGAAGAGGGCGACAACATTCGCCGCTATGTGCATATTGGCACCGGCAACTACAACTCCAAAACTTCGAGGCTCTACACTGACCTCAGTTTGTTTAGCGGTCAGGAGGAGTTGGGGGCTGACCTCAGCGATTTGTTCAACTTTCTCACCGGCTACTCGCGCCAGAAGGCTTACCGCAAGCTGCTGGTGGCACCGCTGACGCTGCGCGATCGCATGGAAGACCTAATTCGCCGCGAGATCGATCATGCCCAGAGCGGCGGCCAGGGCAAAATCGTCGCCAAGATGAATTCCCTGGTTGATGGTCGCATTATTAGGCTGCTTTACGAAGCCTCCCAGGTAGGGGTGGAAATTGACTTAATTGTGCGCGGCACCTGCTGTTTGCGACCCGGTATGCCTGGCGTCAGCGAGAACATTCGCGTGATTAGCGTCATTGGTCGGTTTTTAGAGCACTCCCGCATTTTCTGCTTCCACAACAGTGGACAGCCCGAGTACTACATCGGCAGCGCCGATTGGATGACCCGTAACCTCGATCGCCGAGTGGAGGCGGTCGTACCGATTGAAGACCCGAAGTTAATCAAGGAGCTGCAAAACATTCTCGATATTTTACAGGCCGATAACCGCCAGGCCTGGGAGATGTCCTCTGACGGGACGTATACCCAGCGCCGCCCCCTCGATCAGGAGGAACGCGGCACCCACGCCACGCTTATGGCCTACGCCCTAAAGCGCGACAGCATAACATAGGAGTTTAAGTTCATTCCTCAATTCAACAACGCCCTATTGAGTTCGAACTTGGCTTGGGGAAAAGATGCGATCGCCCCGTGCGTCCTCTAATCTGCTTGTCATCAAAAATCCCCTCTGCTTTCTCAATGAAAAGGCAAAGGGGATCTTAGTCAGTGCGGTTTAGCTTGCCAGGAAAGGTTTGATTCGTCCCCAGGCAAGGTCAATTAGCCTCTGGCACCAGCACCAGCTCGGCGGGGCGCGCTAGGGCTGCTGCCACCACTGCGGCGACGGGGACGTTGGCGACGAGGGCTAGCCGGAGCCGCGGCAGCTTTAACCCTAGTCGTATCAGAGGAAAAGGACGGCTCGTAGCCAGCCACTATGTCTTGGGTGATTGTCTGCTTGAGCATGCGCTCAATGCTGATCAGCAGGGGTAGCTCATCATCACTAATGAGCGACACAGCACGACCCTCGTTGCCCGCCCGGCCGGTGCGGCCAATGCGGTGCACATAGTCTTCGGGCACATTGGGCATCTCAAAGTTGACCACGTAGGGCAGCTGATCGATGTCAATGCCGCGGGAGGCTACGTCGGTGGCCACCAGCACCCGCACTCGACCCTGTTTGAAATCTTTCAGGGCACGGGCGCGAGCCGCTTGAGTCTTGTTGCCGTGGATGGCGGCAGTTTTAAGGCCGTCTTTGGCCAGCTGCTCAGCTAGACGGTTGGCACCGTGCTTGGTGCGGGTAAACACCAACACCTGCTGCCAGTTGTGAAAGCCAATTATGTGGGACAGCAATTCCCGCTTGCGGTGGCGATCGACGGGATGGACAACCTGTTCGACCCGCTCGGCGGTGGTGTTGCGCTGAGCAACCTCGATCTGCACCGGCGACTTCAGCAACGTGTGAGCCAGCTGCTGAATGGGCTTAGAGAAGGTGGCCGAGAACATCAGCGTCTGGCGCTCGTCGGGCAGGCGACCCATGATTTTGCGAATGTCGTGGATGAAGCCCATATCGAGCATGCGATCGCACTCATCCAGCACCAAAATCTCCACTGCACTGAGGTCAATGGTGCCCTGGCTGACGTGGTCAAGTAGACGGCCCGGGGTGGCAATCAAAATATCGACGCCCTGGCGCAGCTGGCGAATTTGGCCGCCAAAGCTAACGCCGCCGTAGATCATGGCTGCTCTAAAGGGCAGGTGCTTACCGTAGGTCGTTACACTGTCGCCCACCTGAGCGGCCAGCTCACGGGTAGGAGTGAGAATCAGTGCGCGAGGCAGGCGTCGCCCTGTGCTCTTGTTTTCGGCTAACCGCTGCAACATAGGCAGAGTAAAGCCTGCGGTTTTGCCTGTACCCGTTTGGGCGCTGGCTAAAATGTCTTGCCCGTCTAAAATTGCAGGGATTGCCTTTAGCTGAATCGGCGTGGGTTCTGTGTAACCCTGATCGGCAACCGCGCGCAGTAGACCGGCCGCAAGACCGAGTTGCTCAAATGTCATTTAGTTTTTTGCTCCGAATGGTGCCCCTATCCCAAATCAAGTACCTGGGCCCAGTCATAAGAGCAGTGAATTTAATCAAAAGAACGGCTGCTAAGCAAATTCTGTTGGCCAGCGCAGACCGGATGGCTGGACGAAGCTACATCCTAGCAGATAAGTCGAAAGATTGACGCCAGGCAGGTAAACGCCCTACTCCGCCAGCTCTTGCAAAGCTCTGATGAGGCCACAAGCTCAGGGCCACCGCTAGCTTCAGAGCAGATTTCATCTTTAGAAAGAGTTATTGGCCTAATTCGACCCGAAAGCCGCCTTCGCCAATTTTAAAGTCTCCGTAAATTCACTGATGAGAAATACCGTTAGCTATTACTGTGAATACGCTGGGGATAGGTGTACCTCCATGCCTTGGGAATACGGCTTTAGCCATTTCCTAACTGGGTATTCAACGTCTTGATCGCTGCCTGAGTCGTCACCGCAGATGTATGTTGAACTCCCTGTCCCATAACCCACTATGCCTAAAACTTTTTTGTATGCTAGCGCCTCGTCAGAGCATGAGGCTACGTCTTCTTCGGGAGATGAGCAGCCCAAAGGGCCGGCTTCCGACCATCGCGACAAAGTTCGCATTCTTGTGATTGGCCGCCCCACAGCCGTAAATCGAGTGATTTCAGAAATGAGCCATGTGGGTTTCTCCGACTCAATCGAGTGGAGCAAACCTATTCCAACCGATCGCCAGCGGGAATCAATGCGGGTGCTGACTCGCTACGTATTCGCTGACTCTTAACGCTTAGATCAGCTCGGAGTCTATAGCTGTTCGCCCCTAGGGTTCTGGCTCTAGAACCTCATGGGCAACGGTCTCAATGAATTTCACTCCGCCATAGCTGCAGCCTTGAAATTCTCACCACAGCAAAAAGGAGAACCGTCATAGACAGTTCTCCTTAGCTTGTGCAAGTCGCAACTAATAGTGACTTCTCTTCGAATGCCTTGGGCTTGGCCGGTCAAGAGGCCAAGTTTAGTGCAGCTATTGGGGCTCAGTATCTTGGGTCGCCGGTTGATTGGACTCAGCTTCAGGCTGGGCTTGGCCTTCGGGAGCCGCGCTGGGAGCTTCGGGGGCTTCGCTAGGAGCCGGTGCGACAGGATTGTTCAGCTCAACGTTGATGTCGGGGGGCTGGACAGCGGGAGCGGGGGCGCTGGGCGCGGGGGCGGTAGGGACAGGCACAGCTTCTTGGGTGCGCTCGATAGTGCGCTCGATGATGGTGGTCTCGTTAGTTGGTTCTGGAGCTGGGGCTTCGGGTGCCGGGGCTTGAGGGACAGGAATTATTCTGCCGTCGTTGGCGTCACTGTAGACGTAGGCGACCGCACCAACTATAGCGGCTACAGCGGCTAGTACCATACCTAGAATGAGACCGGTAGAGATTCCGTTATCGGCCCGTAGCCTGGCGTTTTCTTCATAAATTCTGGCTTCCTCGGTCCGGCGGCGCTCCTGCTCTAGCTGCTCGGTCGACTTACCACTGACATAGCCATCGCGGTAGGCAACTTCGTCCGGCGTTGCTGGTCGAGCATTGATTGATGTGTCGAAATCTCGGTTACGAGGATTGGTATTGCGAGTAGCCATAATAGTATTGAACTCCAAGTTAATAGACGATTTAGATAGGTGTTCTTATCTGTAGATGCCCTTGTCAGCTGTGTCAAATGTAACAATGGCCACAGTGCATCTCCCTCTACCCAGGTGGAGAGGTAAGAGGAATAGATAGGCGCTCGGACCGTCTACCCTAGGGAAGATAGGCTCTGGGTAGATGAAGCGGGTTGCAAAGGCTATATCAGCGATCGCCTTTGAGGTTGCCCTGGGAAACGTTGTAGAGCTGGTAGCGCTCTTCGATTAGGCGATCGACATCCGCAGTTGCTAGGCGTTTGACGTAGTTGAGCTTAAATTCTTCGAGAAAATCTACGACTAGAGCTTCGATCTCTTCAACGTTCTCGTTCTCTTTGAGCTGAGCTCTGAAGGTTTCGCCGAGCTTTTGCACGAGGGCTTGGGTCAGATCGCCGCCAGATTTGTCTTCTAAAGCCCCCTTCATTGCATCGTAGAGGTTGGCCGAAAGCTGAGAAACAACCTGTTCGGTCAGTTGATCGGGGAGGTCGCCGATGCCGGGCAGCTGGCGAAACCCCTGGTAGCCGGGGGTGCGATCGAAGGCTTGGGTAACGGTGTGCTTGAGCAGGGCATCTACTTCGGGCTTGACCTGGGGCAGCACGTTGTAGACCGTGAGCGCAGCCAGCCGCTGGGAAATCACCTCTAATTCATTGACGTCACCGACATCGATGTAGCGCTGTGGCTTAGGGGCTAGTAGCGTTTTGGCCACGCTGCCATCGCGCACCAGCGACTGCATTTGGTCAATAATGCGCAGCACCACAATTTCGGTAATTTCGACGGCAACCTGGCTGATGACAAAGCGGCTAATGCGGCTTTGAATGGGCTCTAAGTTGATTAAGTTTGACTGGTTGATGCGAATGGTGACTGGAATCAGGCGCGCTAGGGCCAGCCAGGGCAATCGCAGGGCGCTGAAAGGAATGATCAGCAGAATGTCGTACCAGCGCCACAAAATCGCATCGCGCCAGGTGAAATTTTTGTAGCGGCGATCGAGGTAAACGCTACGAGCCAGTAGCTCTAAGCCAAACAGCAGGTTGAACCAGATGTCGATAAGCCAAAACTGGTTTACAAAGCCGCCGTGGACAGCAATGCGCCGAAAAAAGTTGGTTTCGACCAGAGGCTGCACTTCGCTTCTAAAGAAGGCCATCTCGTCAGAAAATCCAGCTTCGCTGAGGTGGTCGACGCTCCAAAACTCGGTCATGGATTCGGTGGCGGATTCTAACCCGATGCGATCGCGCATCTCGTTTTTAATCTGCTCCAGATTGCCCGAGCGATTGGCAATTTGAAATGGATTCTCCGAAATCATCGCTCTGCTCTGCTGCTGCAAATCGCTCAAGATCGACTGCGCTTGAGCTGAGGTCAGCCCGGTTTGGGATACCTGCTCCTCAAGGGCGTCAACCGTGTCGAGGTAGTTGGCCGTGAAGCGGTGGGGCTCAATGCCTTTGAAGGTTTCGCCATACCAGGTTGTCAAGCCCGGCAGCAATCGCAAGTACAGATCCCGCAGGGGAATGTAGCTCAAGTCGCCAATCACTAGCACTAGGTTGAGCAGAGCCATCGTCGCCATAATCCGCTCAAACCAGCGTCGCCTTAAACGACGGGCATCGTGTTTAGAAAATTCGCGGCCGTTAGTCGATCGGCGAGGGCGAGATAGGGCAGCCATGGCACCAGGCTTAACGCATTCCTCTGCAACAATGCCTGGTATTCGCCCGTTTGTCACCATTAGGGTTGGGGCGGCTCAGATTCGCTACCATCATAATTAATATATGTTTACAAGCTGATCCCCTGAAGCCACCATGACCGCTACCGTCTTTGCCCCTCAGCCCCTCAACAATCCCCCCAGCACCTACTGGACCTGGCGTGACCAGGCCATTCACTACGTGGTGGCCGGAGATGCCCATAGCGATCGCCCTCCCCTACTGCTGGTGCATGGTTTTGGTGCGTCTACCGACCACTGGCGCAAAAATATTCAGGGCCTACAGGCCGACTTTCAGGTGTGGGCGATCGACCTGCTGGGGTTTGGGCGATCGGCCAAGCCCGACTGGCAGTACAGCGGTGACCTGTGGCAGGCGCAGCTCCACGATTTCATCACTGAGGTGATCGGTCGTCCGGTAGTGCTGGCAGGCAATTCCCTCGGCGGCTATGCCTCCCTCTGTGTGGCAGCCAACCATCCTGAGTCAGCTGTTGGACTGGTGCTGTTGAATAGCGCTGGCCCATTTTCTTCCCCCGCTCAAACCCCTCCCCCAGCGCCAAACCCGATCGCAAAGCTGATTCAATCGCTCATGCTGCAGCCGCTGCCGAGCTGGGTGCTGTTTCAGTATGTGCGCCAGCCTGCCATCATTCGGCGCACCCTGGAGCAGGTCTATCTCGATAAATCGGTCATTACCGACCAACTAGTCGAAGACATTCGCCGCCCCGCCCTTGATCCCGGTGCCCCCAGAGTGTTCGCTTCGGTCTTCAAGTCGCGCCAGGGCGAGAACGTAGACGTGCTGCTGCAAAAAATGAGCTGCCCCCTGCTCATGCTCTGGGGCGAAGGCGACCCCTGGATGAACTGTCGCGTGAAGGGGGCGCAGTTCCGTCAGCACTACCCCAGACTGACAGAACACTACCTACAGGCCGGTCACTGCCCCCACGATGAGGTTCCCGACCAAGTCAATAGCCTACTGCGAGATTGGGTGTTAAAGACGGTAATTGAGAGAGCGTAAAGTTGTGCCTATCTCGCGTTTACCCTAGGGACAGGGCGAGAACTTGTCGCTTGATAAGCAGGATCAAGATGTAGTAGTGCAAATGAGGTTGGCCTTGGGATCAGGCGTAGTCGGAAGATAGCTGGTCGACTATTACAGAATACAAACCCGCGCTTTGGGCAGTGCCTCCCGCTTCCCCTAAACTGGGGCTTATCCTCCCCAACCATCCACCCATGTCTCCCCTTCCGCGCCATCGCCCCCGACATCTTTCCCTAGGCCCCCTAGAGGCTGAGATTCTGGCCATCGTTTGGGAAAAAAACGGAGCCACCGTCAAAGATATTCACGACCACATTCTGTCCGACCCCGATCGCGACCTGACCCAGGCTTCGGTGACGACGGTGCTTCAACGCTTAGCTAAGAAAGGCTGGCTGCGGCGCGAGGCCGTGCAGCCAGAAAAACCCCGTCGTGCTTTCCGTTGGCAGCCTATAGTTTCGCAGCAAGAGGCTGAACTGCTGACTGCTCACCAGCAACTCCAAAGCTTTTTGGCGGTGGGTAGCCCCGATCTAGTGGCCGCCTTTGCCGATAGCCTAGATGTCGCTGAGCTGGACAAGATAGATGCGATCGCCGCCCGTCTACGCGCCCTGCGCCATACCCAGACCCAAGGGGAGGATGCGTAATGCACAGCAGTCTACTGGTGCTCACGATTGTGGTGGCCGCAGTTTGGCGGTGGCGATGGCGACAGTGCGATGGCCCTTGGCTAGTCCGCTGGGAGTCTGCCCTCAGCGCCTTTTGCCTGCCGCCACTGATGATTATGCTGGCCGCGGCGGCGGTGCTTTCCATGGGCCACCACGGCACCATGATGGGTCAGGTGGTCAGCCCAGTAGGGTGCTGGGTTAGCCTTGGGATATTGTCCTTTGCCACTGGCATCCTAGCCTACTCGCTAGGTCGAGCGACGCATACCGCCTGGGGGCTGCGCCAGTACGCCATGGTCTCGCTTCCCCAAGGAGAGCAGGCCCGCTGTTTGCCCATCGACCTACCGCTGGCAGCTCAGGTCGGGCTGTGGCGATCGTCATTGCTGGTTAGTCGGGGTTGGCTAGAGCAGCTGACGGCGATCGAACAGCAGGCCATGTTAGCCCACGAACAGGCCCACGCTGATCATCGTGACCCGTTCTGGTTTTTCTGGTTAGGTGTTGTGCGGCGCTTCACCGGCTGGCTACCCAACACCGAAGCGCTGTGGGAAGAACTGCTGCTGCTGCGAGAGCTGCGTGCCGATCGCCAGGCTGCCAACACCAGTGATCCCCTTGTGTTGGCAGAGCTGCTAGTAAAATTTGCTCGACAGATGGCCCTGGTCACCTATTCACAGTCTTCAGAGCACTGGCTTGAGACCGGAGTGGGCTTCAATCAGGCTTTGTCGCTCACTCGCCTGGAGCAGCGCGTCAACGCTCTGGTAACCCCAGACCCCGTGGCCAAAGTTTCTGAACAACGTCAGGTCAAATTGGCTTGGCTGATGGTTGCGATGCTGCCCTTGGTGGTCACTTGGCTGCACACGTAAGCTCATTCCCCGTAGGGAGCCAGCTGAGTTTGTAAAGTGGGCAGGTCTTCTTTAACGAAAACGGCCATGCGGCCTAAATAGGCGGTGCCGGCGCGATCGTAGGCAATTTCCTGCCAGTAGGCAAAGCGCTCTCCCTGCCGCACTTCACCCCGCAGTACCAGGTTGGGGTTGTCAGTAAGATTGGTCCTGCTGCCTCGAGCCGGGTAGCGTAGCAGCACCGTTGCTTGGCGATAATCGTTGAAAATCTCCTGCCCGTAGATAGCCCGCAACGACTCATCGAGCCGGTCAACGGTAATAGGGTTGGCGTGGTCGGACAAACTAAAGCGCTCAGAGCGAATCTGGCGAGGGTCTTGATTGGGCGATACGCCACTGATCGGAAACACAGACGCCTGGAAGGTGAACCGCTGCCCAGGGGCAACCAGGCGATTGATCGCTAAGCGATCGCTGGGGGTAGGCTTGAGGGTAGGGTTGTTGCGAATCCACGACTCGGTTAGGTTCACCGTTTGCCCTGGCAGTGCCCAGCCGGGATGGGCGGTGAGGACGAGGGCAGCGAGAGCTAGAGATCCGCTCTTTATGGCGATCGCCGAAGACCCCATTTTCGGAGCGATCGCACCCCCAAGACTACGTTTAAACCGCATCATCTATCCTGCCTCCCAAGGAACCCGTTCCCGATGATAACAACTCTGGAATAGAACGAATCAACAGAAATGCCCCGGAGAAAAATTCCCCCGGGGCATTTGGCTAACGTGAGCAGCTTAGTATTCGGGAACTGAGGCGTCTACCTCTTTGCTCCAGGCGGTGATGCCGCCTTTCACATTGGTGCCCTCAATGCCGTGCTGCTTGAGAAGGCCTAGAGCTTTGGCCGATCGTCCGCCCATTTTGCAGTGCACAATCAGGCGATGGCCGTTGACTAGGCTCTTGACCTTATCAACCCCGTCGCCGTTCTCGATATCGGGCAGAGGCACCAGCACCGAGCCAGGGATGCGGGCAATTTCGTACTCGTTGGGGTTGCGCACGTCGAGCAGCACTACGTCGTCGGCCCCGCTGTCGAGCACCTGCTTCAGCTCAGTAACGGTCATTTCGGAGATTTCAGCCAACTCTTTCTCTGCCTCCATACGCGCTTGAGGAATGCCGCAGAACTCTTCGTAGTCGATCAACTTGTCGATCACTGGGCGGACGGGATTGGGCCGTAGCTTCAGCTCTCTAAAGGTCATCTCGAGGGCATTGTAGAGCAGCAGGCGGCCGCTGAGCGTTCTGCCCGTGCCCAAAATCACCTTAATGGTTTCGTTGGCCTGAATGACGCCAATGATGCCGGGCAGTACGCCCAGCACGCCACCCTCCGCACAGGAGGGCACCAGCCCCGGCGGCGGCGGTTCGGGGTAGAGGTCGCGATAGTTGGGACCATCCTGGTAGTTAAAGACTGTGGCCTGGCCCTCAAAGCGAAAGATGGAGCCGTAGACGTTGGGCTTGCCCAGCAGCACGCAGGCGTCGTTGACTAGGTAGCGGGTGGGAAAGTTGTCGGTGCCGTCAACTACCACGTCGTAGGGTTCAAAGATGCCCAGGGCATTCTCGGCGCTGAGACGGGTTTCGTAGAGGTCAACCTGGCAGTGAGGGTTGATTTCAAGAATGCGGCTTTTGGCCGACTCAATTTTGGGTTTGCCCACCCACGACTCGCTGTGGATCACCTGGCGGTGGAGGTTCGACTGATCGACGGTGTCAAAGTCGACAATGCCGATGCGGCCAATGCCAGCGGCGGCCAGATACAGCAGCAGGGGTGAACCTAATCCTCCGGTGCCCACGCAGAGCACACTAGCGGCCTTGAGCTTCTTCTGCCCATCGAGACCCACCTCCGGCAGAATGATGTGGCGGGAGTAGCGCTCGTACTCCTCTTTGGTGAGCTGAATGTCGTCCAGGTTTGGGTTGAGCATGGCCTCGGCAGAGAAACTGTGGCGGTAAAAACAAAAAACGGTCTGGGGCACGACCGTTTTTTACATCATTTAAGCTTAGGACAAGAATGAAGCTTTGTTGGCAGATGATCCAATCATTTTCACAGGCTCGGGCTCGAACTGGTTTTGGTCATTGAGCTGCCAGCTTTTGAAGTCGGCAACTTGCCCTGCCATCACCGAAACAATGATGTAGGAATAGACGGGCCAGGCAAGGGTGCGATCGCACTCCGACGGCACCGCTACATGGTCGGGGTGAGAGTGAAACACGCCAATAATCTCTAACCCTCGTTCCCGTGTCGATCGCTGTACGGCCAACATATCAGCGGGGTCGATCCAGTAGCGATCGCGCAGACTGTGGGCCCCATCGCCTGTGGGGTCGGTATAGTCCAGCAGCGACGGATCCCAGGCATTGTTTAAGGTGACAACCTCAACCACAGTGCGAGCGACCTCGCCGGGCGACTCTTCCCCAGACCTACGCCGGCCCACTAGCAGCCCACAGCATTCCTTGGGGTAGCCAGCGACAGCCGCCTCAACTATGGCTTGATAGCAGTCGGCATCAAGGTAAAGATCAGCCATAGCAAAAGATCATCGCCAGCATCACCCAGTACCTACTCTTGAACAGTTTCTGGAGTATCGTCGGCCGGGGTGTCTAGATTGCTTACGGCTCGTTCTAGACGGGCTAAAGCGCGGTTGTATTCGAGCACTGCGGTCACCAAGTTGCCCTGGGCTTCAGTCAAATCTCGAATGGCATTGATTACCTCTAGCTGCGTGCCCACCCCAGCATTGAACCGCAGATTGGCCAGCTCTAGCGCTTCCTCAGCCTGGTTGACGGCTACCGAAGCCGTATCAATATTTGACTGGTTAGACACCAGGGTGTAGTAGGCCTCTTCCACCTGCACCCGAATGTCGTTGCGGGCGCTCTCAAACTCCGACTCATCGGTTTCAATGTCGATTTCGCTCTGGTCGGCGCTGGCTCGAGCAGCCCCGCCATCAAATAGCCGCCAGTTGAACTGTGCTCCTAAGGAAAATCCGTCGTCGATGCTAGATGATGCCCCCGACGATGAGCTCAGCAAGCTCTGGACTCCGTACTGGGCAAATACCCCTAGATTAGGGCGAACCGCTGCCAGGCTAGCCTGACGCTGAGCATCGTTGAACTCTCGCTCGACTAAGAATTGCTCTAGCTCTGATCGGTTTTGGAAGGCCAGCACAATGCTTTCCTCTAGTGAGAGCGGCCAGGCTCCGGCAATGTTGACGGCCAGGGTCGTTAGATCGACCGAGGGCTGAATGTTGAGCCGTCGGGCCAGCTGTCGCTGGGAAATCTGTCGCTGGCTGATGGCCTGGGTGAGGGTTTGGCGCGCGTTGGCCACCTGCACCTCCGCCTGCAAAACGTCAAATCGAGTGCCTACACCGACTTCTTCCCGCAGCTGGGTATCGCGCAGATTACGCTCGGCAGCCTCTAAAAAGGCTTGGTTGATGCGAATTTGCTCGATCGCCTCCTGCACCGCGTAATAATCAGTGGTGGTATTGAGCCGCAAATCTTCACGGGTTTGTTCCACCTGAAGCTCAGAGACTCGCACCTGACGTTCTGCCGCTCGAATGCGGGCCGATCGCTCCCCCGACAGGCCCAGGTCATAGTCGGTTCTGAGGGTGCTGCCAGCGGTGGTGCTAGTAGAGTCAAAGGTTCCCCCCGAGCCCGATGACGACTGGTTAGCGGTTTGCACGTTGGCTCCCAAATCTACCGTCGGCAGCCGCGCTGCTTGCTGAACTCTCAAACCTGCCTGGTTGCGCTCCAGCCGCAGCTGCGCCACCCGCAGTTCTTCGCTGTTGCGGTAGGCCAGTTCCAGGGCCGTTTCCAATGACAACGGCTGGGTACCCAAGATTTCTACCTCCTCGGGCTGAGTCGGCACCAGCAGAGGATTGGCGTTGGGAGTTAGGTAGTCGGGCGGGGTCTCAAAACCCTGCTCTGTGGGGCGATCGGACTGGGGTATCAAAGGGCCAGTCTGCACTGTGGAAGAGGGCGTAGTATTTTCGTCAGCATCCAAAGGCACGGCCTCTTCGCCGGGTTCCAGTCCTGGTGCACCTGCCTCGGGGGCAGGCACATCTTCTTCAATAGCGGCTGGGGATGCCTCTAGGGCTTCGGTTTCGGCCTGGGTAATGCTTATTCCCGGGCTCTCGTCGGCTAGGGGACGAGGCTCAGAGTTAGCTAACCCCGCAGCGGACCAGCTAGATAGGGTAATGCCTAGGCTTAGCGGTATGAGGCAACGGCAATAAGAGTAAAGCATAGACACCATGGGCTATCACTACCTAAATTGAGTCACCAACGGGAAAAACGAAAATTTCTGCCACAGTTTTTTAGCATATCGGCATTAACCAAAGTTAGACCCGCCGAAGCCCGATCTATCCTCTCGTGGGAGAAGATCAGCCACAAATTTTCAGTCACCAGCTTAGCAAACTAAACGGTTTAGTACAATCACGACGGTGTCCAATAGCCAACGGCGGGTTGCAAATCAGCGAAGCTGTGGGCGGGTAGCTCGCCGCAGCAGGCCTGCACCAAAGCGTCGGTGTCGTCTACAGGAATGACTGGGCAACCAAGGCGCTGGCTGATTTCGGCAACGCTGAGGTCGTCTAAAAACAGAGTGTCTCTGGCTTGGCCTGAATCGCTGGGCTTCAGCATGACCGTCGGCAGCAGTAGGGCATCGCCTAGGGGGCGATGGTTGGAAGCCTCATCCCAGCGCAGTAGCTGGTCAGGCGAATCCTGCAGTCCCAGCAGCAGATCGTGGCCGGTCAGCAGGCCTGTTACTGTCATCTCGCGTCCCCAGTAGTCGCTGGCTAGGGCGGCTAGGCGAACCGTCAAACCTTGGACGGTGTTGAGGCGATCGACGATGGGTTGAAAGGCATGCTCCACCGCATTGCCCACTACCCAAGTCAAAGTACGCGGTGGGCTGACGGCCTCTGGCAAGTAGTCCTCAGCTGACTGCTGAAAATCTTTGAGAAACTGACGAATCGACCCTACCCCGTTGCCCAGTTGGGGATAGTCCTCATAGTGGCTCTCCTCGGGCACCTCTTGCTGGGCAATTAAAAACCACTCGTCAGCCAGCCAGACAAAATTTGTGCCAAACCGCCGCTGGCAATCCTGCTGGAAGGCTTGCACCTGAGCAATCACCTGCTGGGCCTGGGCCTGAGTTACCGGAGTCAGCTCATCGTCGGCAGGGCGAAACCGGGTGAGACCCACGGGTACTACGGCTGTCGAAGCTACCGCAGGCACTTCACCCTCGTGAAACTGGGCTAAATCTCGTAGGGTGGTGTCCAAGTGGTCACCATCGTTGATGCCGGGACAGACCACCACCTGAGCATGAATCTGCAATCGCTGGTCGCGGAACCAGGCCAGCTGATCGAGAATTTGACCAGCTCGGGAATTTTTGAGCAGGCGCGATCGCACCTCCGCTTCTGTAGCATGCACCGACACATACAGGGGCGATAGCCTCATCTGGGCAATGCGATCCCACTCCTGGGGCAGCAGGTTAGTGAGGGTCAAGTAGCTGCCGTAGAGAAAGCTGAGGCGGTAGTCGTCATCTTTGAGGTAAAGCGTGCCGCGCTTGCCGGGGGGCTGCTGATCGATGAAGCAAAAGGGGCAGGCGTTGTTGCACTGCATCAGCCCGTCAAAGAGGGCTGTGTCAAACTCTAGGCCCAGATCGTCATCGATCTCTTTTTCGATGTCAACGTGGTGAGTCTTGCCCCGAGTATCTAGCACCTCCAAGGTGAGGTCTTCGTCAGCGCAGAGAAAGCGATAGTCGATCAAGTCGCGAGGTTTCTGGCCATTGATGGCTACTAGGGCATCGCCGGGCTCAAAACCAATCTCGTCTGCAATAGAATCGGGCATCACCCGGGTGATGCGAGCAGGGCGAATAGCCGAGGCAGCCATAGCTGAGGAAAGCCTTGGAGAAGCAAAATGTGCTTTCCTATATTAGATGTTTTGCATTTTTCCGGTAGCCAACGCCAGCAGAATGGCTGCTCCGAAGGCCAGACGGTACCACACAAACACCCAGGTGCTGTGCTGCTTCAAAAAGCGAATTAGCCAAAAAATTGCTAGATAAGACGACACCACCGCCGCTACGATGCCGCCGAGCAGCGGCAACGGGCCAGCCGCCCCAAATCCAGTGTCTAGAAACCCCTTCAGCTCTACTAGCCCCGATAGCGTAATAGCCGGTACCCCCAGCAAAAAGGAGAACCGCGCCGCTGTCGATCGCTCTAATCCCATAAACAGGCCAGCAGTTAGGGTAGACCCCGATCGCGATACGCCGGGAACCAGCGCTAGAGCCTGGGCAAAGCCCATAGTCACGCCATCCTTCAAGGTGAGCGCCTCAAAGGTGCGCTTGCGGCGGCCCACAATCTCAGCAGCAGCTAGGATCAGGGCCATCAAAATAGAGACCATGGCAATGGTGGAGGCACTGCGCAAGGGCGAATTATCAAAATCTGGAATGAAGGCTTTGATTAAGAGTCCACCCACCACAATAGGAATTGTGCCCAGCAAAATACCCAACCCTAGGCGAAATTCTGAGGAATCAAACTGTCGAGTCGTTGTGGCCTTGACCATGCCCATCGTCACCTGGCGGAGGTCATCCCAAAAGTAGTAAAGAATGGCTGCAATGCTGCCCAGCTGAATGACTGCGGTAAACGCCACCCCTGGGTCTCCCCAGCCCAGCACTACAGGCACCATCTTGACGTGGGCTGTGCTGCTGATCGGTAAAAATTCTGTTAGCCCCTGCACAATGCCAATCACAATGGCTTGGAACAGGTTCATCGTCTCCGTGGGGGGCGTGGTCGCGCCGCTGCCCGCTTGGACTACCGTAGCTACTAGACCAAGGAACACACTATTCATAAGGGGTAACCATAGTAATGGATATAGCTTTGCAAGCCAGAGGCACCTGCTAAAGGTGACAGGGAGGCCTAGGCGGTCTCTACCATGGCCAGGTCACCGGCCATAGGGATGAGCTCTGCATTGCTCTGACCCCTCCCTAGGAGACTTCCCTAGAATCTTAAAATAAGTACACTGTTTTCATGGGCAGCTGCCTAATTTTAGGTAGTCTCCATCAACTATCTTTACGTTGACTATTCTACGGAGCGACCAGAGTATCCGGAACTGAGGTAGTTAGATTCTTCGTCCAGACTTAACCCCTGCTTGGGTTAAGTGTGAATTTGAGGGCAGCCTTAATCTGAAGACAACCTTAATACTGGTCTGATCTCTGGCCTAGCTCCCCTATCCCCCCCTGGGGCATGTTATGTTAACAATGATTAATCAAACACTCAGAATTACGTTGAGCCTATTTTGAGCCTTTCCTACAGTTCTGCTTCCGATAAGACGTTGCCGTGGCTGGCCCTCATCCAGGGCTGGATAGCACGTTCAGGTCTTCAAATTAAGGTCTTTGGGGCAGCGCTGGGCCTGGTGATTCTGCCGGTGTTTGTGCAGGCCCCCCTGGTGCGCTACTTTCCCTGGGTGAGCCTGGCTATTACCCCTCTGTGGCTGGTGCTGGGAGCGTGGCTAATGCGGCGTCCTCGCTGGAGCCTTTGGGGTGACTTGATTGTGGGCTTTGGATGGATTTGGCTGACCGGCTCGCTGTACTGGGGCTGGTTTCGATGGGATCCGGTTATTCATTTACCGATTGAGGCTCTGGGCTTGCCGATCGCCCTGGTTTGCCTATGTCAAGGCTGGGGCCGAGTGGGCAGCTATTTCTTCTTGGGGTCTTTGTTAGGTACGGCAGTCACAGACCTCTACATCAACTGGATGCATTTGTTTCCCACCTGGCAACAGCTGATGCTAACCAGCCCAGATGCGGCACCTTTGGTGCTGCGAGCAGCTAGCGCGACCCTGCAAACGGATGTGGCAGCCTGTCGAGCCGTGATTTTGGTACTGTTTTTGCTCGTGGCGACGGCGATCGCCCTCAGCACCTCGCGTCAGCTTGCTTGGTGGGCCTTTGGGGGAGCCGTGTTTAGCACGCTTGTCGTTGACGGGTTATTTTTTCTGACGGCGGCGCTAGCTTAGAGCGGGTGCTGGGTTTGCATCTCTGGCATAATAGGGTGAGCTCAGGGATAGTTTGAGATTGTTTGCCGCGATCGCAGATTGAGTTTTGGCGCAGTCGCGCTCAATCGTCTTTAAGTTTGTGCCCTAACTTTACCGCTGTGACTTCATCTGGCCCCTACCTTGCGCTTAAAACAGGCTCCGGCGATCGCCAGCTTTCCTTGGCGGGTGGCAGTTGCTGGACAGTAGGGCGGGGCGACGACAATAATTTTGTGCTGCCTGACCGGTGGATATCGCGCAACCACGCCATGCTTCAGGATGCTGATAGCGGCCGGTTTTACCTAATCGACCTGGGCAGTCGCAACGGTACCTTTGTCAACGGGCGTCGGGTCAGCGTGCCGGTCATTCTCCACGACGGCGATCTGCTCACCTTTGGTCAGACCGAACTGCGGTTTTTCTCACCTCAAGATGCCGCTGTGGCGTTAGAGGCGCCCCTGGCTGGAATCCACGGGGATGCTACCGCTACGGCCATGCTCCACGTGCGCCAGCTAATTTCGGTCATGGTGGTCGACATTCGCGACTTCACCGTACTGACCCGCCAGATTGACGAAAAAATTCTCTCCGAAGCCATTGGCACCTGGTTTCGCCGCGCTGGAGAAATCATTGGTCAATACGGCAGCTGGGTCGATAAATACATCGGTGATGCTGTGATGACGGTATGGGTTCATGGCCCCGAGGGGGCCGACCAGGCCAGCATGATCAAGATTTTGCAGGCTGTCAGCACCCTGGCCGAAATGACGAGTCAGCTCCACGAGCAGTTTCCGCTGCCGTTCCCTCTGCGCATTGGGGCTGGCATCAACACGGGCCACGCCATGGTTGGCAACACCGGCAGCGGCGATCGCCCCGACTACACCGCCCTAGGCGACACTGTCAACGCAGCTTTTCGCCTAGAGTCTGCGACTAAATCCCTAGGCCTAGATATCGCCATTGGCGAAACTAC
The DNA here is from genome assembly GCF_039962255.1 of Leptolyngbya subtilissima AS-A7. NCBI lineage: Bacteria > Bacillati > Cyanobacteriota > Cyanophyceae > Leptolyngbyales > Leptolyngbyaceae > Leptolyngbya > Leptolyngbya subtilissima. The sequence continues at coordinate 49,773 of NZ_JAMPKY010000006.1, read as the reverse complement.
CTACAAATACTTGCAATCTGGGGTAGATGACCCCTGCTTTAAGCACTTTACCGTAGAGCTGAAAGGCTACGAAGCGCCCATCACCACCCGTGCTGGCACCTTTGTCGATTTGAACAAGTTTTTAGCTGCATACTCTTGACTCCCTAGTCACTAGCCCGTCTCACGCGCTGCGAAATGATGATTCGAGCTGAGCATCCAGCGGATCTTGAGTCGGTTTACCAGGTCAATGCGATCGCCTTTGGTCGCGAGCATGAGGCCAAGCTGGTCGATCGGCTGCGGGGGTTGCCCCATACGCTATCTCTGGTGACGGTGGTGAGGGATGCGATGGTGGGCCACATCTTTTTCAGCCCGGTCACCTTTGAGAACGTTGATACGAAGAGTCCAATGGTTTTGGGCCTGGGGCCGGTGGCTGTGCTGCCAGACCACCAGCACCAGGGCATTGGGACACAACTCATTCGCCAGGGAATAGAGCAATGCCGTCAGATCGGCAGCGGGGCAGTGGTTGTGCTAGGCGACCCGCAGTTTTATGCTCGGTTTGGTTTCATTCCTGCCAAAGAGAGGGCACTGCGGTGTGAGTACACCGTTCCCGAGGGCGCGTTTCGAGTGCTGGAACTGAAGCCGGGGATCTTGGAGAATTGCCGGGGACTGGTGCGGTATCGCCCGGAGTTTGCCGACTGCGAGTAGGAAGTGAGTTGAGAGACCAAATCCGCACACCACTCCGGTTCTACAAAAGGAAAGCCAGAAGAGCCCCATTGAATTCGTTCAAGGCTTGGCTGCTGCAAAATCTCAATCAACCTGTCGCTAAGCCGCCTACCAAGCTGGGCAATCAGAAGATGCTGCAATTCGTGAATTGCTACTGATGCAATCGCATCAACTTCCACAACACCCTACTCCCGCACCCATCCACCCATCTACCCTCTTTCCCCGCTCCAAGAGACAACTTAGGGCTAAGATCGGTAGGCAACTTCCCCCCTGCCAGCATGACAGCCTTTTCTACCGCCCCTTTTAGCCCCGCAGAAATCGCCTCTGAAGGCATCAAGCCCGAGGAGTACGACGACATTGTGCAGCGCTTGGGTCGTCACCCCAACCGCGCTGAGCTGGGCATGTTTGGGGTGATGTGGTCAGAGCACTGTTGCTACAAAAACTCGCGCCCCCTGCTCAAACAGTTCCCCACCGAAGGGCCCCGTGTGCTGGTGGGACCAGGGGAAAACGCGGGTGTGATCGATGCCGGGGATGGGCTGCGGGTGGCCTTCAAAATTGAGTCCCACAACCATCCTTCTGCCGTTGAGCCGTTCCAGGGGGCTGCTACCGGGGTCGGCGGCATTCTGCGCGACATCTTTACCATGGGGGCGCGACCGATCGCCGTGCTCAACTCCCTACGGTTTGGGGATCTGGCCGACAGCCGCACTCGCCGCCTGTGCCAGGGGGTGGTGTCGGGCATTGCCCACTACGGCAACTGCTTTGGAGTGCCCACCGTGGGTGGTGAGGTGTACTTTGACGCCGCCTACAATGGTAACCCGCTGGTGAATGCGATGGCGATCGGCATCATGGAAACCGACGACATCGTCAAATCTGGGGCGGCGGGCCTGGGTAACCCAGTGGTGTACGTGGGCTCTACCACTGGGCGCGATGGCATGGGCGGGGCCAGCTTCGCCAGCGCGGAATTGACCGACGAGTCTGAGCAAGACCGCCCTGCCGTGCAGGTGGGCGACCCTTTTCTCGAAAAGTCCTTGGTGGAGGCCTGTTTGGCGGCATTTAAGACGGGGGCGATCGTCGCCGCTCAAGACATGGGGGCGGCGGGCCTGACCTGTTCCACCGCCGAGATGGCGGCCAAGGGGGGCGTCGGCATCGAGCTAGATCTCGACCTCATCCCTGTGCGGGAAACCGGCATGGTGCCCTATGAGTATCTGCTGTCGGAATCCCAAGAGCGGATGCTGTTTGTGGTTGCCAAGGGCCGTGAAGCCGAGGTGATCGAGATCTTCGAGCGCTGGGGGCTGCACGCCGTGGTGGCCGGAACAGTGATTGCAGATCCAATTGTGCGGATTCTGTTCCAGGGTGATGTTGCCGCCGAAATTCCTGCCCTGGCTTTGTCGGAAAATACACCGATCTACCACCGTGAGCTGTTGGCCGAACCGCCAGACTACGCCCAAAAAGCCTGGGCTTGGAGCGAAGACAGCCTGCCAGCCTGCTCTGGGTCCGGCATTGCGCTTTCCGGTTCAGAGAATACCTCCTGGACTGAGGTACTTCACAAGCTGCTAGGCCAGCCGACGATCGCCTCTAAAAACTGGGTCTACCGCCAGTACGACCACCAGGTGCAAAACAATACCGTACGTCGCCCTGGCCAGGGCGACGCCGCCGTCATTCGTCTACGTCCCCAGGAAGCGGTCCCTGGGTATCAACCAGGCGGTACCACCCGAGGGCTGGCGGCTACGGTAGACTGCAACGCCCGCTACGTCTACCTCAACCCCTACGAAGGCGCCAAAGCCGCCGTGGCCGAGGCCGCCCGCAACCTTAGCTGTGTTGGGGCTTTGCCCCTGGCGGTGACCGACAACCTCAACTTTGGCAGCCCCGAAAAGCCTATTGGCTACTGGCAATTAGCCAACGCCTGCCGGGGCCTGGCCGACGCCTGTCGCGAGTTTGAGACCCCGGTCACCGGGGGCAATGTCTCGCTCTACAACGAGACGGTGGATAGCCAGGGCATCCCTCAGCCCATTTACCCCACCCCTGTGGTTGGCATGGTGGGGCTGATTGACGATTTGAGCCGCACCTGCGGCCAGGGCTGGCAGCAAGAGGGTGACTTGATCTACCTGCTGGGTGTGCCGGTGGAGCAGACCGGGACAGCGATCGCTGATGGCAAGCCCCTAGTTACCCTGGGCGGCTCGGAGTACCTGGCAGCGGTCCACGGTCAGGCGACTGGACAACCCCCGGCGATCGATATGGCGCTTGAGAAGCGAGTGCAGGCCGCCTGCCGCCACGGTATTGGCCAGGGTTGGGTGCGATCGGCCCACGATAGTGCCGAGGGTGGATTGGCTGTGGCCTTGGCAGAATCGTGCATTAGCGGCCAGCTTGGGGCTATGGTGCATCTTTCCCTGGAGGCCGATCAACCTAGTCAGCGGTGGGATCGGCTGCTGTTTGGGGAAGGGGGCGCAAGAATTGTCGTCTCGGTGAGCCGCGAGCATCAGTCCGCTTGGGAGGCTTACCTGAATCAACACCTGGCGAGTGAGTGGCAATGGTTGGGCACCGTGCAGGGCGACACCTTGACCCTTGCTACTCGGGATGGTCAAACGTTGATTGCCGATGCGGTTAAATCTTTGGCTTCCACTTGGAACACCGCGATCGAGCAGCGGTTAGCTGGGGAGAGCTAGGGCGGGCTTGGAACTTTCCTTATCATCCACATGACAGCCCGATAATCCTTTCTACATCGGGTTTAGGGCGTCGCCTGCGGAGAATACTGCAGGTGTTATGATCGGGCATATGTTAAGGAACTATTAAATAGGTTAGGGGAGTTCGGTAGTTTCTAATACCACTTCGAAATTCCTGACCCTATGATGAAGCTGGGCTCGCATTGAGGGCAAAATGCGGCAGCCGAATGTGTTGAGAAGTCTTGCTCCTTTGCCAATTGCGTTCTTAAGCCACCCTGCACCACCAATGACGTTCCCTTCTAAATCTTTCCTAGACGAGTCCTACGATTCCCCTCAGGATCATGTTGCGGATACTCGTTCCGAGTCGTTGCTCGAACGTCCCGATAAGCCCGAAGAGGCCTGTGGCATCTTCGGGCTTTATGCTCCCGACGAAGAGGTAGCTCGGCTAGCCTACTTTGGCCTATTTGCCCTACAACACCGAGGCCAAGAGTCGGCGGGCATTGCCACCTTCAACGCATCGGGTAGCCACTGCTACAAGCACATGGGCTTGGTGTCACAGGTGTTTGATGACCAAATTCTCAAAGATCTCACTGGCCACATTGCCGTTGGTCACACCCGCTACTCCACCACTGGCTCCAGTCATGTGTGCAATGCCCAGCCCGCTGTGGTGCCCACCCGCCTGGGGGATCTGGCCCTGGCCCACAACGGCAATTTGGTCAACGCGGCTGATCTGCGTGAAGAACTGTTAGACCGCCACCATGACTTGGTGACTACCACCGATTCAGAAATGATCGCCTTTGCCTTAGCCGAGGCCGTCAACGACGGGGCCGACTGGGTCCACGCCGCTGAGCAGGCCTTTAACCGTTGTTATGGGGCCTTTAGCCTAGTAATCGGTACACCTAATGGAATTTTGGGTGCCCGCGACCAGCAAGGTATTCGGCCCCTGGTGCTGGGGGTACTGGGCAATGACATTCCTGAAGTGGGGCAACCGGCTCACTATGTGCTGGCTTCGGAAACCTGTGCCCTCGACATCATTGGGGCAACCTACGTCCGTGATATTGAGCCAGGTGAGCTGGTGTGGATTACCCCCGAGGGAATTATTTCTCGTCAGTGGGCAGAGGCGACCCAACGCAAGCTCTGCGTGTTTGAGATGATTTACTTTTCGCGACCCGATAGCATTGTCAACGGCGAGAGTCTCTACAGCTACCGCCGCCGCTTGGGCCATCAGCTAGCCAAAGAAGCCCCCGCCGATGTGGATTTGATTATGGCGGTACCTGACTCTGGGGTGCCAGCGGCGATCGGCTTTTCCCAGCAGTCCCAAATTCCCTACGCGGAGGGGCTGATCAAGAACCGCTACGTGGGGCGCACCTTTATTCAACCCACCCAGTCGATGCGGGAGGTGGGCATTCGCATGAAGCTGAACCCCCTCAAGGATGTGCTGGAGGGCAAGCGAATTTTGATTGTGGATGACTCGATTGTGCGAGGCACCACCAGCCGTAAGATTGTGCAGGCATTGCGCGATGCAGGGGCGACCGAGGTGCACATGCGGATTTCGTCGCCACCGGTCACCCACCCCTGTTTCTACGGCATTGACACCGACAACCAAGATCAGCTGATCGCGGCTACGAAGTCTTTAGAAGAAATTGCTGATCAAATCAATGTCGATTCCCTAGCCTATCTAAGCTGGGAGGGCATGCTGGCCGCGACAAACCAGGAGCCAGGCAGCTTCTGCTCCGCCTGCTTCACGGGCAACTACCCGGTAGAAATTCCTGAACCCTTTAAGCGGGCCAAGCTCAAGTTTGAGGCTAAAGAACCGGTGGCGACTTAAGGGTTGCTCTAGCTGACACAGGCCAAGGCTATCCGCCAGTCTTGGCCCTGCTGTTGCACTCTTAGAGAGCGGCATTTGGTTAAAAGTTTCGGCAGACCCTTGGGTTCGCCGATGCGCTTTAGTGCTGCGCTCATGGATTCTTTGTAGATGTGGGCAAAATAGGCCGCCAGCACTGAGAGCTGAATTTGGCTATCTGCCTGACCAGAGGATAGCCGCCATAGGAGAGCGATCAGCGCTTGCTCTAGGCTGTGGGCGTCGGTAATGGGTGGTGGTATAGCTACTGCCTCCATTGCCCCCTCGGCTCCGAGGAATCCTTCTGGCTGGGGAACAGCGATCGCGATCGCTGGCTCTGGAGGTGGGCTGTCGTTGGCGACGGTCTTAAGGGTGACAGCAATCTGCTTGCTGTTAGGTAAAGGGGAAAGGACAAAGGTGGTGTGGGATTTGAGAAATTGCCCCAGGGTTTTATAGCCCGAGTTGGCCTGAAGCGCCTCGCTGGCGGAAAGGTGGTGGCGATCGCGAAATAGCTTGCCCAGCCGGTCCATAGTAATTGGCTGATCGGGATCATCCTCGTGGGCTTGAGCCAGCAGCTGTTTGAGCGATCGCGCCGTTTCTGCTAGGGTGGGCACCTTCGTCACCTGGTGGGCTAACTCGAGTGCCGAATCAGCCCCCTCACTAGCGTCGAAGTAGACCTTCTGAGTGGTTTGCTGCGCCAGATTGAGCACCTCGAACCAGCCGTCGTCGCGGTGTCTAACACAGTGAACGCTGACCCCCAGGTTGAGCAGAGCGTAGCCCAGGTGAAGCAGATCGGTATCCGTAGAACAGATAAATACCTCGCGGATCGATGGGGTTTGGAAGGTAATTAGGGACGTGTCCACAGCCATCTTGATGTCGGCACTGTTTTTGCCTGAGGGCACATGCACCATTTGATAGCCCCGCCGATACAGATCGCGATCGCGGCGGCCCAGTCTGCGCCAGTTGCCAAAGGCCAGACGGTGGCGGATGGGGTATCGACCCACGGTTTGCAGAAACGCCTCTAAGGCCTCGGGCGGGTTCATGTTTTCGGCATCCACCAGCAACAGCCCGACGTAGGGAATGTGAGCTGACTCGGGCTGGATGGGTTCGCTAGGGAGGGCTGCGATCGCCAACTGCTGCACCCGCTGCAGAATCTGGCTGTAGGGCTTAGATCCCTGGAAATTTGGGATCAAAAGCTTAGCTAGAATACGCTCGACAATCGGCCCCGGCAGGGCGGGCTGTTGCTCAAGCAGCGCTGTCAGCCTGGCAACCTGCACCTCTGCGGAGGTCGTCTGCAACCAAGCTCCACCAGCCTCCGTGAGCAGGTCAAGCCGCTGCTGCTGCGTTTTCAAGAGTGTGGCGTGTAGAAAACGAGCAATCTTCTCACAGTGCTTTGGGGTAGGCGGCTCAGGGGAGCGAGTCATACCAGGGGGCCTAAACAGTTGATGGCTTAGTCTACACGATGGAAAATCCAGCTTTTCGCAAAGCATAGCAACGCCGGCTTTTCAGGTTCAAGTTACCCCTGTTGCGACGGCTACACCCCGCTGCTGGTCTACTCAGGGTAAACTTCAGCATGTCTAAGCAGTTTGCTGTAGTAAACGATCGCCATATCGGCGCAATGGAGCGTTGACACCATGGGCAAGGGCAGAATAGAAGCCTTTAGCGACGGCGTGCTCGCTATCATCATCACAATTATGGTGCTAGAGCTGAAGATACCCCACGAGGCTGAGCTGACGGCGCTGCAACCGCTGATTCCGGTGTTTTTGAGCTACTTGCTCAGTTTTGTCTACATCGGCATTTACTGGAACAATCACCACCACCTGCTACAGGCGGTGCGCCAGGTGAATGGCAATGTACTGTGGGCTAACCTGCACCTGCTGTTTTGGCTGTCGCTGATTCCCTTCGTCACTGGGTGGACGGGAGAAAACCACTCTGCGGCGCTGCCGGTGGCGTTTTATGGGGGTGTCCTGTTTTTTGCGGCGATCGCCTACTACATCCTCACCCAAGTGCTGATTGCCTATGAGGGCCGCGACTCGGCTCTGGCGATTGCTGTGGGGCGCGACTGGAAGGGCAAAATTTCAGTGGTGATCTACGCGATCGCCATTTCCCTCGCCTTCCTAAGTTCATGGCTATCTCTGGGGCTGTACGTCCTCGTTGCGGTGATGTGGCTCATACCCGATCGCCGCATTGAACGTGCCTTACTGTCCTGAGCGGAGTCTAAGGCTTGAAGCCCAGCCAGTGCTTGAGCACTCGCCAGCGGTGGGCGGAGGTGGGCAACCGCAACCAGTAGGCCCAGCGACGCGACAGGCCGCCCAGCCGCCCAGTGATGCACAGCCCAAAACCACAGACCACGGCCTCCCCCTGACCCAGGGTAAGCATGTCGCCCAGATGGTTGTAGATAAACGGTTTGAGGGGGCGATCGGCGATCAGCGCTAGCAGATTGGAGGCGACCGCAGGGCCAGCCTGATAGGCCGCTTGGGCCGTAGTGGGAGCCCGGTCACGACCGGGGGCAGGCATGGCGGCCATGTCCCCCAATGCAAAAACATGTTTATGATCCAGCAGCTGTAGGGTAGGCAGCACCTGGTACTGGCCAAAAATGGTCGGCTTGAGATCATCCCCCAACCAAACATGGGGCACTGTACCCACCGTCCACAGGGTAATGTTGGCTGGGCAGTGGCGGGCTTGGCCCTCGTAGCCAAAGGTCAACCCGCTGGCATCTACCGCCTCGATCGCAGCATTGAGATAGACCTCTATCCCTCGCTTTGCCATGGCCTTTGCCGCCGCCCGCTGGATCTGCTGGGGATAGGAGCGTAAAATTTCGCCTCGGCGGTCAACCACGGTGACGTGGCCCCGGCTACCGAGGCGATCGCTCAGTTTGCAAGCCAACTCTACACCGCTGGGTCCGGCCCCGGCCACCACAACCCGCACCTGGGGTGACTGTTCGAGATCGTTTAACCGCCGCTCCAGCTGTTCGGCATCCTGCAAGGTGTTAAACGGCAGGCTGTGAGCCTGGCTGCCGGGGGTGGCGGGGGGCCGCATTCGGCTACCTAGCGCGACCACCAGGTAGTCGTAGGCGATTGGTTCGCCATGGCGCAAAGTGACGCGTTGCTGGGCCAGGTCGATGTGCTCGGCCCAGTCTTGGCGCAGGTCAACAGCAGTGTGCTGGAGCAACTCTCGGTAGGGGGGGGCAATCTCCCAGGGGGCAAGTTCCTGGGTGAGCAGTTCGTAGAGCAGCGGGGTAAAGTTGAAGCGATCGCGCGGCTCGACCAGGGTAATGTGGATGGGGCGTGGCGATCGCCGCGATCGCTGGTGCAGGGATAGGGCGCAGTACAACCCCCCAAATCCGCCGCCCAAAATGCAGACTCGCACAGCGCCAGTCGCAGGTTCTGAGTTAGCAGAGAGAGAACGCTTCGAAGGCATAGGAAAGGAACGCGGGGGCTGTGCCAAGGGTGCCCAGCTTACTGCACAATAGCGCTAGGCTGGCCCATGCTGCTCTAAACCCGTTATCTCTAACTCTATGTCTGAGTTTTGCCAGGGCTGTGCCTCACCCGCTGTTGACCTCTGGCTGCTCTCTACCGAGATCCTTGAGCCGACCACCCAGCAGGCCTTCAAAGCCTGTTTATCGTCGACAGAACAAGCTCAGCTACAGCGCCTTCGGCCTACAATCCAGGGTCAGTTTTTAGCCAGCCGAGGCTGCCTACGCCACCTGCTGAGTCGCTACACCGGTCAAGCACCCGCCGCGCTTACCTTTGTCTATGGACCTAAGGGCAAGCCAGCCCTCAGCCCCTATGACAGTAAATTTTGCGTGGTGCCACAATTCAACCTGTCCCACAGCGGGCAGCGGTTGCTCGTAGCCATCAGCACCGCCGATGATGTAAGTGCGATCGGTGTGGATATTGAAGCCCTGCGCCCGGTAAAATCTTTGGCGGGTCTGTGTCGTCGCTACCTCACCGCCGCTGAGGCTGAAACCGTGCTGGCTGTGCCGCATCCCCAGGCCGACTACCATTTTTTGCGCTACTGGACGGGTAAAGAAGCCTGCCTAAAATCCCTCGGCATTGGCATAGTCGACTCCATGCAGGCCCTAGAGTTGCGCTTAGAGATTCCAGATCTAACCTCGGTGCCGACCTCGGTGAAAGTGGTGACGGCACCGAGGTTAGACCATCCAGGGCAGCTCTATCAGTGGCACCCAGAGCCAGGCTACATGGGTGCGATCGCCGTGCAAATTTCTTTCCTAGAGCCAGAGCGGCTGCGCTTTTGGCAAACGACCCCCGCTGCCCTACTAGCTGATGCTTAATCTCACCAGTTCTTAGCCCGCATCGGTGAGCCCAGTTACTGCCTAAGCGTTCGCCAAAATGTTTAGCTATTGCCCAGATCGGGAATCCCCAAGGGCGAAAGGGTATCGTCCTGGTTCCAAGAAATATCCGGCATGCTGTTTGAGGCTTCCCGCAGGGCTACTTCCCAGTGTTTGCGCATTTTAACTAGGTAAGGATCCCCCGCCTGAAACTGGGCTTGATGGCGAATCTCAAAGCTGTTGGTCTGGTACATGGTCATGTGAATCGGTGGCCCCACCGACAGGTTCGATCGCATCGTCGAATCAATCGACAGCAGCGCACACTTGGCCACCGCATCGAGGGGCATGTCAAACCCTAGAGTGCGATCGAGTATGGGCTTGCCGTACTTGGTCTCGCCAATCTGCAAAAACGGTGTCTCTGGGGTGGCCTTGATGCAGTTGCCCTGGCTATAGATCAAAAACAGCTCGGGCACCTCTCCCTGCACCTGACCGCCCAGCAAAAAACTGCACTTAAAGTCAATTTTGTCCTGGGCCAGCCAGGCGCGATCGGCCTCCTGTAGGGTGCGAATTTGCTCCCCCAGGTAGCGGGCCACATCGTAGAGGCTGTGCAGGCTGTGCAGATTGGGCTCGCGATCGTGCTTAATGTCTTGACCGAGCTGATGCACCACCGCCTGGGTAATCGATAGGTTGCCCGAAGTGCACAGCAAAAGGACGCGATCGCCCGGTTTAGAGAAATCAAACAGCTTGCGGTACGACGAAATATAGTCAACCCCAGCATTGGTTCTAGAATCGGCGGCTAGCACCAACCCCTCTTTCACCAAAATGCCCAAACAGTAGGTCATTGGTTTCCCACGGTACGTCATGGCGGCCACATAGCCCATGGGGCAGGCACCGCAACCCATAAAACCGCAAAAAAGCGCCGGTTAACCCAGCGCCCTAAGAATACACCTAATTCCCATAGCCCGATCCGCTGCTCATCTAGCCGGCGCAACGGCATCCGGCGCAGCAGCCCCCAGCCGCGATCTTACGATCCCGTTTGTTTGCTAGAGGTCTGAATGTACAGAATTAGCAGAAAAACCGTCGGTACCAGAACAAAGAGAATGCTGGCTACAAAACCAAGCTTATTGACTTCCATCAGTGCTTGCCTCTACTACTCTCAACCCAACAACGTCGCATCAAGCTTTCAACGCTAACCGTCTCTATCCTTGTCAAACCTGCTTTAGCTCGACTCACCAAAGACTGGCTGCGCTAAAAACCCGACGCTTTCAGAATATCACTCTACTCGGTGAGAATGCAGCGCTGCGTCAAAGCCCCTAAGCCGATATTAAACGATCAGGGCTAGGCGCTCTTCGAAGTCTTAGCCTGAGCCAGCGCCTTGCGGTTAGGCTTTGTAACCACCGAAACCGGCCCGTGTACCGTGGTCTGGCAAGACAGTCGGCAGCTCTCAGGCCACTTCTTCAGTTTGCGCTCTTCTACCTGGGTGCGGGGCGACAGGTTTTCGCCCCCCGCCACTATGTCGACGACGCAGGTGCCGCACTGGCCGTAGCCGCCGCAGTTCATCAGCTTGCCGCTAAAGGTATAGATGTCAATCCGGTTTTCTAATGCCTTAAAACGCAGGTTAGCCCCGTCGGCAACGACAATCTCAGTGTCTTCGTTAACAAACTTAACATTAGCCATTGCGGGAATCTCCTTAGCGTTCTGCGTCGTTAGCGGCGGCAAATCAAGCCTTTGGCCACTGGGCCGAGGTGTTTTTAGGCCACAACCCCTGGCGATCGCCCCCGGCCGAGGCTCAAGCTGGTTGCGAGGGAATTTGGGACTGGTTACACTTCGTTAAGTAATTTCATTGTTACATCTCATCTGTACCAAATGGTTCCGCATCCAACAATGACATCGCCCCCTCAGGCAATGGCGGGATGACGGGGCAATTGGGGCATTACTGAGAGCCTGATTCTGATAGGCTAATCAGTACTGGCATGCTTAAGACAATTCCCAAAACAACATTGTTTTACCTAGAGGAGGAGCGTAGTCAATGGGACTACCCTGGTACCGGGTACACACGGTCGTCGTTAACGATCCCGGGCGACTGATTGCTGTACACCTAATGCATACGGCCCTGGTAGCTGGCTGGGCCGGCTCGATGGCTCTCTTTGAACTGTCCACCTTTGACCCCAGTGACCCTGTGCTCAACCCCATGTGGCGGCAGGGCATGTTTGTCCTACCCTTCATGTCTCGTCTGGGTGTAACCCAGTCGTGGGGCGGCTGGAGTGTAACCGGCGCATCTGCCGTTAACCCTGGCTTTTGGTCCTTCGAGGGTGTGGCTGCGGCTCACATCGTCCTGTCAGGTCTGCTATTTTTAGCAGCCTGCTGGCACTGGGTCTATTGGGATCTAGATCTGTTCCGCGATCCTCGCACCGGAGAGCCGGCGCTGGATTTGCCCAAGATGTTTGGTATTCACCTGTTCCTGTCCGGGCTTCTCTGCTTCGGCTTTGGGGCCTTCCACCTGACCGGTCTCTGGGGACCTGGTATGTGGGTATCTGACCCCTACGGCCTCACCGGCCACGTGCAAGGAGTTGCTCCCGAATGGGGCTCCGCAGGCTTTAACCCCTTTAACCCCGGTGGTATTGTGGCTCACCACATCGCCGCGGGGATTGTGGGCATTATTGCAGGCTTGTTCCACCTGACGGTGCGCCCACCCCAGCGCCTCTACAAGGCTCTGCGCATGGGTAACATTGAGACGGTACTGTCCAGCAGTATTGCAGCGGTGTTCTTTGCGGCCTTTGTGGTGGCAGGCACCATGTGGTACGGCAGTGCCGCTACCCCCATCGAGCTATTTGGCCCCACCCGCTACCAGTGGGATGGTGACTACTTTAAGCAAGAGATTCAGCGCCGGGTTCAGGCCGATGTCAACTCTGGGTCATCCCTGGATGAAGCCTACGCCAGTATTCCTGAGAAACTGGCCTTCTACGACTACGTCGGCAACAGCCCTGCTAAGGGTGGTTTGTTCCGGGTTGGCCCCATGGTCCAAGGCGATGGTATCGCTGAGGGTTGGCTGGGTCACCCCGTCTTCAAAGACAAGGAAGGCCGCGAGCTGTTTGTCCGCCGCTTGCCTAACTTCTTTGAGACCTTCCCTGTGGTGCTGGTCGACAAAGACGGCGTCGTTCGCGCTGACATTCCCTTCCGTCGGGCTGAATCCAAGTACAGCTTTGAGCAGACTGGTGTCACCGCTACCTTCTATGGTGGTGAGCTAGGTGGTCAAACGATCTCTGAGCCAGCTCTGGTCAAGCGCTACGCCCGCAAGGCGCAGCTAGGTGAACCCTTCGAGTTCGATCGCGAAACCCTCGGCTCTGACGGAGTATTCCGCACCAGCACTCGCGGCTGGTTTACCTACGGTCACGCGGTGTTTGCGCTGCTGTTCTTCTTTGGTCACATCTGGCACGGGTCTCGTACTCTGTTCCGCGATGTGTTTGCGGGTGTAGACCCCGACCTGTCTCCCGAGCAGGTGGAATGGGGTTTCTTCGCCAAGGTGGGAGATACCTCCACTCGCAAAGAAGAGACTGTTTAGTTTCCCGTGAGTTAAGGTGCCCGGCGGTTGATTTTAGAACGTCACCCGTCGGGCACGTTATATCTAATCCTTGTAAACTAAAGATGACCCGGTTGAGATAGGAGCCTTTTTCACCATGGAAGCTGTCGCTTACATCTTCATTTTTGCCTGCATCATTGGTACCCTCTTCTTTGCGATCGCATTTCGCGAACCCCCTCGCATTTCTAAGGACTAATCCCAACGACTTAGTCACTTAGACCAACGATGGTTTGAGGTTTACGCAAATCTGGCAGGACTTTCGACTCATTTCGATTGTTTTCTCACAATTTAATTAATATAGAGGCAAGCCTTTCCGTCCATGGGAAGGTTTGCCTTTATTTTTGCTAGGTTGCAATGACCTCAAGGCATTTTGACCTGGTTCTTTTTCTCCCATTGGGAGTGTGTCTATGCATTGCCCGTTCTGTCAGCATCTGAACAATCGAGTCTTAGAGTCGCGATCGGCGGAGGCGGGGCGCAGCATTCGCAGGCGCCGGGAATGCCTGAGATGCGAGCGCCGATTCACTACCTACGAGCGCATTGAGTATGTGCCCGTTACGGTGATCAAGCGTAGCGCCGACCGAGAACTGTTCGAGCGTTCCAAGGTGCTGCGGGGTATAGTGCGGGCCTGCGAGAAAACTCCAGTGTCGTCTCTCGCAATGGAGGCGATCGTCGACGACATTGAGGCTGAACTTCAGCAGCGCGCCACCCGAGAGGTGACCAGCGCTGAAATCGGCGAAATGGTATTGGCTAAGCTCCAGGCCATGAACGAAGTAGCCTTTGTGCGATTTGCCTCGGTATATCGTCAGTTTCAAGGCATTCGCGATTTTGCCGAAACCCTGAGCCAGCTTCAAGGTGATCGAGGCGATCGCCATGAGGATGGTACGGAAAACGGCCAGTCCTCAACCTACGTGGTTTCCGCCCAATCTCTGTAAGCCAGTAGTTGCAGTGAAGTTGACGCTAAACCCAAACCAATCCTGTCGGTGTAGATCAACAACACCGCCTATTCAGCTATAATTTTAATCCTGTGGGTTTATCGGGCTGTCTACGTCGGCACGCTGTTGCGTGGGGGCTGACTGTCACATATCTGAGTTGATTGTTTTGTACGTCTACACGGAAACCGCAGTATTACGGAGAAATAATAGGACAACACTAGCATGCTCAATCAGGACGTAAAGGACGCTGACATCGGGTTTACACATGAAGACTTTGCCGCACTTTTAGATAAGTACGACTATCACTTCAACCCAGGCGATACGGTTTCTGGTACCGTGTTTAGCCTTGAGCCCAGGGGCGCCCTGATTGATATCGGTGCTAAAACCGCCGCTTATCTCCCTATTCAGGAGATGTCTATCAACCGGGTTGATCATCCTGAAGAGGTGCTGCGCTCCAATGAAACTCGCGAGTTCTTTATTCTCACCGACGAGAATGAGGACGGTCAGCTAACTCTTTCCATTCGTCGCATTGAGTACATGCGCGCTTGGGAACGGGTGCGTCAACTCCAGCAGGAAGACGCCACTGTCCGTTCCGGCGTGTTTGCTACCAACCGAGGTGGCGCTCTGGTGCGCATCGAGGGCTTGCGCGGCTTTATCCCTGGCTCTCACATCAGCACCCGCAAGCCGAAGGAAGACCTGGTGGGCGAAGACCTGCCGCTCAAGTTTCTAGAAGTTGACGAAGAGCGCAACCGTCTGGTGCTCAGCCATCGTCGTGCTCTGGTTGAGCGCAAGATGAACGGTCTGCAAGTGGGCGAAGTGGTGCTGGGCGCAGTGCGTGGCCTCAAACCCTACGGCGCCTTCATCGATATCGGCGGCGTTAGCGGTCTGCTGCACATCTCTGAAATTTCCCACGACCACATTGACACGCCTCACAGCGTGCTCAACGTCAATGACGAAATCAAGGTCATGATTATTGACCTTGATGCTGAGCGAGGTCGGATTTCCCTTTCGACCAAGCAGCTAGAGCCCGAGCCGGGTGACATGGTCAAGAACCCTGACCTGGTCTATGACAAGGCCGAGGAAATGGCTGCTAAGTACCGCGAAGCCATGCGTCGTCAGGCTGCTGAGCAAGCCGGTGAGGTGATTGACGAACCTGAAGAGCTGTATGAAGAGGAAGAAGTGGCCGTGGCCGTTGACTAGACCCTTTGTCTAGCCTAAGTTCTCTCCAAATGCTGCCAGCGCCTGCTCGATAACACTATCGGGCGGGCGCCATTTATATTTGCCCAGATCAATACGGCCTCGGTGGTCAAACTCAATGCCTTCGTCCTCTAGCATGGCGCGCTGAAGATAGTCGCTGCCATGACGCAGCGGTGACTCAGAGACTTCTCCCTTGGCGTTGATCACCCGTTGCCAGGGCACGTCGTCGGTGGTCATATCAACCCGGTAAAGGGCGTAGCCTACCAGGCGGGGTTTGCCAATGAGCCCTGCCAGCTCAGCCACCTGGCCATAAGTGGCCACCTGACCCCGAGGAATTTGGCGGACCACAGAGTAGATGCGTTCGTAGGTCAGCATAGTCTTAACCCAACGTGGGTTTGGGACTAGTGAGTACGACTAGCGAGAAGTCAGCCACGGCGATCGCTTCTCCGGGTTTGTAAATCTGCCTATCGTTCACGAAGCCAGTAGGCTGTTCAGTATTGATCACCATTGACCAAGACTGGTTTTTGAGCATGGGTGGCACACAAAAATCTTGAGCATCCGATTGGGCATTAAAAAATAGCAAGAAGCTATCGTCCTCCAGCCGCTGACCCTGGGCCTCAAAGCCCATTAGCTCTTCACCGTTGAGGAACACCGTAATTGCCTTGGCCGAGCCGCCGTACCACTGGTTGTCTGTAATTTCGCTGCCGTCAGGATTGTACCAACCGATGTCGTGAACCCCTGACCCGTGAATCGCCCGCCCCTGAAACCAGTGACGCCGGGCAAAGGATGGGTGGGTTTGGCGCAGCTGAATCAGCTGGCTGGTAAACGACAGCAGCTCATGTCCTAAGGGAGTTAAGTTCCAGTCGAACCAGGACAACGCGCTGTCTTGGCAGTAAGTATTGTTGTTGCCCTGCTGCGTACGGCCGAGCTCATCACCACCGAGCAGCATGGGAACCCCCTGGGAGAGAAGCAGCGTAGCCAGCAAGTTGCGCTGCTGCTTGTGCCGCAGGGCCAGAATGGTTGGGTTGTCAGTTTCACCCTCGGCCCCGCAGTTCCAAGAGCGGTTATAGCTCTCGCCGTCGCGATTGTTTTCGTGGTTAGCCAAATTATGCTTCTCGTTGTAGCTCACCAAATCTCGTAGAGTAAAGCCGTCGTGACAGGTGATGAAGTTAACGCTGGCGTGGGGACGTTTGCCATTGGCCTTGTACAGGTCAGAACTGCCGGTAACCCGGAAGGCAAACTCGCCCAGGCGACAGTCGTGGTCGCGCCAAAAGTCGCGCATTGAATCGCGGTATTTGCCGTTCCACTCCGACCACAGCAGCGGAAAGTTGCCCACCTGATAGCCCCCCTCCCCCAAATCCCAAGGTTCGGCGATCAGCTTGATAGTGGACAGCACCGGATCCTGGTGAATGATGTCGAAGAATGCCGCCAAGCTGTCAACTTCGTACAGTTCTCGAGCCAGGGCTGAGGCGAGGTCAAAGCGAAAACCATCGACGTGCATCTCCAGCACCCAATAGCGCAAGCTATCCATAATCAGCTTGAGCACTTGAGGATGGCGCACATTGAGGGAGTTGCCGCAGCCGGTGAAGTCCATATAGTAGCGGGGAGCATCTTCGACAAGGCGATAGTAAGCTGCGTTGTCGATGCCTCGCAGACTGATGGTTGGCCCTAGGTGGCTGCCCTCGCCGGTGTGGTTGTAGACCACGTCTAAAATGACTTCAATGCCGGCCTGATGTAGCGCTTTAACCATCTGCTTAAACTCGTTGACCTGCCCACCGGTCTGCCCAGCGCTGCTATAGCCGCCGTAGGGAGCCAGGTAGCTGAGTGAGTCGTAGCCCCAGTAATTGCGCAGCCCTGTGTTAGCTAGATGCCCTGGATAAGCATGGAAGTGGTGGACAGGTAGTAGCTCTACGGCGGTAATGCCCAAGCTACTGAGGTGGTCAATCATGGCTGGATGAGCCAGCCCAGCGTAGGTCCCTCGTAGCGGTTCTGGGATGTCTGGATGGCGCTGGGTGAGACCCTTGACGTGGATTTCGTAGATGATAGTGCGATGCCAAGGGGTGTCGAGGGGGCGATCGCCCTCCCAATCAAAGCTTGGGTCAATCACCACAGCCTTAGGCATAAACGGGGCGCTATCGACCTCAGAAAACGACAAGTCGAGGTTTTCGAGATTGTTGGTTGCATCTAGGTCATAGCCAAAAATAGCAGGGTCAAACTGTACATCACCGTCTACGGCCTTGGCGTAGGGATCAATTAGCAGCTTGTAGGGGTTGAACCGCTGCCCACCCTTAGGATGATGGGGTCCCTGTACCCGAAAGCCATAGCGCTGCCCAGGCCCCACCCCAACTAAATAGCTGTGCCATACGTAGTTATCAACCTCAGTTAAAGGAATGCGGGTTTCCTGATCAGCCGCATCGAATAGACAAAGGTCAACTCCTGTGGCATTTTCTGAAAATAGGGCGAAGTTGGTGCCCATGCCATCCCAAGTGGCACCCAGGGGATGGGGACGACCTGGCCAAACTTGCATTCCCATGGCGAGTGCTGTGTTGCTTAACGATCCTGAGGGTTAACGACGCTAAGACCGGTGACCTATTGGGGAGCCCCCACTGAAAACATCTGCGGCGCCAAGGCGTCGTGCCTATCCCAGGGTAACAGGCTACGGGAATGGGCGTGGCAATTGCAAGAGGGGTTTGGTGCTCCTTGGCCTTATCAAACTTTTATAGTCTTGCGGTAGTCTTGCCGACAGAGATTGGATTGCCGATCGCGATCTGTATCGAACAATACCAATCGGCTTGGTAAACTTCACTGGTAGGAGTGGTAAGCAATGCCTCTCGTAAAGCGTTGTGTAGCTGAATTTTTTGGTACGTTTTGGTTGGTGCTGGGCGGTTGTGGCAGTGCCGTGCTGGCAGGTAAGTTTTTAGACAGCAGCGGTGCCTTTAACCTAGGCATCGGCTTTTTGGGCGTTTCACTGGCGTTTGGCCTGACAGTGCTGACTATGGCCTACGCAATTGGCCACATCTCAGGCTGTCATCTCAATCCGGCAGTGTCCTTTGGGCTGTGGGCCGGGGGACGGTTTCCCAGTAGCGAACTGCTGCCCTATATTGTGTCCCAGGTGTTGGGAGGCATTTTGGGGGCTGGCATCATCTACATTATTGCCACTGGGCAGCCGGGATTTGCCATTGACCCCTCTGTGGGCAATCCTTTGGCGACTAATGGTTTTGGGGCTCACTCGCCCGGTGGCTTTAGCCTATTGGCCTGCTTCGTGTGTGAAGTGGTAATGACCTTCTTTTTCTTGATGATCATCTTGGGGGCCACTGACCTTCGTGCTCCAGTAGGCCTAGCCCCAGTGGCGATTGGTCTGGCGCTGACGCTAATTCACCTAATTAGTATTCCGGTGACCAATACCTCTGTGAATCCCGCTCGCAGCACAGGTCCGGCTCTGTTTGTCGGTGGTCCGCTGTTTGCCCAGCTGTGGCTATTCTGGGTAGCACCTATTCTAGGGGCGCTGCTAGCAGGGTGGTTTTATGCCACGTTCTTTGCTGTCGATCGTGAGCGAGCCGCCCAAGTTGAAAATGCCAAGACAGTCGTCTAGCGCAAAACCCCAAACCACCGGGACAAGCTGGTGGTTTAGGGTCTAGACTCCATTATCAGGATTGTTGACGTAGATGGAGGAAGCATTCCCCCATTTTTTAATGGTGTAAAAGGCTAAGGCAGTTGATGGCCACAGCTGCCGCAAAACCGATCGCCCAAGGCGATCGCAGCCCCGCACTGAGTACAAAATTTCCGGGTGTTAACCGTCGACGTGTCCAACCCGAGGGTCATCTTGCCCATGCGCAGGGTCATAGGGTTGAGTGACATCTGCATGTCGCCCATCTGCATTGGAGCCATGGGTGGCATGGGCGGCATTGAGGTGATTGGAGAAGGACCAACCTCGGCTGCCTGCATGGGAGTGGCCTGGTCGGTAGCCCAATCCGTGGCAGATGCGACTTCAATCTGCATACCCCGGATTTGCCAGAAAAACGTGCCCTGGGCCGTAACACAGCGCAGGAGCGCCCCGTTGCCTGCCCTAACTATTTGGGGTATCTCCGTCCATGGGCCCGTATGCACCTGAGTGCTGGACTGCTGCTGTTGGCCAGCACCAGCGCTGGCTAGGGTAATGAGGGTGATGGAACCGGGGTTGTCAAGATATATCTTTTGGCCAGGGCTAAGATCGCAGTGATAAGGCATAGTTAACGTTGCTAATTCTGTTAAGAACCTAAAGCAGTTTTAATTCGTTGGACCTGGGCTATAAATATGCTAGGGCGAGCCACTGACCTCTAGCCGGTTTTCCAAAATGTTTTTGGTTCATTGACTCGGTTTAGAGCTGGTTTAAGGCTGCCCCAGGGCACTTTGGGAAAACTAATGACGGGCCAAAGTAAGTGTTTTTGGACTCGCCAGCTAAAATCGGATAGTCCAATGAGTTCCTTGTCTAAGGTTGTAACTGCTAATCATTTAAGGAAGACATGCCCAAGTCTGGCTAGGTGGGCTGAGGTGTGGCGCGATCGCTGCCATGGCTAAAAAAAGCGCAGGGCTACTCATGTATAGAACCCAGGATTCCCAGCTGGAGGTGCTGTTGGTGCACTCAGGTGGACCTTACTGGGCTAATCGCCGTTGGCAAGCCTGGACAATTCCCAAGGGCGAAATTGACCCTGGAGAAGACACCTTTGAAGCCGCCAAGCGCGAGTTTTTAGAAGAAACTGGGCAAGTTCCGACCGGCAGCTTTCGCCCTCTACAGCCGGTACGCCAGGCTGGGGGTAAGCTAGTCTTTGCTTGGGCCTTTGAGGGCAACTTCAACCCTGCAGATCTGCACAGCAATACCTTCATTCTAGAATGGCCACCCAACTCTGGCGTGCTACGGGAGTTTCCCGAGGTGGACCAAGCCGCCTGGTTTGAACTAGAAGAGGCCAAGAGACGCATCATTAAAGCCCAAGGCCAGTTTTTAGACGAACTAGTGCAAGTGCTGGGGCAGGTGCCTTTAGCGTGATTGCTTTTGGGTGCTTAGCAGGCGTCAAAGGTCAGACTGCTGCAAAAACTGCCGTAGCCGCGCCATCGCCAGACTTTGACCGAGATTCAAAGGCAGAGCCGACACACCCTCCAGTCGCGACTGCACCCACTGATCACCCCAGTACCATTCATGGAAGCCATCAATTCCGCCAGATAGCACCATGTAAAGGCTGTGGTCGTCTACCTGTTTGACGTCGTGGTGAATTTCGACTGGGCCAAGGTAACTGTTAAAGCTCAGCCCACTATGGATCTTGCCGGGCAATCCCTGGCTAAACTGCTGGGGCCAAAGCCATCGGCGAAACTGACTGGGCTGCACCAAGCTGGCCTGAATATGCTCGTGGTTGGCATTGACTTCGATGCGGAGGTGGCTGTGCTGAAATGTGCCTAGCATAGAGTGACGGTGGCCCGCAAACAACACCTCTCAGTATGCCAAAAGAAACCCGATGGGATGTGGGCACAGAGGCGGCAAACAAGCTCTCTCCTAGAGGTGGGTAAACTGCCCTAAACCCGCCCTCCCAAACCTCTTACAATAATTAATAAGCAATATTAAGTGAAGACTGGGGCAGCGCATGGTAGATCAACTGATTCGGGCTACCGCCGCCGATGGCGGTGTACGGGTGGTAGGCGTTATCACGACTAAACTCACTGAGGTGGCTCGGCAGCGCCACAACCTCTCCTACGTAGCGACCGCTGCCCTGGGTCGTACCCTTTCGGCGGGTCTGCTGTTGGCCTCCAGCATGAAACAACCCCAGGGCCGGGTAAACATTCGCGTGCGGGGAGATGGTCCCCTAGGCGGCGTTTTGGTAGATGCCGGTATGGATGGCACTGCCCGTGGCTATGTGGACAACCCTGCTGTGGAGCTGCCCCCCAATGCCCAGGGCAAACTCGATGTCGGCAGGGCTGTAGGCCGCAACGGCTACGTCTATGTAGTTCGCGATATGGGCTACGGCTACCCCTACTCCAGCACCGTTGGGCTAGTCTCAGGGGAAATTGGTGATGACCTCACCCACTACCTGGTGAGTTCTGAGCAAACCCCCTCGGCCCTGATACTAGGTGTATTTGTAGGCGCCAATGGGGTTGAGGCAGCCGGGGGCCTGCTGCTGCAAATTTTGCCCCGTGCTGCCGAAGATACCGAAATGGTGGCTCTAATTGAAAGTCGTCTGGCCGGATTGACCGGCTTTACCCCCCTGCTGCGAGCCAACAAGACGTTGCCTCAGATCTTTGATGAGCTGGTAGGCGATCTGGGCCTAGAAATTTTGCCTGAAACTCAAATGGTGCAGTTTTCCTGTCCCTGCTCGTTCGATCGCATGCTGAGGGCGCTCAAGATGCTGGGCGAAGATGAGCTGCAAGACATGATTGAAACAGATAACGGGGCTGAAGCCATCTGTCATTTTTGCAATGAGGTCTACCACACCAACAGCGATCAGCTAGCACAGCTAATCGTTGATCTACGGGAGGAGCGCCAGGAGGCGGGGCGTTGAGGGCTCAGGAGATGAGAAAGATGGAGAATTCTGTTATCAGATTGCCTTCCTATCGGGCTTAACTGCTCCTTACCGCAGTATCTCCTCTTCTCTCCTATTGGCCCACCAATCGTTGATAGGTCAGCGTCAGAGCCCTCTCGTCTCCCACATTGCCGGGGAAAAGCACCACTGGCAGATCAGGAAACTGGGGGTGATCAGCGGGGGTGCGCACGGCAGAGACTCCAGGTAGAATTTGGCCAAGTAGCCGGGCGGTACGCAACGCTAACCCAGTGCTGAGGGTGTCGTTGGAGGTGATGCCGCCCTTGCTGATGAGGAACCCAATATCGCTGGGTAATCCTTTAATTACATCCATTAGTAAGGAAGAGACTTCGACACCAAAGTCGAGCCGGGCCTGAACGGTGTCGAAGGCGAGTTCCTGGCGGCTAGTGTAGACCACGGGCACTTGGCCAACTTCGTGGGCCTTGTTTACCTGGTTAAGAATATCCTCTAGCACCGCTTTGTGATGACCAGGCTCCCCGTCTCGGAGCTGTGCCACGTCCACTTCGATACCGGTCACTCCGGGTTCCTGTAAGAGCTGCTCAAGCTGCTGGGTAGTTTTCTTCACATGAGAGCCGACAATGATGGCTCCGGGGCGGCCACCGCGCACGTAGGTACGCATGTGACTAGCATCGATGGGCTGGGGCAGTAGGGCGGCTAGGGCCGTGAGAATGCTGGCAGCGCTGCGAAACAGAAACTTTTTGCCCTGGGCAGCGGCCGCAAGCAAATCCTGGGCGAACTGGTTTAGGTCAGCTTGGGTTTCGCCATCCACAGCACAGCAGACGTTGTGCTCTAGGGTCATCAGCCGCTCTAGCGAACCCCCCCGAATATTCTCAAGGGTAAAGCGTTCTACAGATGCAGCCGGGATGCGCCCAGCGGTTTTTTCGGCGACGTAGTCGGGTAGATAGCTGGTGCTGTAGCCAAACACCGAATCTTTGGCGAACTCGGTCTCGTGCACGGGAGTGGGTACGCCATCCACCATCAAGTAATGGACACTGTCGCGGGTGATGCGGCCTCCTTCAAAAAAGGCGGGCACCAAGAAGTGGGCGTCGAAGGGGCCAAGTTCTTGGGCGATCGCATCGGTCTCCACCGGATAGTGGCCCCGTAGGGTTGAGTCGGAGCGACTGACAACAAGAAAATCCTGAATGCCTTCGAGGGCGATCGCCTGCTTGAGATGCTGGCAAACCTCGCGGGTCACCTGCTCAGCAGCGGCGGCAGTGAGCGCGCGGGTGTTGGTCAGCACAAAGAAAATTGGTGAGTCATCGCGCAGCCCCTGGCGCAGAGTGTCTACGTCCCACCGCATCAGCAGCAGGCAGCTATGCACCGTTTGAGAACCGGTAGGGTCGTCGTCTAAAACAATAATCTTGGGCTGAGCCATCGGTGCCGGCCTCGACGGGATGAACAAAAATCACTATCGCCCATTGAGGACGCGTTGGCCAAGGTGGCTCTAACAAAAATAGGGTTCCTAGCTATAGCTAGGAACCCTATTTTTGTTTTGGTGGCGGGGCATGGATTTGAACCATGGACCTTCGGGTTATGAGCCCGACGAGCTACCAGACTGCTCTACCCCGCGTCGGCTTATTCAATATAGCGCTAAATGTTCTCGGATAACAATCTAATTTTCTTTTTCAATCAAATTTCTTCAGAAATTGTTTGCGTGTCTGTTCTCTAAGGCGGCTGAGGCGGTTGAATAGCGGCACAGAGTCGTTTCCTGAGTGCAGTCGTCTGTCCTCACAGGTAAGCTGCCCTACTAGGTAATGTCCCCAGAGGCGAAAGGACATGACTGCGGCTAGCTAGTACATCATAGGCAGATCGCCGACAACATCAAGCCGCGTAAAATCGCCAACTTTCATATAGGTTTCGGCCAGGGTGTCGGCCACTGTGGGGGTGATCCAGCCGAGTTGCCGCAGGGTAAAGATTGCGGTAGCATACTTGGCTCGCTTCGCCCCGTCGATTACCTTGATCGACAGGCCTAGACCTTCACCCACCCGCCCAATGCACTGAATGCCTTCGGCCCCCGATTTGCTGACCAGAGCCCCATGGGTAAGATTCATCAGCGTGGTGTCGAAGCTGCCAGGGCCGCCCACCATGTCGGGGTGGCTAATCATGGCCCGGACAATGCGCTCCATGTCGAGGCTGTTGCCCGAGGAGAGCATGGCAAACAGGGAAGCCATCTGGCTCAGCTGCATGAAGTAGGTGGGAGCACCGCAGTCGTCATGGGCGCAGATAAACTCGTCAGAGGGCATGCCCAGCAGCTCTGAAATGCGGGTCAGGATCAGCTTTTGTACTGGGTGGCTGCGATCGAGATAGGTTGCTAGGGGCCAGTTGCGCTGCTGACAGACGGCTAGCATACCGGCGTGCTTGCCTGAGCAATTGTGCTCAAGGGGGCTTTTCTTACCGGCCGGAATTGGACAGCGCAGGGCCGTGGGGTCGAGATCAGCCTGCCAGAGAATGTGGAAGGCCTGACGCGCCTGCTCGATGGTCCCCTGGTGAGAGCCGCACATGATGGCTAGGTCGCGATCGCCAAGGCTGTAGCGCTCTAGCGCTCCGGCTGCAGTCACCGCTAGGGCCTGAAATGGTTTGAGGGCAGAGCGAATAAAGGTACCTAGCTCGCCATTGCCCGCCACCGATAAGGTGCGCCCTCGATCGTCGCATACTGCTACGTGGGCCAGGTGGGTAGCCTCTACAATGCCCTCCCGCAGCAGCTGAATTTCTAGCTCTTTGGTTTGGTGGCGATTAACCCGACTGCTGGTCATAGGGACGCTCTGAGGTGGTGTACAACGGTGATGTAGCGGCGATGACAACTATACCAGGGGCCAGGCAATTAGCCCCAGGGCGAGCAGCAGGGCCATGACTCCCAGCGTGCGGCGAATGCGCTGGAGGACGGGCTGTACCTCATAATCGACGATCAGGCGATCGCGGTTTGAGACCTCTTCGGGTTTGACCCAGAGCTGACCGTCGTACCAGCCCGACTCTTCGTAGGGTACGGTGGTCTGCCGCAGGCGTCCGCCCACGTGGGCCCACCCCACATAGAGCTGAAGGAGGGCCAGCACGGGCAGTACCATAGCCCCCAATGCTCCACTGAGGCCGAAGGAAAGGGGATGTTTTGCTGGAGCAAAGCTGGCGGCAGCCATAGGCCCAGCCACAACCCAGCCTACAAGCCAAAGAATCGCAACGGGTTTGAGGTAGCCTGTTAGATCTCGGCTGCCCCAGCCATAAAACCAGGACTCGCGCACGTCCTGATATTCGTTGATGGGCTGTTGCTCAGCCGGTACTGGACATCGTTGAGGCATGGCCACCGACAACACGCAAATCTAGCTATAGCCTAAACGAATTGCCTACCAATAGGAATCGCTGACCGGGAATTTGTGTCTCAACGAACAATGGCCGCAAGGGTGAAGCGGTAATCCCAGTTCAGTTTTAGAACTGGGCTGAGCTAAAGTGTTGGCCTGAGGGCTGGTAGAGAATTTGGTTAGCATGACCCCAAAACGCTTCTAGATCGTAGTAGTCTCGGGCTTCGGGCATGAAGATATGGGCAATGACTTCACCATAGTCCATGACGATCCAGCTGCCCTCACCCTGACCTTCAACCCGCAGGGGACGGCGGTTGTGGTCGCTTTCGAGAGTGGCCTCAATGGAGCGGGTAATGGCGCGCACTTGAACAGCCGAAAAGCCGGTGGCCACCACAAAATAATCAGCTAAGTACGACACATCTCCCACCTGGAGAATCGTGATGTTGCCTGCTTTACGCTCATCGGCGGCGGCCGCAATGGCGTAGGCCAGCTTGAGGGCGTCGTCCTCAGTTTGATTTGGCGCAGGGGTATCGGTAGCAGCAGGCGGGCGGTGGGAAGACTGGGTCATACGCAAAGACGTAATGGGACAATTACGGTGGCTGTGGTTCATATTTACTGCACCACCGACACACCGTAGCTTCATTCTAGAGGATGACTCTAGAGGGTCGCAGAGTGGCTCTCTCCACGGTCATAATCTGTTATGGAAAGTCCTAGCCCTGCACGAGGTGGGGCAAAGTCTGAGATCCCAAACGGGGCGCAGCGTATATCATTGATCGTCAATATTTAGCGGCTGAAAAGTGGCTGCAAAGGCGGGGTGGCGGCTGGTTTTCTGCCCCTCAGGCGTGGATACTCTACGGCTCGTCTTTGAACTCTACAGGGGAAGATACACCATGCCTCAACTTACGCAAGGGCTCATCGTTGCTGCTTTAATCGGCCTGCTGCTGGCGATCATCGTGGGGTATTACCTGCGCCAGAGTCAGGTAAATGAGTTGACCGAGGCCTTGCAGCAGAGCCAAAAGCGCCAAGAAGAGTTAGAAAAAGCCCACGAGCAGCGGCTACGCAACGCCACTCAGCAGCTGCAAAAAGATTACGAAGCTCAGCTTGCTGAGAAAATGGAGCAGTATCAGGATCAGTTTGAGGAGCGCCGTGGCCAGCTAGAGTCTGAGTACCGCACCCGCCAGAGCGTGATGGGCGGTGCCTCCGTCGATGCCGATAGCACCACTGAACAGCGCATTCGCAAACAGTACGAGACCCGCCTCAAAGAAGCGGCTACCAAGATTCAGCAAGCCTACGAACAGCACCTACAAGACAAGCTGGTGGAGGCGCGATCGCAGGCCCAGCAAGACTATGACCAGCGGCTGGCAGAGGCGATCGCCCACTACCAAGACCAAGAGCAGACTCGCCAGACCCAGGCCCCTGGCGCGCTCTCCCTGGGTGCCTTAGTGCCAGAGCCGACAGCTGTAGCCAGCGTGAGTACCCCTGACACCGCTGAGATCGAAGCTCGGCTTCAGGCTGAGTACGACCAGCGTCTAGCCGAATACGAAGATGACATAGCCCAACGCCTGGCCCAATTGGAGCAAGAGTACGAGGCTCGGCTTCAGATGGCCCAATCCGGTGACTCAGTGCCCGCTGATCTAGCCCCCTCCACCGCAGAGCTAGAACTCAATTTGCGCCGAGAGCTAGAGGACAGTCTCAGAGTCGAGTACGAGCAAAAGCTAGCTGAGAAGATCGAGCACTACCAGGATGAGCTGACCCAGCGCACCCTGGAGCTTGAGCAGGCCTACGAAGCCCGTCTGCAACTACAAGTCGCACCTTTTCCGGAGCCGACTGCCCCCATGGCTGCTGAGCCAGCGGTTGATTTGGACATGGCCATGCTCGAAGAGGCTATGCCGCCAGAAATTGCGATCGCCGACGAAGCTGCTCTGATAGCGGACAGCGAGATCAGCCTAGATATGAACGAGTTTTCCTCAGCAGTGCCCTCACCGGCAGTAGATGAAGAAGACCCAGCTCTGGCTGTAATGCTGGAAAGTGAGACAGCTAGTGATCAAGTTGATGATTGGGGCCTAGGCACTGACATTGACAGCGATGAGCTCAACGTAAATGCATTCAATACATCAGAGCCAGACACCATCTCTGATCTATCTGAGCTGAATTTTGATGACGCTGCCGAATTTTCCCCCGAGCCGCCCTCGCCAGGGTCAGCAGTGGGCGACTTTAGCCTAGCCAGCCTCGAAGAGAGCGAAGCAGACAACAGCCAAATCGACGATTTTGGCCTAGAGCCTGAGGTTGACGCTGACAGTCTCGATTTCAATGCCCTACTCAACGACCCCGCTTCAGAGCCCAGTTCCGAGTTTGTTGTGGACGAGTTGGGTCCCGAGGCAGCACCGACACTAGACGCCAACGACTTTGGCCTAGCTGGTCTGCTTGAAGATGAAACATACAGTGGTCAAGCCGATGCTCTGGGTCCAGACACCGACTTTAGCGCTGACAGTCTCGATCTCAATGAACCTGTCTCAGAGCCTAGTTCCGAATTTGCTGTAGATGAGCTTGCAACTGAGGCAGCACCGTCATCGGATCAAAGCGATTTTGGCTTGGCTAACCTGCTCGAAGATGAAACATACGGTGGTCAGGCCGATGCTCTGGATCTAGACAACGACTTTAACGCCGACAGTCTCGATCTCAATACCCTGCTCAATGAACCTGTCTCAGAACCCAGTTCCGAGTTTGCTGTAGATGAGCTTACGACTGAGGCAGCACCGTCATCGGATCAAAGCGATTTTGGCTTGGCTAGCCTGCTCGAAGATGAAACATACGGTGGTCAAACCGATGATCTGGGTCTAGACACCGACTTTAACGCCGACAGTCTCGATCTAAATGCCCTACTCAATGAACCTGTCTTAGAACCCAGTTCCGAGTTTGTTGGAGACGAGCTTACGACTGAGGCAGCACCAACATCAGACGAAAGTAACTTTGGCTTAGCTGGTCTGCTCGAAAACGAAACCGATAGCGGTCAAATCGATGAACTTAGTCTAGACGACAACTTTAGCGCTGACAGTCTCGATCTCAACGCCCTACTCAACGAACCTGTTTCAGAACCCAGCCCGGAGTTTGCTTTAGATGAGTTTGCTCCTGAGACGGCCTCGTCTGGGTTAGGTGAGGAGGAATTTGGCTTGGCTGCTCTATTAGAAGGTGAAGCAGACAGCGGTCAAGTCGATGAATTTAGCCTGGACGACGACTTTAACGCCAACGATCTCGATCTTGACGCCCTGCTCAACACGCCTGCACCAAAATCCAACTCTGACGACTTGCTTGACGATCTCGACGACCTAAGCAATCTGAGCTAATTGTCGCCCTATACCCCCAGAACGCTTCGGCCTTCAAAATCCTAGCTTCTGCCCGATCAAGCTTTAGAGCATATTGGGGGTATAAGGCCCAAATTCCTCACAGCTGCCCTTTTTGACCGTAATCACTGTCTTTACGCCGCCGCGACGGGTGTAGTCGCCAATCACCCGCAACCCTTGGGGCTGTAGCTCATTCCACAGGCGATCGGCGATCTGGTTGGCTGCGTTTTCGTGGCTGATGCGCTGATCGCGAAAGCTGTTGATATAGAGCTTAAACGCCTTTAGCTCCACCACCCAAGGCCCTGGGCAATAGTCCACCACAATGGTGCCAAAGTCTGGGTAGCCCGATCGTGGGCACAGCGCCGTAAATTCTGGGTGCTCTAGGTGAATGACATAAACATTCTCCGAGGGGTTGGGCCATTTCTCCAGCGGGTCTACGTTGGCTTGAAGAATGGCGCGATCGCCGTATTGAGGGGTCGAAGTTGAAGCAATAGTCATGGGTGGCAAGAAATGGGTAGACGGGGTTAGTTCAGGCTGATCAAAGAACGGTTGAAACCAGCTTTACCAATGCTCAGCATTCCCAAAAAAATGCGGTTGCGGCTTAGACTGCCTTCTTGGGTAATGTAGCCTTTTTTAATGTTTCTTAACTAAAGCGACGGCAGACGATCACCCTTAGATGGTTTGACTGCGGCAGAAGTTCCCGACCGGAGCCTTAATCAAAGATATTCCAATCGCTTAATCAAAACTTCATACTTCTTTCTTAACACCTTTGGCTGTGCCCCAAACCCTGTGATAAGTTCACCAAGCGTTGGGAGTAGTTTTTGTAGCACATTTGTAGTGCTGACCTCCCATCGCATTGGAAGACGCTTTTTCAGGAGAGACATGATGACGATTTACCGTAAGCTTGCCCTCGCTGCCGGTAGCCTCACCCTCGCTGGCCTGGCAATAGGCCTGCCTGTCCAGGCCGAAGACCCCAAGGCCGAAACGTTAACTGAAGACACTGAAGCCGTTGCCCCTGAGACCGAAGCCGCTACCCCCACGGTTGACGTTGAAGCAATCGAAGCTGAACTCGATGCCGAGCGCGAAGCTGGGATCGAAGCCGCCACCCCTGATGCTGCTCCCGTAGTTGATGTCGAGGCGATCGAAGCTGAACTCGATGCCGAGCGTGAGGCTGGGATCGAAGCCGCCACCCCTGACATTCTGACCGAAGAATCTGACGCTGAAGCGGCGACTGAAGAAACCACCGCTGAAGAAGTTGACTCCGAAGCAGCGACCGAAGAAACTGCCGTTGAAGAAGCCGACTCTGAAGCGGTAACCGAAGAGCCTAGCGCCGAAGATATTGCCCCTGAAGCGGCCGCCGAAGAGACCACTGGCACCGTTGACGCCGAGGCAGAAGCTCCTGCTGACGCCGAAGCCACCAGCGAAGAGGTTGACGCCGAAGCTGCTGTTGAAAAGGCCGATCCCGAAGTAACCGTTGAAGAGACCCCCGACGCAGTTGACGCCTCTGAAGCCGAAACCAGCGTTGAAGAAGCGGCTGAGCCTGCCTCTGACGCTACCTCAGGTAGCTAAACGCCTGGGGCTAGAGCTGCCGCTTGACCCACTCTAGGGCCTCTTCGCGGCTGCTCACTAGCCCCTCAGCCTGGGCAAGATGAACCGCCTCTAGCAGTTCACCAATTTTAGGACCTGGTTTGAGGGCAAGTCCTTGCACCAGGTCTTTGCCTGTAACTAGAGGTTGGGGATGAGCAACGGGGTCGTTGGGAGTGAGGTATCGCTCCACCAGCGGCAAAATCAAGGCCTCGGGCATGCCGTAAGCCAGACTCAGCAGGGCAACGCCGCCAAAGCCCGCCCCGGCAGTTTTGAATAACTGATATTGCTGGCCAGGAAGTAGGAGGGTATCGCTCTGGTGCTGATGTAGGTACTGCCAGCCCCTAAGAATGCTTAGCACCGCCTGCTGCTCGGCGCGGCTGTATTTGAGTTTTGCCAGGGTCGTCTCGGCACTGGTCAGGTCAGGGGGCAGCAGCTGACTGAGCTTGACCGCCTTTAGCCAGCTGCGGTGCAGGCCGGGGGTGGTCTGTTCCTTGACCCAGCTGTGCAGCAGGTACGAAAAATCGGGCCAGCGCTCGTGGTACTGGGCAGCCAGTTGATCGATGGTGGCCAGGCGGTCCAGATGGAGGCGATCGACCTCGGGCAGCCAGGCTTGCAGTAGGCCGTCCTGCCAGGCCAGACCCAGCAGGACAGACCCCTCGGGTTGACTGAGCAGGCAGTCTAGCTCGCCGCGCACTCGCTCAGCCGCCATGCGCCCCAGTGCCGGGGCCAGCCCGCGAATGGTTTGCTGAGTTGTGGGATCGAGGCTAAAGCCTAGCTGAGCGGCCTGGCGGTAGGCCCGTAGCAGCCGCAGGGGATCGTCTTTAAGGTTTTCAGCAGCGACCATGCAGAGGGTTTTGCGGGCCAGATCGGCGCAGCCATCTAGGGGGTCAAGCAGGGTTTCGCTATGGGGACTGTAGGCGATCGCATTGATCGTAAAGTCGCGCCGATGCAGGTCGGAGTAAATCGTTGGCCCCACCTGTTGGGCAAAGTCAACCGTGGCATGGGGAAACACCACCCGCGCAATCTGGTGCTCAGTGTCGAGCACCACAAAACCGGCGCTGTAGTGCTGGGCAATGGACTTCGCGGTGGCGATCGCCCGCTCAGGCAGCACAAAGTCGAGGTCTAAATAGTCGGCCTGGCGATGCAGCAGGGCATCTCTGACACTTCCCCCCACCAGGTAGGCTTGCTGTGGCAGTAGCGACACGCTGAAAGGCCAGGTTTTTGGCGAAAGCGCCGATTTTTCAGAAGCCACTGCGAGGGAGAAGGGTGATAGCGTTGGATTCAATGAACCCTCATTTCTTTCATTACAACAGGGTTTTTTAGTCTTGACACCCTGGCCCCGCAGAGAACAGCTGAAAACCCAAGCTGGGTTTTCAGTTTGCAACATCTGGGCTGGGCCGCCCGGGACATTCAAAAAACTTGAGCTAGACTACCAGAAAACGCATCGCCTTTACGGCAAAAGCCCTTGACTGCCTTAAGAATGACGGCCATTTAGCTGAGGGCTGGCTAGACTGGAGATGTCGGCTTTGACCTTGCTGTGTTCCTGCCGGGGGCGTGCTATGTGCATTTGTGTAAACTGCCACTACGTCGATCGCTGCACCACTTACCACGCGGTGGAAGAGCTGCACAGACAACCTCATTTGACTGATTCCCCCAACTTCGAGGCAGTGAATCCTACGGTCAACGCCAACATTCGTATGCTCGATGACGGGGTTGAACAGGAGTTTGACGTAGTCGGCTGCGACAGCTTTGTTGCAGAACAGGGTAAGTGGGCGAAGCTGCGTCCGGGCGAGTTGGTGCCGACTTAGAGGTAGATGGGTAGGCGGGTGGATGGGTAGGTGGGTGAGCCTCCCTATTCATGTCCACGGTAGGGTGGGCAATGCCCAGCGGCATAGAATCTCTAACATCGCAGATTGTTGGATAGTGAATAGAGCCATTCTTTGACCAGTCTTTGCGTCAACCCCACTTGTCCACAGCCGAAGAATGAGGATAGGGCGAGGGTTTGCACCGCCTGTGGTCAACCTCTGTGGGTAGGCGATCGCTACCGTTGCCAGCGCTATCTGGGGCAGGGTGGCTTTGGGCGTACCTACCTGGCGGTGGACGAAGGCGGCGAGCCACCCTTGCTCTGTGTCGTCAAGCAAATGTTCTTGGCAATTGGGGAAAATCGACCAGATCGCCACCAGCGCTTTCACCGTGAGGCTGATCGCTTGGCTACCCTGGGCCAGCATCCTCAAATTCCCGCCTTGCTGGATGTGATTGACAGTACCCAGGGGCAGTTTTTGGTGCAGGAATACCTTCCTGGTCCCAACCTCGACCAGCTGATTCAACAGTCCTCCAACCCGAGTGGTGAAGCCCTGGTGCAGCGGGTGCTCTACGAACTGTTGCCCGTGCTGGCTTACATTCACGACCACAGCGTGATTCATCGCGATATCAAGCCTGCAAACATTGTTGCGCCGCCGGCACCGCAACCCTTAGCACTGGTGGATTTTGGGGCGGCCAAGGCGATCGCTGATCCTGAACAGCTTAAGCGCACTGCTACGGTGATCGGCAGTGCGGGGTACGCCGCCCCCGAGCAAGCCCTGGGCAAGGCGGTCTACGCCAGCGATATTTTTAGCTTAGGGGTGACCTGTCTGCACCTGCTCACCGGGCTGCATCCCTTCGACCTTTATTCTGTTAGCGACGATGCCTGGGTGTGGCGACCGTACGTGATGGCACCCATCAGTCTCGCCCTAGGGCGCGTGTTAGATCGCATGGTCAACCGCCGCCTGCAAGAGCGCTACAGCAATGCCCAAGAGGTGCTAGCCGACCTGCGCTGGAGCGGTTTAGCTCTGGGTGCCCAAGACTCAAAATTGCCTCAGGTCTTAACTAAATCGTTGAATGCTACACCGGCTTGGGAGCAGCGGTTTGCCCTCAACCTGCCGGGGGTTGTGGCTAACGGCCTGGCGATGAGTCCAAATGGGAGGGCGATCGCCACTGCCTGTTCCGATGGTTCTGTGCGCCTGTGGGACTGCACCAACGGAGAGTTGATTCACGCCTTTCGCCGATCGCTGGGCTTACTGGGCGTGGGCCATCGTGGTGCCGTTAACGCGGTGGCGTTTACCCACGCTGGAGATGCGATTATCAGCGGTGGTGAAGACAGTCAGCTGATCCGGTGGAATTTAGACGATTACACTGGCCAGAAATTGCCGGTGTCGAGCTGGCAGATTTCCTCACTGTTGATTGCTCCACCTGGCGATACCCTCGCGGTGGGCAGCGGCGACGGGCGCATTCATCTGTGGTCTTTGGCCCAGGAGAATGCGCCAAAGATGCTGGTGCATCACCAAGACCAGGTAACGGCACTGGCGGTAGATATCGTAGGGAATCTGCTGGTGAGTGGGGGGCGCGATCGCACCATTCGCCTCTGGTCATTGCCCTCGGGGCGGCTGACTCGCACCCTCACGGCCCCCAAGGCTTCGATCACAGCCCTTGCTTGCCATCCCCAGGATGGTCGCATTGTCAGCGGCGATCGCGAAGGCCACGTGCAGGTTTGGATCGCCGAGCATCCTGACCAGGGAATGGTAATTCACAAGGCTCCTAGCCCAATTACGGCGTTGGCGATTAGCCCTAATGGGTACTGGCTGGCGATCGGGGCAGATAATGGTCACCTGACCCTAAAGAGCCTGCAAGGGCTGGGCCAAACTAGCCAGCTGCGCCATGCCTGGGGCGTACGGGCGGTCGCATTTACTCCTGACAGCCGCATGCTGGTTAGCACCAGCGCCGACGAAACCATTCGCTTTTGGTGCTTTGAGTCCGCCTAGCAGGGGCGATCGCATTCCCATGGGAAGTCGGGATCAGCCCAAATCAGTGTGGTATGTCAAGCAGAGGCTACTGTTGCGCCGAGGGAGTCTCAGAAAACTGCCGCACGGTAGCACTAAACCCCGATGCTTTGAACTGCTTGAGTTTGAGCGGCTCGGGCTGGCTGGCGGCCACGGAAATTCGCAGTTCAAAGGGGCTCTCGCCGGGGGGCACTTCTGGAATACCGCCCAATCGCCCTCGGTTTTGCATGATGGGATTGTCGTCGGCGTCAAAAATGCGGCCAAAAATGTCGGCGTCAATTACTGATTTGCCAGTGCGGTTAATTGCTTTGCCGGTAATTAAAAAACACTTCGCCTCTTGAATTGAGCCGGCGGCCACCATGCCCTCGGCGTAGTCGGGGGGGCAGGGGGCGTAGCTGAGGTCGCTGATTTCAACGGGAGTCAAGGCTTGAGCCGTTAGCCCGACCCCGCTAATTAGCCAAAGGCCCGCGATTAAAAGAGCGGTGAAGATCCCACGTAGTGCCATAGGTCGCCTGCTGGTAAGCAAAATCAAGCCCTTATCAGCTTATCGCGATTTGCCCTAGCAGGAGGGCAAGGGTGGTTCGCCCTGGCGCTGGTTAAAGAGGTAGCCCCAGCTTAGGGCAGCCGCTCCTCGACATAGGCTTTGGCGTCGCCCAGGCTACAGCCGTTCACCTCCCTGACGCGTTTAACGGCATCGATTAGCCTGCCCTGGCCCAGCAGGTCGCGCACTTGGCGATCGAGGTCGATCGCTGGTGGGCCAGCGGGCGGGTTTTGAAAGGAGGGAGAACTAGACTTGGCTGGCAGCGATTGCCCCTGCAAGCCAGCAGTCGATTTTTGATCTGCGGCTGGGCGAGGGCGCTGGAGCCGTCGAGTCAACCAGAACGACAGGCAAAAGGCAAGCAGACCCGCCACAGCAAAAACAACAACGACCATGGCCACGCCCAACGAAGTGCCTCTACTCTAGCCGCTGCATGGGCCAACCTCCCTCTCCTGCCCGGCAAAAAATCCTTCCAACCCCTGCCCTAGCGTGTATCCTTTAGCAGATCGTTTACTGACCTCTGGGTACCGCCATGAATCAGTTCCCTAAGCCGTCTCTGGCCATGCTAGCGCTGCTCAGCGCCCTGGCTGCGCTGCCGATCAATGCGCTCAGGTCTGAGCCTCGGCTGCTGGCTCAGGTGACTGAGAAACCCACACCAACTTTCACCGTGCAAGAGAGCGTCCCGCCCGGCACCACCCTCTCCATCGAGGGATCACCGTCGATGGTGGAGATTAACGAGAGCCTGGGCGAAGGCTTTGAGGCCCGCTACCCCAATACCGATGTGGTGGCTTCAACCAGTGGTGATGATCAGGCGCTCCAGGCGCTGCGGAGCGGCGACGTGGACTTGGCGGCTCTGGGGCGATCGCTCAGTGACGACGAGGAAGACCCGAGCCTGACGTCAATTCCGGTGGCGCGAGAAAAAATTGCCATTATCGTGGGGCGCGACAACCCGTTTCGAGGTGATTTGACCTTTGATGAGTTTGCCGCCATTTTTCGCGGCGAAATCACCAACTGGTCGCAGCTGGGTGGCCCCAATGTGCCGCTGCGGTTTGTCGATCGCCCCGTTGAAAGCTCTACCCGTTTGGCCCTAGCCGACTACGAAATCTTTCAAACTCAGCCCTTTGAGACCGGCGACAACGCCGTGCAAATAGACGAGGATGACACCGCTGCGGTGGTGCGTGAGCTGGGCAACGACGGCATTAGCTATGCGATCGCCTCTGAAGTGCTAAGACAAGACGCCGTGCGCCCGGTGAGCCTAGATGGCACCCTACCCGACGATCCCCGCTATCCCTATTCCCAACCCCGCAACTACATCTATCAGGGTACGCCGAGCCTGCCCGTAGAGGCATTTTTGGGCTTTGCCACCAACGACGAAGGCCAGGCGGCCGTGGCCGAGGCGCAGCAAACCGCCCGCGCCAATGTCACCGTGGGAGCCAATAAACTGCCCGGCGGCGTGGCCCTAGCCCCCGATGGCCAGTTCATGGTGCGCGGCACTGAAGACGGCCAGCTGCAATGGCTGGATGCTGACGGCAATCTTACAAAAACAGTGGTAGCCGATGCCCATCGAGGGGCTGTATCGGCTGTAGTTGTCAGCCCTGATGGCCAAACCGTTGTCTCTAGCGGAGCCGATGGTACCCTGCGCCGGTGGGATCGCATTGGCAACTCGCTCGGCGAGCCGATCGAAGGGCAGGGCGGCCCAATCTTGGCCCTGGCCGTCAGCCCTGACGGTCAAACCTTGGCTAGTGGCAGCGCCGATGGCACCGTAGAGCGCTGGTCGCTGGCCGATGGCACCCGTGTGGGTGAACCCATTGCTGCCCCCGGTGGGCCGGTGCAGGCTCTCCACTATCCGGTAGGTGGTCAAACGCTGATTACGGGCAGCCGCGACGGTAACCTGGGCGTTTGGAATGCGGATGGCACAGCTGCGGGCCAAACCGCTAACGCCCACCCCGAGGGCGTAACCACCATTACCAGCAGCCCCGATGGCCAGGTCTTAACTACCACGGGCGGCGACGGCAGCCTGCGAAACTGGGATCGCTCCACTCTTCAGCCCAGAGGAAATACCATTCAAGCCCATGGCGATAAGGTGAGCGCTGTGGGCTACAGCCCCGACGGCAGCACTCTAGCTACCGCCGGGGCCGACAGCACCCTCCAGCTGTGGTCGGCGGATGGAAGCAAGCAGCTGGCGGAACCGGTGCAGCTCGATGAGCCTGCGGCTTCCCTGGGGTATACCCCAGCGGGGCTGCTGGTGGTGGGAGGGAGCGATCGCCAGGTTGAGCTCCGCAATGACCAGGGCGAGCTGGTGTCTAACAGTAACGGGGCTGGCTCAGGAAAATCCGGCGGTCCCATCACTGGTTTGGGTGATTTCTGGCAGCGCCTGCGAAACTTGCCTCCCAGCGCTTGGTGGATGCTGGCCGTGATTCCGGCACTGTTTCTGCTGGTTGGCATTGCGGGGTCACTATTTGGCAAAGACGACGAGGATGACCTAGAGGCCGACGCCGATCGCGGCCCGGCGTTGGGTCTCGTGCCTGGTCCAGATATCGATTTTTCTAAGGTAAGTAGCCAGCCCCCGGCAGACAGGCCAGTGGTTCCCCCAACCCCCCTGCCCGAAGTAGAGGGAGTGCCCCCCGAGGCCGCACTCGTGCCCAACGGCGAATATCTAGGAGCAGTGCCGCCCGGCAAACTAGAGCAGGCCCGCATCGACCTGGCTGAGGGCCGCCGCCTGATGCGCGAGGGCCGTTACGACAACGCTCTAATCTATTTCAATCAGGCTGTAGAAGCTACCGAAGTAGAGCGCCGCAAGACCGACGCTACCGCGACACCAGCCGGAGGCATCAACGCCATCGCTGCCCAAGCCCAGGGCGAGCGGGGAACTGCCCTAGCGCTTCTCGGGCAGGCCGACGACGCGATGGATAGCTTTAACGCAGCGCTGCGGCTCGACGCCAGCGTTATCGACGCCTGGATTGGCAAAGGCCGGTTGCTCAACACCATGACCCGCTACGGAGAAGCTCTCTTCTGCTTTGACACCGCCCTAGAACTCGACCCAGCGTCGGTGCCGGCTCAGCTGGGCAAGGGGCAAGCGCTCATAGCGATGGGGCGCCAGAGTGAGGGACAAGCCTGCCTCGATCGGGCCGCTGCCTTGGATAGCGGCGATTCTACCTGGGAGCTACCTGGGGTGGATGTTGCCCCACCTGAAGACGGGGTATCTATCGACCCAGCGTCTTTAGGGATTGGCAGCACCTCTGGGTCTGGAATGGTGGTGCCTGAATATGCGCCTCCGGTAGACTATGGCTACGACCCCGACGTGCCCATGGAGCTACAGCAGATGGTGCAGGGGCTGCCCTCCGCCGATGTGGAAATGGCCGGGACTACGATCGCCAGCAGCTTTGATGTACCCCCTGACTTAGCGGCAGAGGCGGCTGATTTGCCCGATCGCGCCGAAGATGCCAGCGCGATCGCCCCTAGCTCGTCGCCTGCTGCCCCTAGCTCTGTTCCCGATGGTGATATCCCAGCGTCGGTTTCCCCCGAGGTCACGGTGTCAGAGCCGATGCCCAGCACCTTGGAGGAAGAACTGCTCAGCCAGGTGCGGTTAGGGAATGCCCCTCCCGTTGAGGCCGAACCCATGGCGCTGCCAATGGAAAGCAACAGTACTGCCGCTGCTGCAACAATGCCGCCCCTGCGACCGGCCCCCATGCCGGTGCCGCCGCCGGTGCCCGTGGAGCCGGGCGACTATGTGCCACCCCCAGCGGAGGTGGCGGGGAGCGAGGATCTGTCTGGGCTGGAGGGGCTGCCGCCCGAGGTTGTGGCGGCGTTAGCCAGCATTCCGCCCAGCTCGCCCGACAGCTTTGGAGTGGTGCCTACTAGCCCTGAGCCGGTGCCAGAGGTCGCTGGCGATGCCGCTGCCGCCAGCTGGATTCGCCTATCCATTGACCAGGATGGGGGACGGTTCTACGCGGTGTGGCAAATCGATGAGGGCGATCGCGACCGGGCCAAAGCCGATGGCGGTGAAACCATGACCCTGCGCCTCTACGATGTCACCGGTCGGGCCACCCAAGCGCCGTTGCCCCCAGCGGTAGTGGAGCAGCGCTGCCGCGACGACTTTGCCCAAGACTGGTACCTGCCGATTCCCCAGTGGGATCGCATCTATGTGGTTGAGGTGGGTTATTTAAGTGCGGCTGGTGACTGGCTGGCGATCGCGCAATCGATTGAGGTAGCGGCGATTTCTGCCGCTTGAGCAAAACTGGGTGGCGGGTTAGCAGGTTCGAACTTTTCAACCTACTAACCCGCTACCCAAAATTAAGAAAGCCCGAGGCGGAGCCCCGGGCAAAAGTCAGGAGTGACTTTAGATCCAGATAGTGACGATTTCAGGAAAGTCTGTTGGACAGCGCCATCAGGTGGCTCACACCTTGAGCACCCACTGTTCGCGGGTGTCGGCGCTGACAAAGGGGGCAGGCACGAAGGGAATCTCGACCCCTAGCGAAATGAAGGCGGCGCGAATGGTGGTAGCGTGAGCTGCTTCAGCAGCGGCAATGGATGCCCCAGCGGTAATCAGATCGGGGGTTCTGAGCCGGGCGACCTCACTGGCGTAGGCGATCGCGGCATCGGTTTCGAGGGCCAGGGCCAGCTTGGCGATGTTGACATCAGAGTCGAGGCCGCCGTCGCCCCGCTCCAGATAGGCCGACAGGTCGTAGCTATCTTCGGCCATGACGGGGGTGCCGCCCAGGTCGCTCACAACTTGAACGAGTAAATCGCGGTGAACCATGTGGTCGGCCTGGTTGGCCAGGGCGATCGCCAGCACGGCTTTGCCCACGTCGGTATCGCTGAGACCCTCGGCAGCAGCTCCATAGGCCCAAATAGCCTGATGCTCGTAATAGAGAGCCCCATTGAGAATTGCAGCGTCGTTAGCGGCTGCTCTGCCGCGGATTCCCCCTCTGTTGCGGTTCTGCGCGCTAAGGCTCTCGGCCTGGGCTGCACTCTTGGTTAAGGCAGAGAAACCGAGGGTGCCAACTAGACCCGCGATCGTGCCGCCAACCATAACCCGACGACGAGAAACCCCTGCTTTGGGGGAAGCTAGATCGTCAGACATGAAATCATGATTCATTGCAGTATCCTTTGCGCTAATGTCGTGGGCGAGCGTAATTGCGCTCAAACCCGCCACAATACGACTAGCTTTGATCTATGGATGGCAAGTGCTCCTGATTGATGTTTGAGTTCAGCACATCCACTGTGTTTTGTATCTGTTTCTCCCCCGGCCATCCATAAGGGTGGTCTGAGTCGTATTCCTGATGTGTAGTTAATGCCCCCATTGCCGCCCCCCGACCCCCAGATGTCTTCTCCAGTTAGCGATCGCGATCTGGTTACCCGTCTGTGGGCCGGTGATACCGCTGCCCTCGCTGCCCTCTACGACCGCTATTCGTCGATGGTCTATACCCTGGCCCTCAAAATGCTGTCTAACCCTGCTGAGGCCGAAGACCTCACCCAGGAGGTGTTCGTCAATTTTTGGCAGCGGCGACAGTATGACGCCGAGCGGGGCACCGTGGGCAGCTACCTGGCTACTAATACCCGCTCTCGCGCCCTCGATCGCCTGCGGATAAACAGCGGACGGGCGGTAATTTTGCAGCGGTTTCAGCGCATCAGCGAAGCCTCGGCGCGATCGCCCAACCCCGTCGACTACGCCACCCAGCACGAGCAAAATCAGCACCTGCGCGCCGCCCTTGACCAACTCCCCCCTACCGAGCGCGAAGTCCTAGAAATCGCCTATTTTCAAGGCCTCACCCAAGTCGAAATTGCCGCCCAGCTCGGCATTCCCCTAGGCACCGTCAAATCTCGCTGCCGCCAAGGCCTCCTGCGCCTGCGCGATCTCCTCCAGCACCAAAAAGACTAGACACTCCCTACCCATCCATTCCCCGCCCCCTCACCCATCTACTCCCTACCCCTCACCCTCCCCGTCTACCGATGACCTCCCCTCCCCTTCCTGACAATTGGCGCTCGCTGCTGGCGGGGTATGTGCTCGACGACCTCACCGCTGAAGAAGCTGCCCAGGTCGAGCAGTGGCTCGAGCAATATCCCGAAGTGGCGACTGAACTGGCTGCCCTGCAAGCCACCTGGGGCAGCCTTGCCCTTGGGCCAACGCCAGTAGCGCCGCCGCCAAACCTGCGCGATCGCACCCTGGCTGCCGCCCTAGCCGCGGCTGCACCCATCGCCGTGCCCACGACCGCTGAGCCTGAGCCTACAACTTCCGCAGACGTACTCGTTCCAAGCCAGTTGCCCAGCACTGCGCCAGTCGTCCGCCGCCGCTTTCCTTGGGGGCGAGTGGGGCTAGCCTGCGGCTGGGCCGCCACCGCCCTGGCCCTGGCGTTCACCCTGCAAGAAAATCAGCGCCTGCGCCTGGCCCTGCGCCAAACCGAAGCCGTGGTGGCTAGCTTTAGCCAGCCCGCCAACCGCCTCTACGCTCTGGCAGGTACCGAGGCTGAGCCCCAGGCCAACGCCCGCCTGGTGGTCAACCCTGCCGACCAAACCGCGCTAATTGTCACCACCGATCTGCCGCCCCTGGACGACGACCAGGTCTATCGTCTCTGGGCGTTGGCCGACAGCGATCCCGTGTTTTGTGGAGAATTTAACCCGGCTACGGCGGAAGACACCAATCAGTGGGCGCTGCCCGATGCTGCCTGTGGCACTGCTCCAGTGCAGATGTTGATCACGGCCGAGCGGGCGGATGATCCACCGGTGCCAGCGGGGGATTTGGTGTTGCAGAGTGAGTCGTAGGGGAGTGAAGGGGTAGATGGGTAAGGGAGTGGAGGGGTGAGGGGGCGATCGCCCCACCCTCTAGGGCGTCCTGGGTCACAATAGATTAAGCACGTTTATCTCTGCACCTATGGCTCCTTTGGCACCGTCGCGATCGCAACCCGCCACCGCATCCACCTCAGCGCTGTGGGCAGGGGCGATCGCTCAACCCGCTACCGAATTCGCCGCTACCACGCTATCCGTCTTGGAGGGGCAGTTGCCCGCTGGTCTGCGGGGCACCCTCTACCGCAATGGTCCGGCTCGCCTAGAGCGCGGCGGCACCCGAGTCGGCCACTGGTTTGACGGCGATGGGGCGGTGCTGCGGGTGAATTTCGACGGCGATTGCGCTGTGGCCAACTACCGCTACGTGCGCTCTGCCGGGTATGTGGAGGAAGAAGAGGCTGAGCAATGTCTCTATCGGGGCTATGGCAGCCTGCCGCCCGTTTCTATCTGGCAGCGGTGGCAGACCCAAATGAAGAATGCGGCCAATACTTCGGTGCTGGCCCTGCCCGATCGCCTCTTGACCCTGTGGGAAGGCGGCCTGCCCCACCGCCTTGATATAGAGACCCTAGAAACCGTTGGCCTAGACAACCTAACGGGACTCCAGCCTAGCGATACCTTCACCGCCCACCCCAAGCGCCACCCTCGCACTGGGGAGATTTTTAGCTTTGGCATTATCCCTGGAGGCAACGCCACCCTCAAGCTCTATCGCTGTAGCGCTACCGGAGCCGTTGAGAAAACCGGCACCATTCCTCTGGCGGGGATTCCACTGATTCACGACTTTGTGCTGGCCGATCGCTACTTGGTGTTTTGCGTGTCGCCTGTGCGCCTTAGCCCGCTGCCTGCGCTGTTTGCGCTGTCTAGCTTCAGCGATGCTTTTCAGTGGCAGCCCCAGCAGGGCACCCAGATCATCGTGGTGGATGCCGACAGTCTAGAGGCAATCGCCCTTAACCCCGTTGACCCCTGGTATCAGTGGCACTTTGGCCACAGCTACCTTGATTTCGACGGCTCGATTGTGTTTGACGTGGTGCGCTACCCCGACTTCACCACCAATCAGCAGCTTAAAGAGGTAGCCTCAGGCCAGGTCACCACCACCGCTGATGCCCAACTCTGGCAGTACCGCATCGACCCCAAAACCGGCAAGATTCTCGACCAGCAGTGTTTGGTCGATCGCCACTGCGAGTTTCCGGTCGCGTTTGGCCACGATGAGACGGCCACCACCTATCTAAATGTGCATCGCACGGTGCCTACTCCAGTGGGGGAGATGTTTGGGTCGATCGCCCGCCTTGATCCTAAAACCGGTCTCACCGTTGCCGATGCCGGAGAGGGCCGCTATCCTTCCGAACCGATCGTCGTCGCTAACCCGGTGAACCCCCAGCAGCCTTGGGTGCTGACTGTGGTCTACGACGGCACTCAACACCGCAGCGAACTGTGGGTTTACGAAGGGAATGAGCTTGAGAAAGGGCCAATCTGTCGGCTAGGGCTGCCGGAGGTAGTGCCCCACAGTTTTCACGGCACCTGGGCAAGTGAGTAACTCAGTTTACGATCAGCAAAGGGGGGCCTTTGTAAGCTGATCTCAACTAACTGGTTCAGCAGGCCCCTTACGGATGGTCTAGAAGAGCTATTTTGTCATCTTGATGATTTCTGTCAGCAGTTCAAGCTGAGACGGCACCACTTGCTACTAAAAGTGTTCAGCCTCGGAGCAAGTGCCGCAGCGTCACTCCTGAAGCGACTCCTGCAATGCCGCCAAACAGCGTTGCACTGAGTACAGCGGCACCTAAGCCAAACGTGACACCAAAGAACCAGCCAATAGCAGGAACCCCATGGGCGGCTCCTAGGGCAGTGATAAAGTTGCCGTACAAGAACCCACCAACGGCTCCTCCGATCGCAGCACTAGCAGTGGTCCCAAGCACGCCAAGCAGCAAGGTCAATACCACCCACTGTTTGAATCGGGGTGAAGCTTTAGCCGCGTTGAGATGACGTCTCACCCACCTGATCAGTACTGCTGATAGGTCTGAACCCCGTGTCGAGGTAGTTGCAGACTGATAAGTACTCCCCAAAATCAGGCTGTTAATAAGGCCGGCATAAAAGAGAATAGCAAGTGCAACACTCCACCCAGCCCAATGCTGTGAGGCTCCGCAACCCGCAATGCCCATGCCGCAGGCTTCTGTCACGTGAGAGGCCCCGTTTCTTAATGCAGCGATCGTGCCACCAAACATGACACCTTCTGCTCCAGAGGTCACCGATAGAAAGCTGTGAAACAAAGCATTTTGCCAAATTTGTGGGGTCTCGTATTGCATCATCATCAGGGTCCTCAAATTGTCGCCTTTGCGCCATTGATGACCGGGATTGCCTCACTTGCAAAAGCTTCTGCCTTATCGTTCCTCAAACTCCGCACTTCCGAACGCTGCCGTCAACGCTTTGACGTTTCTAAACC
Organism: Leptolyngbya subtilissima AS-A7; assembly: GCF_039962255.1. Classification (NCBI taxonomy): domain Bacteria; kingdom Bacillati; phylum Cyanobacteriota; class Cyanophyceae; order Leptolyngbyales; family Leptolyngbyaceae; genus Leptolyngbya; species Leptolyngbya subtilissima. The sequence continues at coordinate 6,220 of NZ_JAMPKY010000006.1, read as the reverse complement.
AGCTCTATCAGGCCCCCCGTTGGTAGGGCGGAATCACGCTTGCAGAGAGAAGTAGATGAGGGCCAGAGACAGGCGCGATCGCAAAGAAACCCAGCACAAACTCAATCAGCGCCTCGACCCTGTCAATGCCAGGCGACAGTACCCAATGCAATAGTCATTGAGCGGGCGAGTGGGCAATCAGTGGCTAAAGCGACGGCACCCAAGTACGCAGAACGCGACCGGGGATCTCTTTCCCCAGCCAGGGAGTATTAGCCGACAAAGAGCACAGAGTTGAGGGTTCAACCGTCCAGGTAGTACCGGGGTCAAACAAAATCATCTCAGTGGGCTGCTGAGCCTGAATAGTTGGCGGCGTTTGGCCCCAACACGCAGCAGGGTTTGTGCTCAACGCCTGAACTAATTGCAGGGGCGACCAGTCGCTCTGGGCCACAAAGGTATCCCAAAGAATCCCTAGCGCTAGCTCTAGGCCGATCGCACCAGGAGGCGCAGAGGGAAAGCCCACGGTCTTGTCTTCGTAGGTGTGCGGCGTATGGTCGATCGCGATCGCATCCACTACCCCCGCCTTCACTCCCTCAATCAGCGCCACTTTGTCTTCGGGGTTTCCCAACGGTGGCGACAGCCGCAAGTTGGGGTCATAGCTGTGCAAATCCTTAGCGCTCCACAGCAGGTGCATCCAGGTGGTGCTGGCGGTGACGGGCAGCCCGCGCTCTTTGGCCTGACGCACCAGTTCGACCCCGCGCCCGGTCGAAATTCGCATTAGGTGCACAGGGGTGCCAACCTCGGCCACACATTCCAGCAGCGCGGCCAAAGCGGCGGTCTCAGAGCTGGCCGGGTCGCCCACCAGGCCGTAGATCAGCGAGAAGGGGCCTTCGCGAGCCACGCCGCTGTCTCGCAGAGTGCGATCGCAGCTCCACAGCGCCACCGGCTTACCCAAGGGTCGCAGGTACTGCAACAACCGCTGCACCAGTAGTGGATTCTGAATCGCTCGACCGTCGGCAAAGCCCGCGATCGGAGCCTCGGACAACTCCACCAGCTCCACCATCTGCTGCCCCTGGGCACCCTGGGTCAGCGCACCCCAGGGATACAGGCGAGGCAGACTAGCATTTGTACGCGCGATAGTCCGAGACTGGCCTGCGGCCAACGAGTCCCGCCGGGCCAGCAGCTTCTCCACCATCGCCGTATGGTCGATCGCAGGCTCCGTATTCGGCAAAATGCCCAGGCGAGTAAAGCCGCCCGCCTGACCAGCGGCCAGCAGCGATTCCAAGGTTTCCCTCGGTTCGTGGCCCGGCTCCCCTGAGTGACTGTAGAGGTCCACCAGACCCGGCAAGAGAATTTTTCCCTGGCCGTCGATCATGTCTGCACTGGCCGGGATGACGGTGATTGACGAGGCGATCTCTGTCACCATGCCATCCTGTACGAGCACATCAGCGACCTGATCCGTCTGGGTGACCGCATCCAGCACCCGCACCTGCTGAATCAGCTGCGCCCCAGTTCCCGGCACTTCCGTCACAGTGCCCCCGCTGCGGTCTTATCGAGCACGCTGCCCGAGAGGTGAATCGTAACATTGGCCGTGGTCAGCACCGGGGCGCTGTCGATGCCGTTGGGGTAGTCGATCACGCTGACTGCACCGTTGCCCTGCTTAAACCGCCAAAAAGACTCTGGCCCCATGCCCAGCACGTGACAGAGCAGCGCCTTATTCACCGCATCGTGAGCCACAACGAGAATGGTTTGCACCTCGTCGCCGCCGCTGTGGGCCGCGACAATTTCCTTCCAGGCGGCGATCGATCGCATCCACACCTCCTCCAGGTTCTCGCCCCCCGGCATCTGCACAGTTTCGGGAGCGCTTTGCCACTGCTCCAGCAGCCCCGGATAGCTGCTCTCGATCTCAGATTCGTAGAGCCCTTCCCATTCACCGTGGCTAATCTCTCGCAGCTCGTTGACCGAGTGCAGGGTCAGCCCCGGATGGTGCTGCAAAATGATTTCCGCCGTTTCTTTGGGCCGCGCCATAAAGCTGGTGTAGGCCGCATCGATCGCCACCGGTTTGAGAAATTCTGCTGCTTTAGCACCCTGGGCGCGACCGTTGTCGTTGAGGGGCACATCGATCTGGCCCTGAAAGCGGCCCTGGCGGTTCCACTCGGTTTCGCCGTGGCGCACCAGCAGCATGCGGGGGCCTTTGTGACCGCGCCGCATCTCGGGCAGCGGTGCTCCCATATGGCTGGTCAGGTTCATGGCCTCAACCTGTACCGGGCTGCCCCAGCCCCCTTCAAAGTTCAGCACGCTAATGCTGCAATTGGCCTGGTGCAGGTTGTTGAAATATTCTGGCCCCAGCCCAATGGCGGTGCTAATCAGCGCTCGGTTGATGGCGCTGTGGGCGACCACGAGCAGGGTTTTGCCCTGGTGCTCGGCCAGCAAGCCCTGCCAAAACCGCGCTGCCTGCTGATACAGCTCGCGAATGGGGTAAAAATCGACCGTTGTGCCATCGGCCTGGGGCACTGCCATCACCAGGTTAGCTGGGTCGGTGCGCCACTGATGGAAGGTCTCGGGGTGCTGAGCCTCGGCTTCGCTAAAGGCGACACCCTCCCACAGCGGCAGGCAAATTTCTTTGAGGTCGTCGGTAAAGGTGGGGGTTAAGCCCGCAATCTGCGTCCGCAGCTCGGCGGCGATAATCTCAGCGGTTTTGCGCGCGCGTTTGAGAGGGCTGGCCCACACCCCATCAAAGGGAATGCCCACCAACGCCTGCCCCACCTGGAGCGCCTGGGCCTCGCCCTCGGGGGTCAGCTCTGACTCGTCGCAGTGGCCTTGAATGAGTTTGAGCTGGTTGTAGGTGCTCTGCCCGTGACGAACGATAATAACGCGGGTTTTCAGGGGTCTGTCCTCTCAAGTTGCTCAACCAACGTCAGATTTTACCCTGTTGGGGAGCCGCACCGCAGCTTTGCAGAGTACTTGACTTAGCTCAACTGGGTTCATGGAGACGGTAACGCACCGTCAGGCGTGGTAGACATTTCGGTGTAGATGCGATCGCCCCTATGCTCACCCCCCAAAGCTATTCGCCCAGCAGAACTGCCGAAGGTTATCAATATTCAACCATTGCAGCCAGCTAACTCCCGAAACCTCGAATTACCGCGTTTGGTAGATGTTGAATAATCGCACTCTTGCAAAACTGTTGGGCATAGATCCCAGGTTAGACCGGCCCGACAGAACCCAGCTCTGAGCGATAAATCCATGGTGAAATTTGCTTATCACGCTTCCCACGAGCAGTTTGCCCCCAGCGCGCTGCTGGGCTGGGCTCAAAAAGCAGAACAGGCTGGCTTTACCGCCGTCACCTCCTCCGACCACTTTCATCCCTGGAGCGAGCGCCAGGGAGAATGCGGTTTTGCCTGGTCTTGGCTAGGGGCGGCTATGCATGCGACCTCGCTGCCCTTTGGTGTTGTCTGCGCCCCTGGCCAACGTTACCATCCCGCCATTATTGCCCAGGCGGCAGCAACCTTGGGGGAGATGTTCAGCGATCGCTTTTGGGTTGCCCTAGGCACCGGCCAGGCGATGAACGAAGCGATTACCGGCCAGCCCTGGCCAATCAAAGCCGAGCGCAATGCGCGGCTTAAAGAATGCGTAGACGTGATCCGTGCCCTTTGGGCTGGCGAAACCGTCACCCACCACGGTCTAGTGCAGGTAGAAGAGGCCAAACTCTATTCCCGCCCCGCCAACCCGCCCCGCATTATGGGGGCGGCCATTACCCCCAAAACCGCTGAGTGGGTGGGAAGTTGGGCCGACGGCTTAATTACTATTTCTCACCCCCATGACAAACTGCGGGAGATGGTTGAGGCTTTTCGGCGCGGCGGCGGCGAGCACAAGCCGATGTACTTAAAGGTGCAGCTTTCCTACGCCCAAGACCAAGAAACGGCACTGCACGGAGCCCACGACCAGTGGCGCACCAATATTTTTGAAAGCCAGGTGCTGTCCGATTTTAGGGTTCCTAGCCAGTTTGATGCCGCTGCCACCTTTGTCAAGCCAGAAGACATGTACCAATACGTGCGCGTTTCGGCTGACCCCCAGCAGCATATTGAGTGGTTGCAAAAGGATATAGAACTGGGTTTTGAAACCATCTCCTTACACAACGTCAATCGAGAGCAGCAGCAGTTCATTGAAGTTTTTGGTGAGAAAGTTCTGCCTTTTCTCAAATAATTGAGAGGGAAATTAATGGTTTTCAGGGTGGAGCGAAATCTCAAGCCATCATATTAATGCTTTGACCAAAAGCCGAAGCGTAGCCTAAAACTAAATCTATATCGGTTTACCCAGGTTTCTCATGTTAGATCTTTGGTACAAAAACGCGGTTCTGTACTGTCTTGATGTAGAAACCTACATGGATAGTGATGGCGATGGGATAGGCGACTTTGTGGGGCTAACCCAGCGTTTAGACTACATATCTGGCCTTGGGATTACCTGCGTTTGGCTGATGCCCTTTTACCCATCACCCAACAAAGACAACGGCTACGACGTGATGGACTACTACACCGTCGACCCTCGGCTGGGTTCTCTGGGCGATTTTGTTGAGTTTGCCCGCCACGCCAAGGAGCGGGGCATTCGTATTCTGATCGATTTAGTGGTCAACCATACCTCTGACCAGCACCCCTGGTTTCAATCGGCGATTAAAGACAAAAACTCAAAATATCTAGATTATTATTTCTGGTCAAAGGAAGAACCTGAAGATATTGATGAAGGCATTGTTTTTCCCGGTTTGCAAAAGTCAACCTGGACCTATCAACCCGAGGTAGGTGCTTACTATGCTCACAGGTTCTACAGTCACCAGGCAGATTTAAACATCACCAACCCCAAAGTCAGAGAAGAAATCAAAAAGATGATGGGCTTCTGGCTAGAACTGGGAGTGTCTGGGTTTCGCATTGATGCCGCCCCTTTCTTAATTGAGCTAACCCAGGCCGATAACGTATTCGAGCAGGTCGAAGATCCCTTTATCTATATCAATGAACTGCGCGATTTTCTGTCGTGGCGGCGGGGAGATGCAATTTTGCTGGCCGAGGCCAACGAGTCTTTAGAAAAATTGCCTAAATATTTTGGCGATGGCGATCGCATGCAGATGTTGTTCAACTTTTGGGGCAACCAACATTTGGTATTGGCTCTCGCTAGAGAATCAGCCGCTCCCTTGGCCCAAGCTTTTAAGGAGTTGCCCCCGTCGCCGCCCGCCGGGCAGTGGGCTAACTTTGTGCGCAACCACGACGAGCTGAGTCTAGATAAACTCTCCTCCGATGAGCAGGACGAAATTGCGGCGGCCTTTGCCCCCGATCGCGAGACCATGTGGATCTTTGATCGTGGCATTCGCCGTCGGTTTGCGCCGCTGCTCGACGGCAACCTGCAACGGCTCAAGCTCACCTACAGTCTGCTCTTCACCCTGCCCGGCACGCCCGTGGTCAACTATGGCGAAGAGCTGGGCATGGGTGACGATCTGTCGCTAGAGGAACGCAAGCCCGCCCGCACCCCCATGCAGTGGTCAAAGGCACCAAATGGCGGGTTTTCTATAGCGCCTGCTGATCAAGTGATTTTGCCGGTGGTTTCCACGGGCGACTACAGCTACAGAAAGCTAAACGTCAATACCCAGCAGCGCAATCCTAATTCGCTGTTGAACTGGATGGAGCGGGCGATTCGCCTGCGTAAGGAATGTCCGGAGTTTGGCTGGGGTCAATTGCAACTGTTAAACACTGGCCATGACAGCGTTTTTGCCCACCGCTGCGAGTGGCGAGGCAAGGCAGTGATCGCGGTGCACAATTTCAGTCAGTCTGACTGCAAAGCGACGCTAACGCTGAAGGATGACGTGGGTAAATGCTTGATCGATCTATTTGAAGATCAGCCGGAGGCGGAGATCTCAGAGTCTGCCTACGATATTCACCTACCCGCATATGGCTATCGCTGGTTTCAGGTAGGGCATTCCTTTGATTAGAGAACGCTTTTTTGAGACCTGCTGGGGATCTGCCAATTTGTGAAGACGCACCATCCGATCGCACTAGTGCTTTGTCAAATCAAAGAATTAAGGCTCTTTTGAGCTGGGCGCAAGCAGTGGATGCTGATCGCGAAAAAGTCCCTCTCCCGATCTGGGGGAAGGATTTAGCGATTATCTTAATTGTCAACCACTTGTAGCTGGTGTGGCCGTCTGAGGGGGTTCTGTATCCTTCGGGTTTCGCCAAGATTGGCCTTGGGTGACCAGCGCATTGAG